>SVIL01000012.1 GCA_015069505.1 Clostridiales bacterium
CTTCTTAACCGAAGTTTGGGGTGTGCTTCGGTTAAGAAGTTGTTCGTGTCGATACTTGCGGCGAGCATAGTTGCGACCTTTCTAACTGCGGGTTCAGGTTCGATTGCCGTAGCCAAAACGACTAAGTCGGACTCGATGATAACTTGTTCGTTATCGATTAGGTTAGAGCCTTGGACTAAAAGTTTGCCGTTTGCCTGCGGATAGATTTTACCAACCATACCCTTTATATAATCTACGTTATATTGTTCTACCGCACGGCGATAGAATTCGTCGTAGTTTTTACCCGGTGTACGAACGTCGATATAGAATACGTGAACGGTCGTATCAGGATATTTTTCTCTAATAAGCATTGCGTGTTTTGCGGTGTACATACAGCAAATCTTTGAGCAGTACGGTTTACCGCAACCCGAAACGTCACGAGAGCCAACGCATTGTATAAAGGTTATATCCTTAGGATGCGAATTATCGGACGGACGGAGAAGTACGCCGTTAGTAGGGCCTGCGGCGTTCATAAGCCTTTCAAGTTCTAACGAAGTTATAACGTCTTTGCTATCGTTGTAAGCGTATTCGTTGAACGATTCTTTGATATCGATGGGCTTAAACCCGGTTGCAACCACGATTGCACCGTATTTCCTTTCGATATATTCGTCCTTCATTTCATAGTTAATTGCACCTGCACCGCACTTCTTTTGACAAAGACCGCACTTACCCGTTTTAAGTTTAATACACTGTTCGGGGTCGATAACCGCAACGTTAGGAATCGCTTGTGCAAACGGTATGTAAATTGCGGGGCGGTTATTCATATTCATATTGAATTCGTTAAGCCCTTTCTTTGACGGACAAGCGTCCATACAAACCTTACAACCCGTACACTTCTTTTCGTCAACGTACCTTGCCTTTCTCTTAATGGATACGGTAAAGTTACCGACAAAGCCTTGAACGTTATCGATTTCACTATACGTCATAATATCAATTTTATCGTTTTGTGCACACTCAACCATCTTAGGCGTAAGAATACATGCGGCACAGTCAAGCGTTGGGAAGGTCTTGTCTATTTGAGCCATCCTACCGCCGATAGTTGCGTTCTTTTCGACTATATCGACTTCAAAGCCCGCACCTGCAATATCAAGTGCCGCTTGAATACCCGCAATACCACCACCGATAACCAACGCACGTTTGGTAACGGGGCTTTCGCCTTCGGTGAGCGGTGCGTTAAGCATAACTTTTGCGATAGCCGTTCTAACAAGGATGATAGCCTTTTCAGTTGCTTCCTCTTTGTTCTTATGTATCCACGAACAATGTTCCCTTATGTTTGCGACTTCAACCATATACGGGTTAAGCCCTGCGGATTCCGCTGCACGGCGGAAGGTTTGTTCGTGCATTCTCGGTGAACACGACCCTACTACAACACCCGTAAGGTTATGTTCTTTTATTGCATTTTTAATCAATTGTTGTCCGTTTTCAGAACACATATATTGATAGTTTGCGGAAAATACGACGCCCTTTTCACTTTTGATGACTTCGCTAACCTTTTCCACGTCAACAGTTGCGGCGATATTACTACCGCACCAACATATAAAAACTCCTATTCTATGCATATATATTACCCTTAAAAATTTTTACCTATTGTACTTTCTGTATGCAGCAACCAACAGTTGTTGCGGAACGGTTTCGTCAATAATCGGCGGAATATCTTCTGCCTTGACCCCGTTATTGCCTTGTTCTTTAATTATCGTATCCCTAACCGCTTCGATAACGTTTGCAGGTGCTACGCCACGTGGACAACGTTCCACGCAAGCCATACACGACAAACATACCCAAATGGATTTGCTTTCCATAAGTTTATCGATTTTGCCTTGTGCAATAAGCGAAACGAATTGATGTGGCTTTAAATCCATCTCGTCGTAGGACGGGCATCTACCCGTACATTTACCGCACTTCATACATTTTTTTGCGTCGGTGTTGCTCATTAAATTAAGCAGTTTTACCTGTAATTCTTTATTCATCTATTCCCAAAGCCTCCGCCATAAGTTCTGTAAAGTAAGTTACCTTAATCTTGTCCCCACAGTTCTTTTCAAAGTTGTACTGACAAAGCGGACAAGCCGTCATAATCTCAGTAGCCCCGAAAGAAGTTGCAGAATCCAAAATTGCCGAACTCTTTTTATTTGCAAGGTCGGGTGCTTTTAAAGAAACGTAAGCACCGCAACACTCGTTTCTATAAGGATATACGACGGGTTGACCGCCAAGAGCCTTAATAAGGTCTTCTAAAACGCTTGGACTTTCCGGCTTATCGAACTGCATAACCTTACCCGGTCTAAGCAACAAGCACCCGTAATACCCCGCTACCTTACGGTTTAAGGGTTTTACGACTTGTTTTTTAATCTCGTCAAACCCTATCGTATCACGCAAAAGTTCAAGGTAATGTATAACTTGCGTTTCGCCGTTATATCTTTCGTCAAGTGCAAGATAGTTGTTTGCCCTAAAATTCATATCCTCGTCGTTTATCATAGCGTCGTTAGTACGCTTCAAAACGTTATGGCAAGCCGAACACAAGGTAAGAAGTTTACCACCGTGTTTCTTAGCGTAATCAAGCGAACGAACAGCCGAAAGTTTTGTAGCGATTTCGCCCGAACCCGTGGTGTATTCCGCACCGCAACATTGCCAATTTTCAATCTCTTTCATCTCTACGCCGAGTTTTAAGGCAACCTTTCTTGCACAGTCGTCAAGTTTTTTCGCCTTGCTTTTAAGCGTACATCCTGGATAGTAACAAATTTCTAACATCTTATTTTCTCCGTTATTTGTTGGGATAAGCCATTTCTTCTGGATGGAAAACTTCATCAAACTTTTCGGGGGTAAGAAGCCCAAGTTCTACGCACGCCTCTTTAAGGCTGATGTTTTCCTTGTGTGCCTTTTTCGCCGTCTTTGCAGCGTTTTCATAACCGATATACGGGTTGAGTGCGGTTACAAGCATCAACGAGTTGTAAAGGTTATGCTTCATCTTTTCTTTATTTGCTTTAATACCCGTTACGCAGTTATCGTTGAAAGATACCATACCGTCCGCAAGCAATCTTACCGATTGCAAGAAGTTATAGATTATTACGGGCATAAATACGTTGAGTTGGAAGTTACCTTGCGAAGCACCTAAACCTACCGCAACGTCGTTTGCGATAACTTGAGTTGCAACCATAGTCATTGATTCGCATTGAGTTGGGTTAACCTTGCCAGGCATTATGGACGAACCCGGTTCGTTTTCGGGAATAAATATTTCGCCTAAACCGTCTCTCGGTCCACTTGCAAGCCAACGAACGTCGTTTGCGATTTTCATAAGGTCTGCCGCCAACCCCTTCAATGCACCGTGGCTAAATACCAACTGGTCTTTTGAAGTTAATGCGTGGAACTTATTTTCGGCGGTTACAAAAGGTCTGTTAGTGATTTCGCTAACCTTTTCAGCAACTACCCTACCAAAATCTCTATGAGTGTTAAGCCCCGTACCGACAGCCGTTCCGCCAAGTGCAAGACTATGTAAACCTTTAAGGGAAGCAAGGATATTTTCCTTATCCACTTCAAGCATACTTCTCCAACCTGAAATCTCTTGAGAGAAAGCGATCGGAACTGCGTCTTGCAAGTGCGTTCTACCACTCTTAACGATGCCTTCGTTTTCCTTTTCCAAGCGAATAAAGGTTGCGATAAGTTTATCGATTGCAGGGATAAGTTTATCTTCAATCTCAATAACCGCAGCAATGTGCATTGCCGTCGGGAAAGTGTCGTTTGAAGATTGACTCATATTAACGTCGTCGTTGGGGTGTAAAAGTTTTTTGCCAACGTGTGCATTACCGAAGTTTGCAACGACTTCGTTAACGTTCATATTTGATTGAGTACCGCTACCCGTCTGCCATACTGCAAGCGGAAAGTTGTCTTTAAGGTTACCCTTGATAACTTCATCACAAGCGTAACTGATTGCATCCGCCTTTTCTTGACTTAATTTTCCGAGTTGAAGGTTTGCAAGTGCGGCAGCCTTTTTAAGTATGCCGAAAGCGTGAACTATTTCAACGGGCATTTTTTCCGTGCCGATTTTAAAGTTCTCTAAACTTCTTTGCGTTTGTGCCCCCCAAAAACTATCTGCGGGGACCTTCATCTCTCCCATAGAGTCGTGTTCAATACGATATTCCATTATATACACTCCTAAAAATTATTTATCTTCTTTTTTTAACATATCGTCGAGTTGCTTTGAAAGAATAGCAAGCCCGGACGCCATATCTTCATTTCTAACCGCAACCGTATTCGGTACGGATAAGTGCCTTGACGTAAAATTCCAAATGGCACGAATCCCGCCTTCCACAAGTTCGTTTGCAACCCCTTGTGAAAACTGTTTAGGCGTTGTAATAATACCTATCTTAACACCGTTTTCGGTAGCGTAACTTTTGATTGAGGAAAAGTCAAGTACGGGTTTACCGTTGACCACAGCCCCCACGACCGCTTGATTAGTGTCAAACCCCGCGACTATGTTCAAGCCGTATTTAGCAAACCCGCCAAACCCCATAAGTGCTTGACCGAGTTTACCCACCCCGACTATAACTGCGTTTTTTACCGTTTTATAACCTAAAAAATCCTCAATATCCGAAATAAGGGCAGCCACTTCGTAGCCGACCCTTGGTTTACCTTCGCTTTTTATAGCGTATGAAAGATCTTTTTTGACCAAAGAAGAATTTTCCCTTACGGCTTCCGCAAGGGCAATCGAAGAAACATATTTTTTGCCACTATCACGCATTGCGTGTAACGCTTTCAGATAGATAGGCATTCTTCCAAGCGTCACGTGTGACGCCGTTTCTAAATTCTCCAAAGTCAAACAATCCTTTCGATAAAATTATATCGTTATTTTTTTCTCGATATTATAATACATTAAAAATATAAATTTGTCAAGTATTTGACTGCCATATTGAACACATTATCGACAAATTATCCCTAATTTTTTATCCCGTTTTTGTCAACGCCAAAAAAATAAACCGAACCCTGCGTTTTTAGGTTCGGTTTATCTTCAAAAAACTAATCATTCAGTTATTATTTTATACATATCAAAATTCGTGACCTCACCGCTAACGGTAACCGAATTTTCATCGCAAATAAACGGCACGTCTTTTAGGTCGGGCAATCTTACTACCCTCTTAACCTTTCTATCGCACTTGATTTTTATGGTAAAATCCTTAGCAATCTCATCCTCGGTGTTAACCAAATCCACCAAACTGAATAGGTAGCCGTCCTTCGTCTTAAAGAAAACCGCTTCCACACATTTTGCCGTGACAACGTTTACGGATAAAGCGTCCTTGCCAATAAGATAATTTATCACGTTTGCAAAAACTTCTTTAAAACAAGTTCTGGTTTCGTTTTCAATCGAGCACGCCGACCACATAACCTTGCCTTTGCCGTAATCCTTAACCATAATTGCGGGGATTTGCGTTTTTATTCCAGGCGGGTTTGAGTGGATTGACGCAAAGTTAATATAATCCGCGGGATCTGTGTAAGGCAACGTCACGTAACCCTTTACACAACTATCGTCCACCTTGTAAACGGGAAGTGCGTAGTTGACGGGCATAGGATAATTCTCAGTAAATTCGCCCAACACTTCACCAAAATCTTTGGTAGGTCTAACGTACGTTTTGGTTTCTTTCGTAAACCCTAAAAATTCCGCACCAAAAAACTCTTTCATTAAAGAGAGGTTGTTTTTACCCGAAAGATATAACGCCCCACCATTTTTTACGTACTCTTTAAGCACGTCTTCGTATTCAGTATAAAAATCTTTAAGCCTACCCGCAACGACTAATTTATAGTCGAAAATCTTATCCAAAACACCGTTTGCAAATACCGCGGTGGGAATATGCTTTTCTATCAACGTTCTCACGGCGTTTACCGAACAAGACTTATTGTCGAATTCGGGGTTGGAATCCGAATAGTTTTTAATTTTACTGTCAAAAAACACACCCACGTCCGCAAGAAGATTTCCGTCAAGATAGGGTTCGTAATCTTTAAGATTATCAAAGATTTTACCTATTCTGTCATAAACCCTCTCGTCAACCGTCCCCACGGGGTCTATTGCATCTATAATAAAGTTCGCCCCGTGATGAGCAATAGTCAAAAACGTTTCGGTTGCAAGTTGCTTGTACGACTTAGTTGCGGTGTGTTCGTTCAAGTTTTCATCACAACGCCCAACCATATATTCAAACGGCTGATTTCGGCTTACGGAAAGGTAATATTTTGCACTGAACGAGTGGTTCAATAAATCCCCGTAAAGATCCCCGCCCGCAAATTCACAAGCGTCGTTTACAAGTTCAGTAGAACCCGCCCAACCGCCAAACGCCATAACCCCTGCATAATTCATCTCTACGGTAGCAGTAGGAAAATACTTTTTAGACGTATCACGAACGTAGTTACAAAAATCACCCATCCAAACTTGTCTTTTACGCAACAAAAGGTTCCACCTTTCGTCAGTTTCGTCCTCTATCGTGGGCATTTCACCACCCACTTCTTCCGCCCAACGCTTTTTACAAGCGTCGCAGTAACACGGAATAGGCCAAAACAACATATCGTAAAACATACCCGAAAACACTTGTCCAAAATGGCTTGCCGCCTCGCTGATTTGTGCATCGACAAACTTACGGTAATCCATATTGTTAGGGCAGCAAAGCCCGTAGCGTTGCTTTTTTTGGATATGACTTTCACCGTCACTAAAACGCATAGCCCAGTCGGGGTGATTTAATTCCGCCCAAGTATTATAAATAACGCTATAATACCCTACGACCTTCATATTTTCAGCAACGCACTTGTCGATAAGAGTTTTAATCTTATCGTCACAACTTACACCCGAGTGATAAACTGCGGTTTTGGTGGGATAATAACAATGCCCCGTGTGCGACTGAATATATATCATAGGGGATTCTATCTTTGCTTTTTTAAGACAATCCACGTACTTATCCGCAGAAAAAAGAGAAAATTCACCGTCGTTGCGGTCGTTAATATGCATATCAAGCAAAGTCCTGCGATAAACGTTTTTATACCATTTTTGTCCTTCCATATAAATCCCTCCTAACGCTTAAAGCACGCGTTTATCCTTCTATTTTATTATATAACATTGAAACCATTAAATCAATACGTTGTACGTCATTTTTTTATCCTTTTTTAATATTTTTGCACTTAAAAACCAGCGTCAATGTACGCTGGTTTTTTCACTTGCTAATCCACCTATAAACTCGTGGCTATTTAACTAATTCTACACCCTTAGGCAGTTCTGCTTTTTTTAGTCCGTCTTTATCACACTCGACTTTAACTACGCCGTACGGGGTCGGGAATTTGACCTTAACGTACTTTAATCCGCCGAGGTCGGGTTTAACAGAAATCTTTTTACACCCGAAATCTTCTGCGTTTATACCCGCAACTCTCTTTATTAGGTACTGAATAGGACCTGATGCCCAACCGTGACAAAGGCTATGCCTATAACCCTTATAGCAAAAATCACCTTTCGACCCGTGAACGTCTATTTTGTCGGGGTCGGTTACCTTATCAATTCTATCGGCGTTCCGAGCCCATTCAATATCAAAATCCTCAAAGAATGTGGTAGCACCAAGGTCAAGCATCTTGCCGTAGTACTCTTTTAATAATTCGTTGGATTTTTCCGCACCGTATTCCTTAGCAACCGCATCTAAAAGATAATAACTCATAAAAGTTGAAAAACCCTTCGCACCGCCAAGAGTTATCACGTCCGCAGACTGGTTAAGCGATGCGTAGATACGAAGTGCCGCACCTTGCTTATAATCGCAAGGCTTGTCATAATAGGCTTTCAAAAGATTAATTTTACATCGTATCCCCGTGCAATCGTAACCACATAGCATATCGCAAACTGCCGTTAAACTTTTTACACACAACGCCACGACACCGTTTATTCCCTTATCGGGGAAAGTGGTGCTTGGCCAGTCCAAAAACACGAATCCTAAATTAAGTTTGCCCTCGTCATCCACTAAATTTGAAACCTGAATTGCCGTTTTGTAAACGTAATCTTTATGTTTTTCAAAAAACGTTTGGTCGTTAGAGTGGAAAACGTAATCGCAAAAAATCAACAAAAACCACATTGAATATGACGGAAATCCATTATTCATCCATTGTGGCAGAGGTGTGGATTCAATGCTATATTCAAGGCTGTTAACCACGTACGAATAATCATCAAATAAGCAAGTATAAGCCAAAACTTCTGGATGTAAATCCCCTACCCAAACTAATCTGTCCCGCTTTATCCCGTCGTACAGTACGCCGTTTTGAGCGTTCAGTTTTAAGGTGCGTACTGCGGTAGAAAAAATCTTATTTATAACGGGGTCATCGCACTCAAAACTACCCACCTGTTCAAGGTCGGCTTCATCAGAAACCAAGATAAGGCTTTTAAGCGTAAAGTCTTGGTCGCTGAGGTTATCAACCCTTGCAAAACGAAATCCCGTCTTAAAATACGAGTTGTCCGAATAGTCTGGCACCATAACGGTTATATCCCTTAAAGAGTGGTCGTTACAAGACCCGTTTTCGCCGAGTTCCGAACACGCTTCCATAACCGATTCACCCGTACGTATTCTGACTTTTTGACTGCCGTGCCTTGATAAAAGCCTTATTCCGCCCACGTATTCCATACCAAAATCGACGATTATATACCCGCCTTTTTTTATCGTGCAAAGGTTAGGTTCACTAAGCCCGATTTGCGGATAACTTTTAATCTTCAACGCACTTGAATTTTCCACGTTTACTTCTGCGATTATTTTTATAGGATAGATAAGGTCTTTCATTGCACTTCTCTCACGGTTTTTTATTTATTTTAATTCATATATTAAGCAAAGTCAATAGATTTTTTTGCCAACTTATTGTCATTTTCCGCTATTTTCGCATAAAAAAATCTTGCCGATTAGCAAGATTTTATATCGTTAACTATAAATTCAGCATAAAGTTTTGCGATATTTTTGCCCGTAGCCTTTTCCATACCCTCAAAAAAAGCGTTGGAATTTACCTCGCAAACGTACGGCTTATCATTATCCCCGTACAAAAGGTCAATACCGCAGTAATCAAGCCCTATCGTTTTAGCAACCCTTTCGGCGGTGTCAATAAACTCACTGCTCGGCACGACTTCTCTAACGCCACCGCCAGCACCGACGTTGCTTCTAAAATCCTTATCGTTAAACCTTTCCATTGAAGCGACTGCTTTTCCGCCTATAACTATAATTCTAACGTCAACGCCCTGTCTTTTACCCAAATATTCTTGGATAATATGCGGTCTTAACTTTACACTCTCTAAAACCGCCAAAAGTTCAGTGCGGTTATCTGCTTTATACACGCCCTTACCCATTGACCCAAAACTCTCTTTCACTATCATAGGATAGCCAAATGTATTTTCTAATCTATCAACCGTTTCGCCGTCTATACTTTTATCTTGAGCGTAACATAAAGCACCAAAAACGGTCTTTGGTAAATTAAAACCTTTATTTGCAAGTTCAAGGTACGTTTCGCCCTTATCGTCACAAATACGGATTGAGTTATGACTGTTATATAGTTTTACGCCCATCTTTGACAAAGCGTGCGACAAGTACTTATCCTTATCCAAATAAATTATAAAATCCACGTCAGAAAGTTCGGACTGTAATTTCCCGCAGTCCAAAAGAGTACGCATACTACCGTTAGAAACTATTTCAGTATCCACGTTTAGGCGTACCAACTCGTCTTTTAATCTTTGGGCTTGTAAAACGCTTTCCTTCGGCATGCGGAAAGCGTTAATTATAATTATACATTTCATATCACTAACTTTTATTTTACAATATTTAATCTTTACTGTCAATACGATTTTTTAAAATTTAAATTGCAATATTTTTTACACCCCTATTGACATCGCCTATCCCCTATGTTAAAATAAAATTGCAAATAGGGAACACACTATTAGATAAAAAAGGGGGTATGGACCGATGAACAGTATAGACGAATGTTACAATATATCCCGCTTAAACGCAAAGGGTTAGAAAGACTAAACGATAGGTTAAGCGATGAAAAGCATCGTAAAGAAGGTGCTAAACGTTTAGGTGCAAGTGGCACGAAGTAAGCGTGGTCGAAATAACAATTTACGTTTGAGCGATGAACTAACTTTAATAGGTATTGAAAACTGAATATTTACGCCTGCGGAAGATTACCGCAGGCGTTTTACTTTGTCTTAAACCAAAAAAGGTTCTTTGTTTAACCTATGCACGATAATTTCGTCAATGACCGCATTGCCGCGATTTTCAAGCAAAAACGTAACGATATTTGCAATTTCTTCGGGCATAATCATACCGTCGGGGGTAAGATCCGGGCGTGTCAACTTTATCATATCCGTATAAACCCCACCGGGGCAAATCGCGTGTACTCTTATCCCGTCTTTGTAAACTTCGGACGCAAGCGACTTTGTTATTCCCAAAAGTGCGTGCTTTGATGCGGTGTAAACGCTTTGCATAGGATAACCTTGATGAGCGACTACCGAAGCGATATTTATAATAGTTGCGTGGTCGGACTCTCTTAAATACGGCAAAGCCTTTTGACAAAGAAAGAAAGGGACTTTGGCGTTCAAGGTCATAATATCGTCAAACATCTTTGGCGTAGTTTCTTCAAACGGGGCGTGCATGGCTATTCCCGCGTTATTGATAAGTATATCTATCCCGCCCGTCTTTTTAACCGCCTCGCAAAACGTTTGGTCTAAAACCTTCTCGTCCGTCAAGTTACCCGAAAATATCTCTGCATTTCCGCCAAGGTCTTCCACTTGTCGTTTGGTTTCTAAAAGATTTTTCTTATTATTACCGCCAAAAAGTACCGTCTTAACGCCTGCCTTTGCAAGTGCTAAACAAATCGCTCTACCTATTCCGCCGCCACTACCCGTAACGAACGCAGTCTTTCCTTTTAATCCCATATCCATCTCCAAAAAAGGGCGTTGCCCTAACCTTTATATATATCTAATAAACGAACGACCACCAAAAGCGGTGGTCGAAATTTTATTCAAAAAGCGGTGTTGAAAAATACCTTTCCGCAGTATCTGGTAGCACGGTAACGACAGTCTTTCCCTTGCCTAATTTTTTAGCAAGTTTAATCGCCGCCGCAACGTTAGTTCCGCTACTTATACCACACAAAATACCCTCTTTTAATGCGAGGTCTTTAGAAGTTTGCAAGGCTTCTTCATCCTTAATAATGCACACGTCGTTATAAATATCGGTGTTGAGTATCGCGGGGATAAGCCCGTCACCTATACCCATTTGAATATGCGTGCCGATAGACCCGCCCGAAAGTATCGCAGCGTTTTCAGGCTCTACCGCCCAAATAAGCATATCGGGGTTTGCCGCCCTCAGCGTTTCGCCTATACCCGTGATGGTTCCGCCCGTGCCTATGCCCGAACAGAATCCGTGTATAGGGCCACCGACTTGTTCCAAAATCTCTTTACCCGTTGCACGGCGTTGGATTTCCGGATTAGCGGGGTTTTCAAACTGTTGCGGAACGAAAACTTTTGGGTTTTCATTTTTCATTTTAAGTGCTAAATTCAAGCACTCTTCTATACAAAGCCCTATGTTGCCGTCGTCGTGTACCAAAATAACTTCCGCACCGTACTGTTTAACCAACTTTCTACGTTCTTCGCTTACCGAATCGGGCATAATGATAACGACCTTATACCCCTTTACCGCCCCGACGAGTGCCAAACCTATCCCTTGGTTACCGCTTGTAGGTTCAACGATAATAGAGTCCTTTTTAAGAATCCCCTTACTTTCAGCGTCGCAAATCATATTATAAGCGGTACGCGTCTTTATCGAGCCACCTACGTTTAAGCCTTCAAACTTAACCAAAATTCTTGCGTCGTTTTCGCCGACCATTTTATTAAGTTGTATGATAGGCGTGTTGCCTATTGCATCCAAAATAGTTTTGCAAATCATATTAACCTTTCCTTATCGGGTAAAACCACCCGTGTACTTTAATAGTTTACATTTTAAATTACTCATTGTCAAGTAAACTTGTGCCGTCACCCGATAAAAAAGCCGACCCCCGTTTAATTAAAGCAAGGTCGGCTTAAATTTAACCATTTAGTTTCCCTTTAACGTAGCAAGCATAACCGCCTTGATGGTATGCATCCTATTTTCCGCTTCGTCGAAAACGATGGACCTTTCACTTTCAAAAACTTCGTCGGTAACTTCCATCGCCGTAAGATCGTACTTGCGGTTGATCTCTCTGCCGATTTCCGTATCCAAGTCGTGGAAAGCGGGTAGGCAGTGCATAAACACGCAACTATCCTTAGCGTTATTCATAACCTTCATATTGACTTGATAAGGCTTTAAGTCGTTTATTCTCTCTTGCCAAACCTCGTCCGCCTCACCCATAGAAACCCAAACGTCCGTGTATATTACGTCCGCATTTAAGGTCGCAACCATAGGGTCGGTGATAAACTCTAACTTAGCACCCGTCTTTTCAGCGATTTTTAAGCACTCGTCAACCAAATCTTTTGACGGGAAATATTTTTGGTTGGTACAAGCGACGAAGTGCATACCCATTTTAGCCGCACCCACCATTAAAGAGTTGCCCATATTGTATCTTGCGTCACCCATATAGACGAGTTTTACGCCTTTAAGAGTGCCAAACTTTTCCTTTATCGTCATAAAATCCGCAAGGATTTGCGTGGGGTGAAATTCGTTGGTCAAACCGTTCCAAACGGGTACGCCCGCATACTTTGCAAGGTTTTCAACAATCTCTTGTCCAAAGCCACGGTACTCAATGCCGTCGTAAATTCTACCAAGCACCCTCGCCGTGTCCGCAATGCTTTCTTTTTTTCCTATTTGCGAGCCTTTTGGGTCGAGGTAAGTACAACTCATACCAAGGTCTGAACAAGCAACTTCAAAACTGCAACGGGTACGCGTACTCGTCTTTTCAAAAATCAAGGCTACGTTCTTTCCCTCGCACTCTCTATGCAAAATCCCCTTTTTCTTTTTTGCTTTAAGTTCCATAGCAAGATTGATTAAGTATTCAATCTCTTCAGGTGTATAGTCTAAAAGTTTAAGAAAACTTCTACCTTTAAAATCCATATCCAAATTCTCCTTATTTCTTACGGCTTACAAGCCCATTCAATAACGTCCAAAGCCTTTTCCAAAACGTTTAACGGAATATTAAGAGCAGGCAACAACCTAACCTTGTCTTTTGCGGTCAAGCACAAAACCCCACCGTCAATACAACTAAGCACGACTTCCTTTGCGGGTTTTTCGGTCTTAAAGCCTATCATAAGCCCCTTTCCCGAAACGGAAACCACACCTTTCATTTTTTTAAGCCTATCAAAAACGTACTTACTTTTTTGTTCCACACCGTCCAAAAACTTTTGGTCGAGACGATTTATAACAGACAACGCACCCGCCGAACAAACGGGGTTACCACCGTAGGTCGAACCGTGGTCGCCAAACCCCAAAACGCTTTGGGTCTTTTCGCCCATCATACAAGCCCCTATCGGAAGCCCACCACCAAGTCCCTTTGCCGTAGTTACGATATCGGGGGTTACGCCGTAATGCATATACCCGTAAAGTTTACCCGTCCTGCCGTTTCCCGTTTGAACCTCGTCACAAATAAAAACCAAATCCTTTTCTTTGCAAAGTTCGTAAACGCCAACGACAAAGTCGTTATCCAACGCAATAACACCGCCCTCGCCTTGAACGACTTCAATCATAACCCCTGCAACCGTATCGTCAACGAGGGATTTTACCGACTCTAAGTCGTTTGCGGTAGCGTATAAAAAACCGTCGGTTAGTGGGGTAAACGTATTATGAAAACAGTCTTGCCCCGTAGCGGACAGAGTAGTTATCGTTCTACCGTGAAAACTGTTTTTAAGCGTTATAATCTTATAGCAATCCTTACCACGCCTGTCTTGTGCGTACTTTCTTGCCGTTTTAATAGCACATTCGTTTGCTTCCGCACCCGAGTTTGAAAAGAAAACCTTTTTAAGCCCCGTTCTTTCGCAAAGGGTCTTTGCAAGAAGAACACAAGGCGAAGTGTAATAAAGGTTTGAGGTGTGTTGCACCTTAGTGAGTTGGTCGGTAACCGCCTTTACCCACTCGTCGTCGGATATGCCGAACGCAGTTACGCCTATCCCTGAACCCATATCTATATATTCTTTGCCCGATTGATCGTATAAAAAACTGCCCTTTCCGTACTGTACGCTTACGGGAAAACGATTATAAGTCCCTGCGACGAACTGTTTGTCAAGTGATATTACGTCAATCATTATTTTTCACCCTTAACCATAGTACCAGCACCTTCATCTGTCAAAATTTCCATAAGAATTGCGTGCGGGACTCTACCGTCCATTATAATAACGTTTTTAACGCCGTGGTTTAACGCCTCAATACAACAGTCAACCTTAGGAATCATCCCACCGCTAATAATACCGCTATCGTAAAGTTTTTTGGCTTCTTCAACGGTAACCTCAGGAATAATCGTAGTCGGGTCGTCTTTGTTTTTAAGAATCCCCGCAATATCCGTCATCATTATAAGCCTTTCCGCTTTCAACGCCCCCGCAATAAACGAAGCCGCCGTATCGCCGTTGATGTTATAAGCATTGCCCTCGTCGTCGCAACCAACCGTACTGATTACGGGGATATACCCCTTTTCAAGAAGGTCAAGTACGGGTTGAATATTGACTTTGGTAATCTCGCCCACGTACCCTAATTTAGGGTTCTTAACTTTGGCTTTAATAAGTTGCCCGTCCATACCGGATATACCCATCGCCTTTCCGCCTTTCATTTCAAGAAAGTTAACTAACGACTTGTTTATTTTGCCCGCAAGTACCATTTGAACGATATCCACGGTTTCCTTATCGGTAACACGCAACCCGTCAACGAACTCCGCCTTCTTGCCAAGTTTAGTCATAAGTTCTGAAATTTCAGGGCCACCGCCGTGGACTAAAACTATTTTTACGCCTATAAGCCACAAAAGAACGATATCTTCCATAACTTGTTCTTTAAGTTCTTCGTTTATCATAGCGTTACCGCCGTATTTTACGACGATAACCTTTCCGTTATACTCTTTAATATACGGCAAAGCCTGCGTCAACACCTCTGCCCTTTGTGCATTAGAAAAACTTTTGTCCATATCTTCACCTTTTAAGTACGGTAATCACCGTTAATCTTTACGTAATCGTACGTTAAGTCACAACCCCACGCCGTTGACGAATATTCCCCGTCGTTAAGTGCGACCAAAATCTCTATATCCTTTTCAGTAAGAACGGTCTTAGCAACTTCCTCTGAAAAATCTATTCCACTTCCGTTTTTGCAAACGTCAACGATACCTGCTTTTGACTTAAAAGAAACGTCAATCTTATTTACGTTAACGTCCGCACCACTGTACCCGATAGCACAAAGCACCCTGCCCCAGTTTGCATCGGCACCGAACATCGCCGCTTTCAATAAACTTGAACATATAACGCTTTTGGCAACCGTCTTTGCCGTGCAAAGTGTTTTTGCACCGCTAACCTTACACTCTAAAAGTTTGGTTGCACCCTCACCGTCCGAAGCAATCATTTTGCAAAGGCTTACGGTAACCGTGTTCAACGCCTTCATAAACGCATTAAAGTCCTCGCCCGAAGCCGTAATCATCTTGTTGCCCGCCATACCGTTTGCAAGCACGGTAACCATATCGTTGGTAGAAGTATCCCCGTCAATGGATATCATATTAAAGGTTTCCGTAATATCAGACTTCAACGCTTTGTTAAGCATTTCGGGACAAATATTAACGTCGGTCGTAATGAACACGAGCATAGTCGCCATATTCGGGTGAATCATACCGCTACCCTTAGCAATACCGCCCATACGGCAAACCTTTCCGTCTATCTCAAACTCAATGGCAACTTCCTTTTTTACGGTATCGGTGGTCATAATACCCTCTGCCGCATACTCGCTACCGTCCTTAGTAAGCCCTTTTACGAGTGACGGAATCCCATCCTCAAAGGGTTTGATGTCCATTTGTTGACCGATAACGCCCGTCGATGCAACTACCACGTCCGTCTTATCAATACCAAGTTCTTTTGCCAAAAGTTCACAAGTCTTGTTTGCAATCTCTATGCCGTTTGCGTTGCAAGTGTTAGCGTTACCGCTATTGCAAATAACCGCTTGTGCCACGCCGTTAGCAATATTGTTTTTGGTAACTTCAAGCGGTGCCCCCTTAACCAAATTAGTGGTATAAACCGCACCTGCGGATGCGGGTACCTCGCTATAAATCAACGCCAAATCTTTTTTAATACGGTTTTTACGTATTCCGCAATGTATTCCGTTTGCAGTAAAGCCTTTTGCGGCACAAATACCGCCATCAATTATCTTCATCTATCTCTCCTTAAAGGTCTAACCCCGTGGTTTCATCCACGCCTAAAAGTATATTCATATTTTGTATTGCCGCACCCGACGCACCCTTGCCCAAATTGTCAAAGCGTGAAACAAGCAAAATCCTGTCGTCGTTGCCGAACACCGAAACTTCCATACCGTCCTTTTTAGAATACGCGTTAGCCGACAAAAATCCGCCCTCATCCGCTTTCTTAAAAGCAACTACCTTGCCCGTATAAGTGTTTTTATAAACTTCTTCAATATCGCTTATACACCCTTTCAAGTCCTTCTTAAAAAGTGGCACGGTAACTTCCATACCGCAATCAAAGGGTGCAACGATAGGACAAAAACACGGCAAATTATTTAGTCCGCACACAGCACTCATCTCAGGCAAGTGCTTGTGCTGTTGCGTAAGCCCGTACTGACGTGGTGCGTCGTAAAGGACAGGTCTATCCCCACTCTCATACTCGGCAATCATTTTCTTTCCGCCACCCGTATAACCCGTGAGAGAAAAACAGGTAAGATAAGCATCCTTATCTATAAGCCCGTTTTTAACGAGTGGTTCAACGAGTGATATAAACCCGCTTGCATGGCAACCCGGGTTTGCTATACGGAAAGAGTTTTTGATAATCTCTCTTTGCCCGTCAAGTTCAGGAAAGCCGTACGCCCAACTCGGATTAGTTCTATGTGCGGTAGAAGTATCTATAACCTTTACGTTTGGGTTCTCAATAAGCCCCACCGACTCAACGGCGGCAGCGTCAGGCAGACACAAAAAAACTATATCCGCTTGATTTATTATCTCTTTTCTTTTAAGTGCGTCCTTTCTAAATTCCTCGGGCAAAGACAAAAGGGTCAAATCACTTCTATCTTGTAATCTATCCTTAATTTTAAGCCCCGTAGTCCCCGCACTTCCGTCAATAAAAACCTTAGTCATAACTTTCCTATAAAATGGTATCTATAAATTCCCGAACGTCTTTAACTTGCTTTCTAACCGATTCAGGCGAAGCACCGCCCACGCTTATACGCTTATTAACGCACGTTTCAAGCGATATTTCCGAATACAAGTCCTCGTCAAAGAGTTCCGAATACTTTTTATAATCTTCTAAGGGGTATTCGTCAAGCACGATATTTTTTGCCACGCAATCCCCTACGATAGTCCCTACGATTTTATAAGCCGAACGGAAAGGCATACCCTTTTTAACCAAATAATCCGCCAAGTCCGTTGCGTTTATAAACCCTTTTTGTGCCGCAGTATAGGTGTTTTTTGCGTTCACCTTCATCGTAGCAACCATAGGTGCCAAAACTTGCAAACACATCTTTACCGTATCTATAGAATCAAAAACCGCTTCCTTATCCTCTTGCATATCTTTGTTATAGGCTAACGGCAAACCCTTTAAGGTAGTGAGAAGTGCCATAAGATTTCCGTACACCCTACCCGTCTTGCCACGGATAAGTTCCGCCATATCGGGGTTCTTTTTTTGTGGCATTATCGACGAGCCCGTCGTGAAAGCGTCGCTGATTTCAATAAACTTAAATTCCCAACTCGACCACAGTATAAGTTCCTCTGAAAATCTTGATAAGTGCATCATAAGAATTGACAACGCACTCATAATTTCCAAACAAAAATCCCTGTCCGAAACGCCGTCGATACTGTTTTCGGAAAGCCCCGTAAAGTCTAATTCCTTTGCGGTAAAGTTCCTGTCGATATTATACGTAGTACCTGCAAGGGCACAAGACCCGAGCGGACATTCGCCGTTCATCCTAAAACTTGCATCGCAAAGCCTACCCACGTCCCGTTTAAGCATCATAGCGTACGCCATAAGTTGATGCCCGAAAGATATAGGTTGTGCCCTTTGCAAGTGAGTGTAACCGGGTGCGATAGCATCGGCGTATTCTTCTGCTTTATCAACTACGGCTTTCATAACGCACTTAATAAGCCCCAAAATCTCATCGACTTGGTCACGTAAATATAACCTTATATCCAACGCAACTTGGTCGTTACGGCTTCTTGAAGTATGTAGCCTTTTACCCGCATCACCTATACGCTTAGTAAGTTCCGCTTCAACGAACATATGCACGTCTTCGGCTTGCATATCAAACTGCAAAGCCCCCGACTCAATATCCGCAAGAATCCCTTTCAAACCACTTTCAATAAGTGAAAAATCCTCGCTGGTCAAAATCCCCGTCGAAGCGAGCATTTTTGCATGTGCAATACTGCCCGTAATATCTTGACGGTACATTCTGCAATCGAATTTTATAGACGAATTAAAGTCGTCCGCAATTTTATCCGTTTTACCTTCGGTACGACCCGCCCACATTTTTGCCATAATAATACTCCGTATCAAAAAAGACTTGTCCTGTCGAATTTCGGCAGGACAGTTTTTTAACTTTTACTTATTTTTTGCGTCAACTTGTGCTTGAACCTTGATAGGAAGCCCGAACAAGTTAATAAACCCGTCAGCATCCTTTTGGTTGTAATCGCTCTCGCCAAAAGTTGCGATTTCTTCACTATACAAAGTGTAATCACTCCATACACCCGCGTTGATCATATTGCCCTTGTAAAGTTTCAAACGAACTTTACCCGTAACCTTTTCTTGCGTTTTATCTACGAACGCAGCAAGTGCTTCACGCAAGGGGGTAAACCATTGTCCGTTATACACTAATTCACCGTAAGTAATTGCAAGTTTTTGTTTTTCGTGCATAGTAATCTTGTCAAGGCAAAGAGTTTCCAAAACACTATGTGCCTTGTAAAGAATTGCACCGCCAGGGGTTTCATAAACGCCACGGCACTTCATACCAACCAAACGGTTTTCAACGATATCCAAAAGCCCTATGCCGTTTGCACCGCCAAGTTTATTAAGTTCTAAAATAATATTTTTTGCACTCATCTTCTTGCCGTCGAGTGCTACGGGGCAACCCTTTTCAAAATCAATTTCTACGTAAGTGGGTTTGTCGGGTGCGTCTATCGGGGAAACACCCATTTCCAAGAAACCTTTCTTTTCATACAAAGGTTCATTGCCCGTATCTTCAAGGTCTAAGCCCTCGTGCGATAAGTGCCAAAGGTTTTTGTCCTTTGAATAGTTGGTTTCACGATTAATTTTAAGCGGTACGTTATGTGCCTCTGCATAATCGATTTCTTCTTCACGGGATTTAATATCCCAAATACGCCACGGTGCAATGATAGGCATATCGGGAACGAAGTGCTTTAAGGTAAGTTCAAAACGAACTTGGTCGTTACCCTTACCCGTGCAACCGTGTGCAATAGCATCTGCACCTTCTTTAATAGCGATTTCAGCCAAAGCCTTTGCTATACAAGGACGTGCGTGGCTGGTCCCCAAAAGGTATTCTTCATAAATAGCACCCGCCTTAATGCAAGGTACGATATAATTATCAACGTAATCGTCGGTAAGGTCTAAAACGTAAAGTTTGCTTGCCCCCGTCTTTAACGCCTTTTCTTCTAATCCGTCAAGTTCGTCAGCCTGCCCAACGTTACCTGCAACTGCGATAACTTCACAGTTGTTGTAATTTTCTTTAAGCCACGGGATTATGATAGAAGTATCAAGACCACCCGAATAGGCAAGTACGACCTTTTTAATGTTTTGTTTATCCATAATTGTCACCTCTTAAATCTTAATTTCGGTCATATTATACACCCGCCCAAAAATCTTGTCAACAAAAAATGCATACATTTTGAAAATATTTTATAAATTATTCATATAATTTGTTTTTATTCATTTATTTTTGAATATTTTCATTTTTTATACAATTATTATTCAATAAAAACGCCACGGGCGAATTTTTATGCACCGTGGCGAATTTTAAATGTATATATTTTTTTACTAATATTTATTAGATACAAAAGCGTTTTTGGTAAAGAAAGTTACTTTACAGTTAAATTTTTTGTTTGTAAAAATCAAGCCCGATATTTTCTTCAACGTACATACAATCGATAAACGGACTTAAAACCCTATCCTCAATCTTAAACTTAATCTTGCTATCGTCCTTATAACCCTTTTCGGTAAGAAGGTAATCCGCCCAAAAATAAACGTTCTTACCCTTCAATTCTTTACTTATGGTTAAAATCTCTAAGTCAAATATATACTGCCCCTTTTCAAGGTTAGATATACAGACCACATCTACACCGTCCAAAACTTGTAAAGATACGTTGCAAGAATTATTCATCCTAACGCCATCTGGCAAGCACAAAGTAAGTTTACCCAAAACCCCGTCGGTTACGTTTATTCTTATCTTAGAATTTTCGGCGTCGAATATATAATTAAAATCCAACCCGTTTTCTTTAACACTCCCACCCGTAGTAAAGCAAGCGAGATATCCCCCGTCATCCTCTTTGATAAAAGCGTTATTTCTAATAAAGTTTAGCCCGTCTGAAAGTCGCATAGTGCAACAAAAAGACGCTTCGTATAAAAACATAGAGAGTTCGTCTTTGGTGTCGCAAAGGCAAGTTTCACAACCCGCCCCGCCGTTTTTACGCTGTGCCGAACGGATAGCGTTAAAATACACGCGGTTTGCAAAATGAAGATACTTTACGTCTTTAACTCGTTTATAAAGTTCGACGGCAAGCATCAACGAATCTATAAAAGCACATGGTTCTGTCCAACTTGAAGGTGTTTCAAACCAGTTGTAATTTGCATAGTTAACGGTCGTACCGTAATTTAAGTATAAGTCAAAATTCTTAATCGCAGCGTCAAGATATTTCTTCTCGTTCGCAAGAGTATAAAGCCTTAAAATTCCACGGCTTGCGGATAACGTTGCGTGGGTTTGGAATTTTTCTTTAATATAATCGATTTTCAAAAACTTTTCCGCCATTACTCGTGCAAGGCTTAAAAGTCTTTCGTCTTTTATAATAGAACACAAATCGGTAAGCCCGTCAAGTAAAATAAACGCACAGCCCGTATCGGACGAGTATTTCCAACCACTCTCGACGTCGTCGTTAACGTGTCCACCGACCCAACCGTCCCCAACCTTCGTGACGGTATATGCCACGTAATGAGGCTCTAACTTCAAAAAGAAGTTATCTTTAATTTTTTTAAGAAGACCGTAAATCTTCTCATCCTTAAACAAGCGGTATGCGGCACACAACCCCCTAACGAACCAACTGTTACCTGAAAGTTGCTGTTCGTTAACGAAAGGATTTGCTAAATATTCGCCAAAATACCCGCCATCGTTAAGGTTGTTTGGTAAATCTTCAAGGATATTATTAAGTTGCTCTAAAACGGCTTGGTCTTTTTGAGATTCGTATAAAGAGCATAGTGCCAAAATAGCCCTACCTTGCCAGTCCCCCGGCCAGTCCAAACTATTTTTAAAAACTTCGGGTATGCAGTACTGCTTATCTTTTAGCCTTTGGGTATTTTTTTCTATTCTGTTTTGTAAATCACCTATCGCAATAATCATATACCGTTATACCGTAATCCTTTTTTATTTTCCCGCCCCCGCTCTCACGGGGGCGGCGTTTGTGTTAAAAGTTACTAAAATTTCTATCGAATCTTAAAGTTCGATAAGTTCGTAAGAAAATGATGCAAGATAAATGCTTACAGTACTACCTGGGAAATAAAATGACACGAAATCAGCATTTGCCTCTGCCGAATACTCTATTTCTATGGTGTTCAAACCCATGTTGTACGATAAATCGATGAAACTATTATCTATTCTAAGCATCAATCTTGAATCAGTAGCAACAGGATTGACTTCATCCACATAAACCACCATTGTAATCTTATACTTAGAACCAGTTTCTATCGTGCCACCTGCTTGGAACATCTCACAAGTTTTATCTGCTGCATCGGTATTGAAGTGAAGTGCAGTTGCACCAAAGCCTGCATATTCGCTTAACGCTTGACCGCCAACCGTTACTTCACTAGTTGTAACCGAAGTTGCTTTTCCAAAACTATTCACTTCGCTTAGCGTCTTATTCCAGACTTGACCAACTTCATAGCCGTTTGGTGTAGTGTTGGTTTGTTGACGTTCTACTGCGGTTACGGTGATGTCGCCAAGGAATACCTCAGAAGTGTTTCCACCATAAAGACCGATAGTTGAATAGTTTGCATTACCTACGAATTCGTGAGTAAGAGTGGTAAGCCCCGTGAAGTCCGAAATTTGCTTCATAGAAATGTTACCGCCTGCCCCGCCGTAGAACAAGTGCCAGTTGGAAGCACCCTTTGCCGAATACAACTTAATGGTTATGGTATAAGTATAGCCGTCGTTCGTGCAAAGATTATTTAACGCATCAAACCAG
The DNA here is from genome assembly GCA_015069505.1 of Clostridiales bacterium. Taxonomy (GTDB): domain Bacteria; phylum Bacillota; class Clostridia; order Christensenellales; family Borkfalkiaceae; genus UBA1259. The sequence goes on from SVIL01000012.1 coordinate 22,624, forward strand.
TTAAGTTGAGAAGTCATAACTGAAATATAGTTTGCGTTAAAGCCGTTTGCAGCACTTAAATTTTCAAGCTCAGTTGCAGTAAGACGTTCGCTTGCAACAAGTTTGGTTTTGTCAACGAATATTGCACTACCCGTAATCGTGGTGTAGTTGTTTTCAGCACCCGTCAAGGTATAGCCGTTAGTAGTGGTTATATCGGTTAAAGAAAGGGTTTTAGCCGTATCGGTACGAGTTGCAGTGTCGTCAACCGACTTTTCGGTTGCCTTTATAGTGATGTCACCGATAAAGAGGTCTAAAACGCCGTTGAGATATAGACCGATTTGAGATTTGCTTGCTCCGCCTTCAAATTCACAAGTCATAGTGGAAACGCCTGTGGGAACGCTAACGCTTGTGATTGCGGTTGCACCGCCACCTGCACCGTCGGCGTAGAAGAAGTGCCATTGTGCATTACCTACCGAATACACCTTTAAGGTCAAGGTGTAAGTGTAGTTAACGTTAGTTGAGCAAATACCTTTAATAGCGTCAAACCAGTTAAGTTGAGCGTTTGCTAAGATAACGTAGTCAGAGTTAAAGCCGTTTGCAGCAGTGATGTTTGCAGCCTGATCGGTAGTTAAACGTTCACTTGCAACGAGTTTGTTTTTGATAAGATAAGTAGGTGCACCCGAACCTGAAACAGCCGTATAGTTATCGTCCGCACCCGTTAAGGTATAACCGTTCGTACCCGTAAGGTCAGCAATGGTCAAAGTCTTTGGCGTAGCCGTACGATCGGCAACGTCGTTTTCAACGTATTTGTAAGTAAAGGTAATATTGTCGATAACGATTACGAAGTTTTCATACGAATAATCTGAGTTGCCCGTATAGAAGAAAATTCTAAAGTGCCAGTTTTTAGTTTCATCAAAGGTATATAAACCTTCGGTGCTAACCGTCTTAACCGTACCGTCGGTTGCTAGTGCAATACTTTGGTCAGTTCCGCTTTCAGTACCGTCGCAAATAAACGACAAGTATAAACCTGAAGGTGCCGTTCCGCCAAGAACTTTTACGTCCATTGAAACAGTCCATTTACCCGACTTAATATAATCGTCAAGTGAGCCGAACCAGAATTGAGTGTTGGTATTCCAAGCACAAGTATTATAGTCTATAAAGAGTGAGTTACCTGCGATAGAATCGTCGGTTGCCTTAACGCTTGCATTAGGTTCGCCAACGCTATTTGAATAGGTCAAGCCCTTTGCTATATCGCCGCTATAACCTTTTTCAAAGTTTTCTACGTACGTGCCACCATCTTCAAGAACGGTAATATTCTTTTGTTCAGCGGTAACGGTAGATTCAGCAACGACGGGGTTTACTACGACGGTGATAAATTCTTCAGTTTCGTTTTCAGCCGTGTCGATAGCGTAGTAAGAAACGTAATAGGTTGAAGCCGTATCCGATAAGAATTCATAGCCCTCCGTTTTCTTAGTAATCGTTGCACCCTTTGAGGTTACTGAAACGTCAAGTTCAAGTTCAGTATCAACGTTATCGGTAACTGTTGCAAGTGGCAAAGTTACGGCAGTGCCGGCGGTAGTCGTATAACTATCTTGTTTGCCTTGTGCAAAAGTGATTACAGGACTGGTAGTATCTTCTACCGGACCCGGGGCTTGTGGATTGCAAGTTTCACAATCGCATTCACAATCGGGATTACAAGCCTCGCCTGCCTCACAAATGCAGTCTTCACATTGCGTACAACAATCACAACCATTTGGTCCTTCCGGGTCAGGGTCGTTACAAGCAACTATTGAAAGTGCCATAACTACCGAGAACAAAAGGACGAGAAACATTTTGAGTTTTCCGAGTTTCATCTTTATTTCCTCCATATAAATTTTTTGGCTAAATTAAGCCGTTTTATATCCATATACAACTCGTATATATATAGATCAAAATTAATCAACGAACGTAAACAATGGCATTTTAGCCGTCTTGGTCTTGTACGATTCAACGAAGTGTGGAACGTTTGCTACTTGAATACGTTTTCTGCTGATGTTATCCCTATCTGCATCCATAAACACGAAAGCCATTGCAATTTCGTCACCGTTGTCAATAGACGCTTTAACGTTGGTAAATAGCGTAAACGGTAAGAATACCTCGCCCGAATACCCGTCAGTTCTTAAATCGGTAGCCACTTGTATAGAGTTTTTGCCCGCTATAATCGTAGCGTTCGTCCTCGTTTCGCCAAGGGTATAAGGGTTAGACCACCCAGGCACTACCGATAATTGCATAACGTCTGAATTTGCTTCGGTTTTTAAGAGTTGGAAGTCTGCGTTTGGCATACTAGTAATGGTAGATAAGAAGAATTCAAACCCGTCGCCTTCCCAGAAGTTAGCGATGGTCTTAAACTCTAATTTTGTATCAAAGACGTTAAACGCAAGATATATTCCGTTATCCGTCCACGCAATTTTGCAAGTAAGCACGTCGAACACGTCTTTATAAACGTCGTGAGAGATTTCATCCCCCGTCGTTTCACTTGCCGCAGCCATTTCAACAACGCTACCTACGTTTGTCCACTCTGAAAGGTCACCGTCCAAAGTTATTGCAGAAGTTTCTAATTTGCTAACGTTTATCTTCGGCACGTTTCCATCAATGACTTGATATCTAATATTAGTGTTGTTAGTTAGGGTTATATTTTCGGGTTTGGTCATCCCCGCCGTTATAATCCCCGAGAAAGTTTCAGAGTTGTTGGTGTTGTAATTATAATTTCCGCTAACCGTGATGCCCGAACAGTTATTTAATTCCATACAACATTCCATACCTTGGATATAGACCCTTGAAACGTTATAGAATAAGTTGTTCTTTACAGTCGAATCGTCAACGCCCCTTAAACTTATACCTGCATTACCCGATTTAGAGATATAGTTGTTTTCAATATTTACGCTATGGATAGTGCCGGCAGGTCCTACCATCGCCTCAGACCCGATTGCGAATACCGAGATATCCCCACGCAAGCCTTCGCCCAAAAGGTAGCCGTTATTTATGAATTTATTGTTTTTAACCGTCACGTTATTAGGAACGGTCGCTTCGTTATAGATATCTAACGACGATGCGATTTGTAAACTTCCGTGCCCTACGTTCATAAAGGTATTATTCTCAACCACCGCCTCACGGACCTGAATTAAAAGTCCACGGTTACGCTTGTTGCGAACTATATTGTTTTTGAAAGCGAACTTTGCCGACTTGGTGAAGTTGGTCATAACAGCACCGTTCCAGTCGATATTGCCCGAAATACGCTCTTTTACGTTTATGGTCATTGAAGCGGCACTTCCTCTTACCGCAGTTACGGTAAAGTCACCTAAAAATTCAAAACTTGACGGATTGTAAAATGCAATCGTGTCACCGACTTCCGCCATAAGGTTTTCACTCGTCTTTTTGTTTACTACGAACTCTTTGCTAACCGAGTCGTAAGAAGAAAGCGAATACCAGTACCCTGACTTAATGTTGAGTGCGTCGTCGTGAGTGTTTTCGATTATACTGTTCGTAATTTCTACGTTACCCAAACAACTTTGTACGTGATAGCCGTCAGCCGTTGCCGTCATCTTTCTGTCTTGGTTTTTAAGAAGAATACTAAATCTGTTTGCGTAAAAGTCCGTACAGTAACTTATCGTTATGCCCATACCTGGCGACGAATAGAGAGAAACGCCGTCAACGTAAACCGATTTAGAGTTTGTGAACTGTATCCCCGCTTGGTCGTACATAGTGAACGCCAAAGATATAGGGGTATTCTTAATCGGTGCGGTAAATTCGTAAGCACTCTTAAAAGTTAAGGTCAATTCACTGTTACCGTTAAACACCCAACTATCAAACATGCCTTGGCTTTCAATAAGCACTATTCCGCCTTGCTCCGGTCCGCCCGTGTAGCGGTTAAACTGAATTACCGATTTAAGATTAGAGTAAAGTTTAGAGTTTTGTAAGTATGCGTCAACGGTAGGTCGCATAGATTCAGGTATTGTCATCGTAATAGTCTTTGCGTTAGCGTTAGTCGATGAAACTATGCCCACGATTGCAGGCAAAACCTTATAGTCTATGGAAAAATCGTTTATATGCAAGTTTTCGCAATTTTCAAACGCAAAAGCACCTTGCCAACCCGTAGTCGAGCAGTCTATTAAAAACTCGCAATTTTCCCCGCCTTCAATATATAGCCCGTCAAAGCCGTCAACCACTACCTTTGCGGTTAAGTTTATCGTGCGTGAAGGCAATTTAATTTTTACAATGCCCGACCCGTTTGCGGTTTTTGCCGCAGACAAAGCACTTTCCATCTTTTCGTCGTCCGTACCCGTGAACTCATCAAAATCAATTATATTGCTTTCTATAAATTCCGAATCGGGTTTTACGGCGTATAAAACGTCGTCCGTTTGACTTTGAACGACCCCAACCTTAGACGTATCTGAAAAACCATAGTGGTCCACTATTTGGTCAGTGGTATATGGGGTTTGTTCCAAAATACTAACCACGTCGGATACCAAATGCGTGGGTTCTTTGGGTGGGATTACCCCGCCCGTATCAGGGTCGGGTGGCGTACTGCCACACGCAGCCGCACTCGTTAATATCAACGCTGATAAACCTAAACACAAAAACTTTCTTAACTTGTTTTTCATAATATCCCCCT
>SVIL01000013.1 GCA_015069505.1 Clostridiales bacterium
AGCCTTTACGAGTGTCATACGATTCATCGTCAACGTGCCCGTTTTGTCCGAACATATTATCGAAGCACTTCCAAGCGTTTCCACCGCAGGTAGCCTTTTTATAATGGCGTTTTTCTTGACCATACGCTGCACGCCGATTGACAGCACTATCGTCACGATTGCGGGCAAACCTTCGGGAATAGCCGAAACGGCAAGTGAAACAGAAGTCATAAATATATCAAGTACGGGTTTTTTTGCGATTAATCCAACGACGAATATTATCGCACAAGCCCCAAGTGCAACAAGCCCCAAATATTTGCCGAGTTTTGCAAGGCGTTTTTGCAAAGGGGTTTGGCTTAACGTTTCGCCCGATAAAAGGTTTGCGATTTTGCCCATTTCGGTATCCATACCCGTTGCGGTTACAACGGCGGTGGCGGTGCCGTAGGTTATACTGCACCCTGAAAACACCATATTCACTCTATCGCCAAGCGGGGCGTTTTCTTCTACGATTGACGCAGCGTCCTTTTCGGCGGGAACGGATTCGCCAGTCAACGCCGATTCTTCACTTTTTAGGCTTACGCTTTTTATAAGCCTTGCGTCGGCGGGAACGAAGTCACCCGCTTCAAGCAGTATTATATCACCCGGAACGAGGGCTAATGCAGAAATAATTTTCTCCTCACCGTTTCTTATTACCCGTGCGTGCGGGGCGGACATATTTTTTAGTGCGTCAAGGGCTTTTTCCGCCTTGCTTTCTTGCACCACGCCCATAACTGCGTTAAGAACGACGATGAGTAAAATCAGACCCGGTTCAAAAAGTTCGCCGTAATGCTTTTCTATCATAATAACGACGAAAGATACGATTGCCGCCGCAATAAGGATAAGAATCATCACGTCCTTAAACTGTTCAAAAAATCTTTGTAAAATCGATTTTTTCTTCTTTTCTTTAAGTTTGTTCTCGCCATACTTAATTCTTCTTTCCTCGACCGCTTTATCGCTAAGTCCCCTATTAAAGTCGGTTTCTAAGTCCCGGTTAAGATCTTCAAAACTTTTACAATATTCTTTCATTTATTCTCCTACTATATTTATTGTATATAATTGCGACCCTTTTTATTATAAAAAAACTACAAAAGCACTAAGCCTTTGCAGTTTTTGTTTTTTTATAACTTATTAAACCCTTCAAGCCAAGCGTCGGCAATAACTGACGCACCTGCAAGATTTGGATGAACGCCGTCGTACAAATACGGTTTTACGCCGTGTTGTTTTGAAAGCGTATCAAAGCGGTCTTGTAACGGCACGAAAACCGCACCCGTATCTTCCGCTATTGATTTTACTACCTTTGCGTACTTTTTAACCTCTAAGAATTTATCCATATTTTCAGTCGTGGCACATTCTTCTAAAACGAAAGGTTCTAAAAGCAAAAACTTAACTTTGGGCAAAACCTTTTTGGTGTCTTCAATAAGCATCCTATACATCTTTTCAAAGCGGTCGAGTTCCACCCCGTTTTGCCAGTTGATTTCGTGCCAAACGTCGTTAACGCCGATTAGAATAGAAACAACGTCGGGTTGGTGATTCCAAACGTCGGCTTTAAGCCTTGCATAAAGGTCAACAATTCTATCACCCGCAATACCCCTATTAATTAAAACGTGGGCGTTTGGGTCAGGCTTCAAAAGTGATGCGGATACTAAAAATGGATAGCCTTGTCCAAATGAAAAAACGTTGCCGATTTCTTGTTCTCTATGTCTTCCCATATCGGTGATTGAATCGCCGTAAAATACAATTTTCATTACAAACTCTCCTATATATAAGTTAGTAAATTATATCACTGTTTTATTTATCTTTCAAGTTAAAACGTCAAAAAAATTCAACCTTTTTTAGATGATTTTTGACCTATCGCTAATTTAGGGTTACGTCTTTAAGTTTATTGTACTTATTTATCGCGACTTCTTTTATAATGGGATTAATCAGCCCAGATTCAAAGGCTTCGTCGCTGATCTTTTTGGCAAGGAAAATAGAGTCCGTATCATACACCAAAAAGCCCAAGTCGTTCATCATTTTGCCACTTTGACGACTGCCCATAAAGTCCCCGCTTCCACGAAGTTTATAGTCCTGCTCGGATATCTTAAAACCGTCGGTGTTATCCTTGATGATTTTAAGCCTTTCTATGGCTATTTGACTTTTAGAATTCGTCAGTAAAAAACAGTAACTTTTGATATCCGAACGCCCGACTCTTCCACGAAGTTGGTGTAGTTGTGAAAGCCCAAAACGCTCTGCGTTATATATGACCATAACGGACGCATCGGGAACGTCAACGCCGACTTCAATAACGGTGGTTGAGACTAAAACGTCAACCTTTTTATCCTTAAAATCTTGCATCACGGCGGTCTTTTCTTTATCCTTCATTTTGCCGTGCAAAAGCCCTATTTTTAGAGTGGAAAGTTTTTCGCAAAGTTCGGTGTAAAGTTCGGTAACGCTTATGACCGTGCCTTCTTCATCCCCCTCTATCTTGGGGCATACGAAGTAGGCTTGCCTACCCATTTTTACTTCGTTTTGTATAAAGTTTAACATATCCGAATACTTTTCGGTAGGCACTATATTCGTTTGGATGGGAATACGTGATTTGGGTTTATCGGATATGGTGGTTATATCTAAATCCCCGTAAAAAATTAGGGATAGAGTTCTTGGAATCGGCGTGGCACTCATAACCAAAACGTCGGGGGCTACGCCCTTATTCAAAAGGCTGCTTCTTTGTGCAACGCCGAAACGTTGTTGTTCGTCGCACACACAAAGGGATAGTTTTTTAAATTTTACGTCGTCGGTTAAAATTGCGTGCGTTCCCACCAAAATATTTACGAAGCCGTTTTCCACACGTGCTTTCACGTCACGCTTTTCTTTTGCAGTAAGACTACCCGTTAAAAGTTCTACGTTATAGTCGGGGAAAGCCTTCTTGACGGCGTTATAGTTTTGTCTTGCAAGGACTTCGGTCGGGGCGAGCATTACCGCTTGATAGCCACTTTTTACCGCAATGAATATTGAACACATACTCACCGCAGTTTTTCCGCTACCTACGTCACCTTGCATAAGCCTGTTCATAACCGAACCGCCTTTCATATCCGCAAAAATTTCGTTGACCGCCTTTTTCTGTCCGTCGGTAAACTCAAACGGGAAACGCAGTTTTACAAACTCAACCAGTTCTTTATCCGTGCAATCGTAGTGATTAATTCTAACTTGATTGCGGTCGCCTTTTATAAACTTAAAGGCGGATATTAGGGCAAAATATTCCTCGATGGCAATGCGGTTTGATGCCTTTAACAAACTGTCAAAATCTTTGGGACGGTGGACTTGCCTATACGCTTCAAACAAACTTGATAAGTCATATTTCGCTTGTAAATTACTTGGGATTATGCTGTTCGGTTTTTCAACCGTTACCGATACGGATATAGCGTCACGAAGGACTTTTTGGGAAAGGTTGCCCTTGATTTGGTACTGCGGAACGATGCCTTGCAACCTAAAAATTTTTTCACAAGGCTCAAAGGTCGGGTTTACCAAACTCGTCTCAGCACCCCTATGTTGAACACGCCCGTAAAACAAATATTCTTCGCCTTGTTTAAGTTTGTTTAAGACGTAGGGTTGGTTAAACCAAATGACCGTAAAAATAAAACCTTCTTGCTCACAAACCGCTTTTACAAACCCACCACGCTTTGACGGGAATCTTGAAAAGGGCAAACTTATTACCCTGCCCGCCGTCAAAATTACGTCGTTATGGTAGGCGTTTTTTAGCAGTTGTTCTTCACGAAGGTCCAAATAGGCACGTGGAAAGTAACGGATTAAATCCGCCGTGTCAAAAATTCCTAATTTATTCAAATCCTGCTCACGCTTTTCGTTGATGCCTTTTATTGAAGTTATTCTCATACGTCTTATTAAAAAAGGGAAAGATTGCTCTCTCCCTTCCTCGGTTATTCTAATGAAATGTAATAGTAGTAAATGGGTTGACCGCCATAGTGGATTTCTACGTCGCAGTCGGGATATTTGTCTTGAATAATCCCTTGAAGTGCAGCCGCCTCGTCTTCCTTAACGTCGTTACCGTAATAGAGAGTTATTATTTCTTCACCACTACGAAGTTTTCCGATTAAGTCAAGGGTTACTAACGCAATGTCCTTACCTACGGACAAAATCTTTTTATTGTCAAGCCCCATAATGTCATTGACCTTTAAATCAAAGCCGTCCATCTTGGTATTTCTTACGGCGTAAGTAACTTGACCTACGGTAACCGTATCGATTGCGTGAATCATATTCGCCTTGTTTTCGTTAATGGAAAGTTCGGGGTTAAACGCCAAAGCCGCTGAAAAACCTTGCGGAATATTCTTTGTGGGTATAACGTGAATTCTTCTGTTCTCAACTAACGATTTGGCTTGTTCTGCCGCAAGAATAATGTTCTTGTTGTTGGGGAACACGAACACGTTTTCGGCGTTAATTCTTTGAACGGCGTCGGCAATGTCACTTGCGGACGGGTTCATCGATTGACCACCCTCGATAACGGCGTCAACCATTAGGTCTTTGAATATGCCCGTTATCCCCGAACCTGCGGATACGGCAAGCATACCCATAGGCTTCTTTTCCTCTTCGTACTTCTTCATCAAAGCACGGTTTTGTTCAAGCATATTTTCAATTTTAAGTTTATCAAGTTCACCGAGTTCCAAAGCCTTTGAAAGTGCCTTACCGGGTTGGTTGGTGTGAACGTGAACTTTGACCATTTCAAGATCGCCGATAACGATTACGCTATCACCCAAAGTCATTAGGGTTTCTCTAAGTCTTTCGATATCCGCAATAGTGGTCTTTTTATGAAGATTTATAATGAAAAATTCAGTGCAATACGCAAATTCAATACTGCCAAGACTCATTATATCGGCGTGTTCCATCAACGTATCTTGTGCGTTGATTTCAGGGACTAAGGCATCCCCCGTTACGGCTTCGCCCATAAGTGCTTTATACATACCTTCGTAAAGGCACATAAGCCCTTTACCACCCGCGTCAACTACGCCTGCCTTTTTAAGTACGGGAAGTAGCGTGGGGGTTAAATTTACGGCTTCGTCACCCTTTGCGATAATTTCAGGGAAAAACGTTTCAAAATCCTTGTGTTTTGAACGGATTTTTTCAGCGTGTTCTGCAACCATTCTCGCAACTGTTAAAATCGTGCCTTCTTTAGGCTTACTGACCGCACCGTAAGCGACTTCCGCACCTGCAAGTAAAGCTTGTGCAAATAGTTTAGTATCGATTTCAGTTGCTTTTTTAAGGTGATTACAAAAACCCCTTAAAACTTGTGAGATAATTACGCCAGAATTACCCCTTGCACCACGCAACGCACCTTTGCTTATAGCCTCGGTTACGTCGGCGATTTTATTGCTTTGAAGTTTTAAAACTTCCTTTACGGCAGATTGCATTGTGAGTGACATATTAGTACCCGTGTCACCGTCGGGAACGGGAAAGACGTTCAAAGAGTCTATCTTCGCTTTATTAATTTCAAGGAGTTTTGCAGCCGTCAATATCATTGAACGAAGCATTGCCCCATTTATCGTTTTTTGCATATATTAATCTCCAAAATATTAAAGAGAACAAATCTTTTTTTATTTCGTATTAGAGTTTTACGCCCATTACTTTTACGTTGATGACGTCAACTATCATGCCTGTAAACTTTTCGGTTTTATATTTTATGCTTTCCTTCAAAGCCTCACTAACCGCTTTGATAGATACACCGTATTTGATTACAACAGCGACGTCAATGGTCATTCTGTCGCCGTTAGAGTGTACGCTTACACCCTTTACTTCTGACGAGCGGAATTTTAAAAAACTAATAATAGAGTCCGAAAAATTTTTAGGGACCAACTCTACTATGCCATAGCAATCCATTGCGACTCTGGATACGAATCGCTCTATTGAACTGTCGGATACTACGATTTTACCGTAGATATTACTAGTCTTTGCAGCCATTACTACCTCACTATACGATACATATATTTTACAATATTTGCTTTGATTTTGCAACCCTTTAAGATAAAATATATTTAAATTTTGGGTAAAATATCTCACGCAATAAATTTAATGTTAAAATTTTTATCAATTTAGGCTAAATTTTGTTGCTTTTTTTATTTTATTATGGTAGAGTATTACGTGTTAAATCTATAAATTATTTCCGAGCAGGAGGATATTGATATGAGTAGAGTATGTAGCGTTTGTGGTAAAGGTAAACTTTCCGGTAATTTGGTTAGCCACTCTAACCGTAAAACACCTAAGTCTTACGATGCAAATCTTCAAAAAGTAAGCGTTAAACACGAAAACGGTACCGTTTCTAAAGAATACGTTTGTACCAGATGTTTAAAAAGCGGAAAAGTAGAAAGAGCGTAAATTTTAAACTTAAACTTAAAAACCTATTGCGTTTGCAATAGGTTTTTTTATTTTTCACTTTTTATGATTTTATTAAAACAAGTCGGTTGATAAGTACCTTTCGCCCGTGTCGGGGAAAACCGTAACTATGTTTTTGCCCGTATTTTCTATCATAGACGCCAAAGATATCGCACCCATAAGATTTGCACCCGAACTTATCCCCGCAAGTATTCCTTCTTTTTTTGCAAGCAATCTTGCCCCAAAATATGCCTCTTCGTCAGATATTGATATTACGCCGTCAATAAGGCTTTTATCAAAAACCTTTGGGATAAAGTTTGCACCTATACCCTGAATTTTGTGTGGGTTAGCACGTCCACCCGATAGCACCGTTGAATTCTTTGGCTCTATCGCATAAACCTTTATATCTTTATTCTTTTCTTTAAGGAATTTTGCTATACCCGTAACCGTTCCGCCCGTACCTACGCCCGCTACAAAAATATCAATTTTTCCTTGTAAATCACTATAAATTTCGGGGGCGGTAGTGTTGTAATGTGCAAGCGGATTTGCGGGGTTTACAAACTGACCCGCTATAATAGACCCGTCTATTTTTGCGTTTAGTTCTTCGGCTTTTTGCACCGCACCTTGCATACCCAAACTACCGTCGGTCAAAACCACCTCACCACCAAAAGCGGTAAGAAGTTTTCTACGCTCTACGCTCATAGTGTCAGGCATAACGAATATTGCACGATAACCCTTTACCGCACAAATTGCCGAAAGCCCTATGCCCGTGTTTCCGCTAGTCGGTTCTATTACCGTTCCCCCTTCTTTTAGAAGTCCGTTTTTTTCGGCGGTTTCTATCATCGAAAGGGCTGCCCTATCTTTTATACTGCCTATCGGGTTAAACATTTCAAGTTTTGCGTAAACGTTTGCCGATAGGTTTTTGTACTTAGCGATTTTATTCAGTTTATATAATGGTGTAGAGCCGATAAGTTCGGTCATATCGTTATAAATCATAAATCACCTAATATTTACTATTTTTGCAATTAGTTTGTTTTCGTTTAGCACGGCGTAGCAATAACTTCCACCGTAAAAAGTACGAAAAGAGCCGGGATTAATTAGGGTTATTCCGTCCACGGTTTGCACGTCGGGGATATGCGTATGCCCGTAAAAAACTGCGTTTACACCACTCTCTTTTGCGTAATTTAACAGCCTTAAAAGTCCCGTTTTTACGCCGTGGTTATGACCGTGTGTCAGTAAAATTTTGTACCCGTCAACGTCCAAAATTTTGTCTTTTCCACCGCCGTCACAGTTGCCGTAAACGAAAAAAGTCTTATCCTTCACCTCTTTTGGCAATAAGACCAAATCGTTTACGCCGTCGCCCAGATGGATTACGTAGTCGGATTCTTTAACAACCCTAAGCAAGTCGTCGGTTAAACTAAACCTACCGTGGGTGTCGCTTATTATAAAAAAGGTTTTCATACTAACTTATCTTTTAGTTCTTTTAACGCACGGTATCTGTGAGAGATTTTATTCTTTTCCTCAGGCTCGGCTACGCCAAGGCATTTATTAAGGTCGTAACTGAAAAAAATGGGGTCGTAACCAAACCCGTTTTCACCTTCAGGGGCGTGCGTAACGTAGCCCTCGGTTTTGCCCGTTGCGGTTATGATTTCACCGTTTGGTTTATAGTAAACCATACAACACACGAATCTTGCGTTTCTGTTTTCTTTGCCTTCAAGATTTTTTAAAAGCAACTGATTATTATGCTCGTCAATACCGTCACCGGCGTACCTTGCACTGTAAATCCCGGGGGCACCGTCCAAACTATCCACACAAATTCCGCTATCGTCGGCAAGGGCGGGAAGCCCTAACGCAAGGCTTACGGTTTTTGCTTTTATAAGTGCGTTTTCGTAAAAGGTCGTACCCGTTTCTTCAACGTCGTCGGTAAAGCCGAGTTCTGAACAGGGAACAACATCAAAATCGGGTAACATTTCACGGATTTCTTTTAACTTTTTTTTGTTTCCACTTGCGAGAACGATTTTAGTTTTCATTAGAAGTTTCCTTTACTTTTTTAATGTTTTCAGATAAAGTTATATAGTCTTTTGCAGACAGCGTTTCACCCCTACAAGTAAGTGAAAATCCGCTTTCGATAAGAACGGCTTCGGCATCCTTGCGGCTAAACGAAAACGAGTTCATAAGGTTGTTTACAAGCATCTTTCTACGGCTTAAAAAACCGCACCTAACCGCATCACGAACGGCGGCAAAATCCACGCTTTTAAACTTATTTTTGTCGATGTCTATTCTAACCACCGCTGAGTCCACGTTTGGTGGCGGGGTAAACATTTCCCTGCCAACTTCCTTTATTATGCTTGCGTTTCCACGCAAATTTACCGCAACGGTTATTGCACCATAGTCCGAGGTAGACGGCTTTGCAATTAGCCTTGATGCCACTTCTTTTTGTACCATTACCGACATGCTTTTTACGCACTTTGCGTTTTCGATAAACCGCATTATTATAGGCGTGGTTATGTAGTACGGTAGGTTTGCGACTAAAATATAATTTTCGCCCAAAGATTTTTCTAAACTTTTTAAGTCCTCTTTCAAAATATCCTTAAAGACGATTTCTACGTTATTAAATTCCGAAAGGGTTTCGGATAGGACGGGCTTTAATTTATAGTCTATTTCATATCCCACCACACGCTTTGCTTTTTTCGCAAGTTCCCTAGTCAACGCCCCTGCACCCATACCGATTTCCAAAACGGTATCGTCTCTCGTCACCCCTGAATTTTCTACGATTTCAGCAAGTAGCGAGGTGTCGGTCAGAAAGTTTTGACCAAAGGCTTTCTTAAAAGAAAAGCCGTGTTTAAGCAGTAAGTTTTTTAATGATTTTTCCATAATTTCCCTATCAAGTTTGGGTATAATACCAAAACTTAATCACATACTATTATCGTAAAGAGTTAGTCTTTACTTTAATTGTTTTTACAAATGATTAAAAACCGAACAAAGCCGAAAAGTATTCGGCTTTGTTTGTTTTAAACTAATTTTTTGAATAGCCTTCTTGCGTTTTCCATAACCGTTTTTGCGGTATTTTCTACACTAATACCCCTTAACCCCGCCAAAAAAGCCGTAACGAGAGATACGTTTGAAGGCATGTTTACACTACCCCTAAGCGGTGTAGGTGCTAAATACGGGCTATCCGTTTCGGTTAAAATTCTATCAAGAGGAATATTTTTTGCCACTTCTTGCACGTTTTTTGCGTTCTTAAAAGTCAGCGTTCCGCCGAACGATATATAAAAACCCAAATCCAAAAGAATTTTTGCCGTTTCAACGCTACCCGAAAAGCAGTGCATTACCCCGCCGTTTTTGGGCGTGTGCGTCTTTAAGATTTCCAAAGTGTCCATCGTCGCTTCCCTACAATGCACGGATATAGGAAGGTCGTATTTATCGGCAAGGGCAATTTGGGTTATGAACGCTTGCTTTTGGGTATCGCAATAACTTTTGTCCCAGTAATAGTCGAGCCCGATTTCACCGACCGCAACACATTTTTTATCCGTTAAAAGCCCTTCTATCCCTAAAAGAGTTTGGCTGGTTAAATCCTTAGCGTCGCTCGGGTGATAACCTGCCGCAAAATATATTCTTTCGTACTCTTTACTAAGCATTTGACCTTGGACGGACGACGTTAGATTGCAACCCATATTTATTGCAAAACTTACGTTATCACGTTCCATTAAGCCGAACACGAGTTTTTTATCCGAAAGTTTTTCGTCGTCTAAATGGCAATGGGTGTCAATGAACATTAAAAAATTCCGCTCCCGTCCTCAATGTCGGTTTCAGGGGTCAAGAAAGCGAGTTTGCCTTCTGAATTTTCCGCACATAAAATCATACCTTCACTTAAAATTCCGCATAGTTTTGCGGGTTTTAGGTTGGTTACGAGTGCAAGTTTTTTGCCCACCAAATATTCTGGGGAATACGCAAGTGCTATTCCGCTAACTACCGTGCGGACTTCATCTCCGATTTTGACGGTGAGTTTTAAAAGTTTTTTGCTCTTTTCAACCTTTTCGCAAGCGGTAACTACGCCAACCTTTAATTCCACTTTGCCAAAATCTTCAATGTTTATCTGCTCTTTTTTAACAGCCTCTTTAACGGGGGCTTCTTGTTTTTTAAGTGCTGCACTTCTTTCTTCTATCATTTTATTTACACTTTCCATAACTACTTTTGCGTCTATTCTTGCGAATAAAATTTCAGGATTTTGCGTTACGCTAATCTCGTCTTCAAGCCCGAAAGTTTCTAACTTATCAAACGCTCTTACGTTAAGGTTAAACATATTCAAAGCCTTTTCGCAAGTGTCGGGGATAAACGGATATAAAAGCGAAGTTGCAATAGCAATACTTTCGCAAAGATTATATAGCACAGTTTTTAGCCTATCCGACTTGCTTTCGTCCTTTGCGAGTACCCAAGGCATCGTTTCGTCAATATATTTATTCGCTCTACGGAATACCGTTAAAATTTCAGATATTGCATCGGCAATCTTGAACTCGTCCATCTTTGCGGTAACCTTCTTTACTGCGGATACAACCACTTGTTTTAAGTCGTTATCGACTTCTTCTATAACCTTACTGTCAGATACTTTACCACCAAAATATTTGTTGGTCATTGCAATAGTACGGCTAACTAAATTTCCAAAAACGTTTGCGAGTTCGCTATTGATTACGTCGATGACCGATTCCCAAGATATAAGACCGTCGTTGTCTTGTGGCATTGCGGTTAAAACGTAGTACCTTACCGCATCTTTGCCAAAATATGAAACTAAGTCGTCTGCATACATAACGTTGCCCTTTGACTTACTCATCTTACCGCCGTCTTGTAAAAGCCAGCCGTGACCGTAAACACGTTTTGGCAAAGGTACGTCTAACGCCATTAGGAATATTGGCCAGTAAATAGTGTGGAATCTTATAATATCCTTACCGATAATATGAACGTCCGCAGGCCACAATTTTTTGTAAAGGTCACTGCCTTCGCCGTCAGCGTCGTAGCCGATACCCGTAATATAGTTGGTCAATGCGTCAAGCCAAACGTAAACTACGTGCTTGGGGTCAAAATCGACCGGAACGCCCCACTTAAACGTGCTTCTTGAAACGCAAAGGTCTTGAAGCCCCGGTTTTAAGAAGTTGTTTACCATTTCGTTCTTTCTTGAAACGGGCAAGATAAATTCGGGGTGTTCGTTATAATATTCCAAAAGACGGTCGGCGTATTTACTCATCTTAAAAAAGTACGCTTCTTCTTTGGATTTTTGGACTTCTCTTCCACAGTCGGGGCATTTGCCGTCAACAAGTTGACTTTCCGTCCAAAAAGATTCACAAGGGGTGCAATACCAACCCTCGTAAGAGCCTTTGTAGATGTCGCCCTTTTCGTAAAGTTTATTGAATATTTTTTGTACCTGTTTTTCGTGGTCCTTATCGGTCGTTCTTATAAATTTATCGTATGAAACGCCGACCAAATCCCAAATGCCTTTGATTTCGTCAGCCACTTTATCGACGAATTCTTTTGGGGTAACGCCTGCCGATTTTGCCTTTTCTTCTATCTTTTGACCGTGTTCGTCAGTACCCGTTTGAAAAAATACGTCGTAGCCTTGATAACGCTTAAACCTTGCCACCGAATCCGCAAGGATTGCTTCGTATGTGTTGCCGATATGGGGCTTGCCCGACGTATATGCGATTGCCGTTGTTAAATAATACTTTTCTTTCACGTTAGTTTCTCCGCAAAATATATTTTTCATCATATTATTTTACCACATTTTTTCTTCATATTCAAGAGTTATTCGGCATAAAGTTTAGTATGAATGCAATTTTTGGACTGGTTATAACCGCTTCGATAGTATTTTTGACCTTTTCTTCGCCACAACTTATTCTTTCCACGATGATAAGCGGTGGTGAAAAGGCGTTAGAACTTACGTTAAAACTGACGGTTATATACGCCGTTTGGCTTGGTGTCTTTGAACTTTTGGAAATGTCGGGACTATCAAAAAAATTCGCTAACCTATTAAAACCGTTAAACAGGTTTTTGTTTGGCAAACTACCCGAAAAAGCAAATGATTTTATCTCGCTAAATATCTCGGCGAACGTGCTTGGTATGAGCGGGGCTACGACGCCTATGGGAATAAAGGCTATACGTGAACTTGAAAAATACCCAAACACCGATTACGCAATTAAAATGTTTTTCGTCATAAACGCAACCAGCGTGCAAATAATACCTTCGTCGGTTTTGGCACTTAGGTCGTCTTTTTCGGCTTCGTCCCCTACGGACATCATCATCCCGACCATCCTTGCCACGCTTTTATCCTCTATCGTGGGGATTTTATTAGTCAAAATCTTCGTTAAAAAGGGGAAGTAACGGTGTCGATTTATTTTATTCCCATTCTATTTTTATTCATCTTTATCTACTCGTTTGTTAAAAAGGTCAAGCCGTACGACGCATTTTGTCAAGGTGCCAAAACTGCAATACCATTTGCCGAGAGTATCTTTCCATTTTTGGTGAGTATTTTTATTCTTACCGAATTGTTTGAAATAAGCGGACTAGCCAACCTTTTTACAACACTTTTATCACCCCTATTTAACTTTTTGGGAATCCCAAAAGAATTGACCAAATTAGTGCTTATAAAACCATTTTCGGGAAGCGGGTCGTTAGCACTGTTATCCGAGATATTTTCCACGTACGGGGTGGATAGTTATCTTTCAAGATGTGCGTGCGTAATTTACGGGTCAAGCGAAACGGTTTTTTACGTTGCGACCGTTTATTTTGCGGGGGCAAAAACCAAAAAGTTGTTAGTTCCGATTATAATTTCTTTAGTCGCATCTCTATTTTCGTGCGTGTTTGCTTGTTTTATATGCCGTATTATCTAAAAAATATTGATAATTTTTATTTACTGTGTTATAATAATCTTGGCACATAAACTTAATAGTACTATGAAAATGAGTGAACCAGGGGGTTTTTACCCCTTTTTTGGACATACTCCCATTATAACAATTTGTAAAAAATGCAAATTCCATATGTGGGAGTGTTTACTCATTTCTATATAAGTTTATGTGCCAAGTAAACGGGGTTTGCGTTTTAGTGCGTTAGCCCTTGCTGACGCACTTTTTTTGTTTTTGTGCGTTAAAATACGGGGTTACAAATGACGGATATAAAGATGCGTAACGACAAAAAATTTTACGTAAATTACCACTTGATAAAAAGCGAACTTTTGCGTTATGAAAAAGAGTTTACAAATAAGTCGGTTTTTTGTTTTTGCTTTGATGAAAAAGACCTGAATTTTATTAAGTTTTTTGCCATGAATTTTGATAGGCTTAACCTAAAAAAATTAGTCGCTTTAACAAAGGGAAATTTAACCGACGGACAAGGTTACAAAATAGAAGTTTTAAGTAAAGTTAAGTGTGATGAAAACACGACTTTTTTAGAACTGATACAAGTTATAAACGCCGATGTCCGAAATAAAGTTCTTTTGCAAGATAAAGAAGTCGGGTTCTTTACAAAAGAGTGTCAAACGCTTATTGAAAACTCTGACATCGTAATACTAAATCCACCCCAAAAAATATTTAAGCCCTGCCTTTTAACTCTAACAAGCAGTAGGAAAAAATATTTGATAATAGGCGACGAAAAGGCGTTTTTACACAAAGAAGTTTTTGAACTTTTTAAGACCAGTCAAACAAGAACGGGTTACACGAAAATTTGCGAAAAAAATTTTTCAACGCATAAAAAAAGCCCTGCTGGGACGGGATTTTATTTTACTAACCTATACGTAGATAATAAGGAAAAAGCGGTTATTCCCTATGTAAATTATAGCAAAACCGAATATTTGAACTTTGAAAATTTTGACGGGATTGACGTTTTTAGCGTTGAATTAATCCCAAAAGATTACGACGGGTTTATGTGCGTACCGTTAGATTTTTTGGACGTATTTGACCCCGAACGATTTTTGCTGATATCACACTGCGATTGTCAAGCGTTATTACAAAAAGCACAAAAAAAATTGCAAGTTTTAGATAAGTTTGGCAACGCAACAAAAGTCTTTGTTTACGATGGGGACGGCGTTTTATATAGAAAATATAACCCCAAATTCGACAAAACTCCACCTTGCTTTAAGGACTGCGATACGGGCGTTTTATACACCAAAGTTTACCCTAAAATAATCATCAAAAAAATATAATAAAAAGGGCTTTCCATTTTTAGGAAAGTCCTTTTACAATTCATTATTATTCAACTATAAACACAAAGTCGTAAACTTCTTGCCCGCCGTCGATTTCATAAAACTCTAAGTCTGGGAAAGTTTTTGCAACCATTTGTGCCAACGCACTTCTCTCAGACGGGGTTGAATCTATACCGTAAACGGCAATCAAAAAGTTTTTATCCACAGCAATCTCTTTCAAAAGTTCGATTGACGTTTTAAGTTTGTCGGTGGTGGAAGATATCATCTTGCCACGAATAAAACCTATGTAATCCCCCTCGGTGATGCTTACACCGTTTACCGAGGTGGTTCTTACCGCCTTAGTAACAAGACCTGTTACACCATCGTTTATATCGTGTGAAAGTTGGGCTTCGATTGCGTCGGGGTCGTCAGAGGTATAATCGAGCATTGACAACGCTGCGTAACCTTCGCCTAAACTTTTGCTTTCTATTACCCTAATATCCGAACCTTTATAAATCTCTTTCGCTTGGTTTGCGGCAAGAATTATATTCGAGTTGTTTGGAAGTACGAATATGTAGTCGGCGTTTACTTCGTCAAAAGCGTTAGTAAAGTCTTCGGCAGAGGGGTTGTTGGTTTGACCGCCCGTTATAACTACGTCTGCACCGAGGTCTTTGAAAACGTTTATCAAGCCTTCGCCCGATGCTACGGTAACTACGCCGAATCTATGCCTTGGGCGTTTTATCTTTTTGTTCATTTCAAAAAGCATGCTTTCTTTTTTGGGTTTTTCAGGTTCGGTTTCGTTATGCTGTATGGTCATATTTTCGATTTTGACCGTCAAATATTCACCGAATTTTTGGCAATGCTCTAACACCTTGTACGGGGTTAGGGTGTGAACGTGAATCTTTACCACGCTACCCGTCTTAAATGCGACGATTGAATCGCCCAAAGTATTTAGGTAATCTATTAGGTCGGGTATAGAAAACTCGTCAACGTTGGTTTTTGCCGTCTGCAACTGCAATAAAAGTTCGGTGCAGTACCCAAATTCCATTACCGAATTTTCATTAAAACTGCTAAAATCCATCGATTGAGTTTTTACGTCTTCGCTCACGGCAACCTCGTCGTTAACAACCTCACCGTACGCGGTTTTGCAAAAACCCTCGATTATATAAACTAACCCTGCCCCACCGCTATCGATAACGCCAGCCTCTTTAAGAGTTTCTAAAAGTTCAGGGGTGTTTTGCAAGGACGACTTCATCTCATCTAAAACAGAATCAAAAAATTCCTTGACCGTGGTTTTATCGGTTACGTTGTTTTTAACGTTTTCCACAGACTCTCTTGCGACCGTTAAGATAGTGCCTTCAACGGGTTTTGCAACCGCACCGTAAGCACGCTTAACACCCTCTTGCATAGCGTCGGCAAACTGGGTTAGGGTTGCGTATTCCTTACCATTTAAGCCTTCGGATAGCCCGAAAAAGAGTTGGGATAGTATTACACCCGAGTTACCCCTTGCGTTTAAGAGCATACCTTGTGATAAGGCACACGCCATCTTGGAAATCGAACCTTCTTCAACCGAATTCAAAGAGTCGATTCCACCCTTTATAGTAAGATACATATTATCGCCCGTATCCCCGTCGGGAATAGGAAAAACGTTTAGATCATTTACTTCTTGTGAATTGTTGTGCAAATTGTTTGCACCGCTTATCATTAGTTTTTTGAAAAGACTTCCGCTAATTACGTTAGTATCGCCCATCTTTACTCCTTTAGATAATTAAACAGTTCATTTGTAATATTTGTCAGGATACACTCTATCCCACGTTAAGCATTTTACTATACAATTATTAACTGAGTCTAAACTAAGAAGGGGATTTTGGGTAAAATAAAAGCCTACTGAAAGTAGGCTTTTTACAGTAAATTTTACGATTAGTCTTTTTTAACGTGAACGTCAAGTTGATTGAAGGGGATTTCAATGCCCATTTTATCAAATTCACGTTTTACCGATTCCATAAGGTCGAAGTGGACCGTCCAGTAATCGCTGGTTTTAGTCCAAACACGGGTGGTTATGTTTATACTTGACGCACCATGTTCACCTACCCTTACGAAAGGTGCGGGGTCTTTTAATATAAGTTCGTGTTCGTTTATTATGTTCATAATAACTTCTTTTGCCTTTTCAAAATCGTCTGCGTAGCCGATAGAAAAACTTAAATCCACACGGCGTAAATCTCTCTCGGAATAGTTGACGATATTGCCACTTGACAACGGACCGTTTGGAATATAAATTATCTTGTTGTCGGGGGTTGCAATTTTGGTGTTGGTGATATGGATATCCAAAACCGTACCCGAATAGCCTTGTGCTTCGATATAGTCGTCAATCCTAAATGGTCTGGTTAAGATTATAAGCACGCCACCCGCCAAGTTTGACAACGCACCGTTGACCGCCAAGCCAACGCAAACGCCCAAAGATGCGATTAGTGCGGTAAGTCCGCTCGTATCTATCCCTACGTAACCAACGAGGCAAGTTGCTATTACTATCTTTAAGCCTATCTTAAAGACGTAAGCAAGCGTCCTCATTATGGTTTTATCCGCCTTTTTCTTTTCTCCACTCTTTTCTATACGTCTTGAAATGACGTTAATTAGTTTGAAAGAGACGAACAAAACGATTAGGGCGATTACGAGTTTTACACCCGTGTTAGTTGCCCAGTTTACAATCGTGTTCCAAATTTCTTGCCAGTTCATTTTTTATCCTCCGTTTTTTATTTTATTTTTTATTGTTAAACAAACCGAATTTTACAAACGAATAACTATCCCTATAATGCTCGCTTTTTAGGTCGTTCCAAGAACCGTTCATATCAAAAACGTAAAAGTTGACCATCAACGATTCTTCTTGCAAAGTAAAGTGGTGCGGACCGAGTAGGTTTCTGTTACCCGAATAAAGGGTTATTCTTATGACGTTTTCACCCTTTTTAACGTAGTCGGTTACATCAACTTTATCGCCAAAATAGGACTTTTTAACTTCTTTGCCGTTTACTTCAATTTTTGAGAGTGCGTATCTACCGTCTAAGTATAACGTGCAGGGCAAGTCGCTGACGGTAAACGTCTTTTCCAAGGTCATATTACCCGCAAAGAACGGGTAGCCCTCGCTTACCGTTTCGGTTACGGTTTTAGGCGGGGTGTCGATATAAAAACTGTTTGCAATCAACACGTTCTTCTCTTTTCCGTCCTTAAACCCATCCTCGGCGTACACACCAAAGTCGCCTTGCAAGTAAATGGATTCTATCTCTGTATCGTAGGTTAAACTGTTCTTTAAGCCTTCGGTAACGTTTTCACCAAACAACGCATAATAAACGAAATCGTCTTGATAGAAGTCTATCTTAAACAAAATCTCGTTCTCGCCCAACCTTACGAACTTTGCGATATCCGATGCATAAACGGCTTTTTCAAAGTCCGAACTACCGTTAAAGAAAACGGGGTTGCCGTTAACCAAACACTCTTTACTATTCATACTTTCAGCAAGTAGCCTGATGCGTGAGGGCTTGGTTTTTGCCGTAAAGGTGTATTTTAGGTAAACTTCGCCATGATAACGGGTCTTTAACAAATGTTCAAAAATACCCATAACGTAACTTTCAGGGCTAAAAATCTTTCCGTCCAAAGAAAACGACGCTTTGTCAAGGGTTAAGTAGTTGTCAGTTGACCTTATCAACTTAAATTCCCCATCTATGCGAATAGGCGTAGCGGGTGCGACATAGTCACACTTTTTATCCGATAAGAATAGGATGTATGACTGACCTTTATCAAAATGCAAAGTTTTGCTAACCTCTTTAGTTTTGCCACTCTCTATATCAAGTGCGATAAAACCTTCAAATTCCCCGTCAAAAGTGACCGTGTAATCCTTTTCTAAACTGAGGTTTACCGCATAGATAAAACGTTTGCCGTTTGCTATTCGATAAGTCGATTGTATATCGGTGTTAACGTCGCTTATCCTATACGGGTTTTTTGCGTAAAGGTCTTGCAACGTTACGTTAGTTTCCCAAGAATATACAAACTCTTCCCACTCTAAGTACGTGGGCTTATCTTCGGTGAATAAAATCTTTCCGCCACCCTTATAAAACTCGTCCAAGAGAGCGTAAGTCTCCTTGTCCATTGTCAGGGTTTTGGGGAATACGACGGTGTCGTAAACGCACTTGCCTACCCTTAATTTACCGTCTGAAACGCTTGCTACGTCTTGCATAACCGTTTCGTCGATTAAATGGTAAGGTATATTGTATTTTGATAGTTTGCCCGCAAGGTTTATATACGAAACGTCTATATCGTTTAACCCCTTTCCTATCATAGACCGCTTATAGTCAAAATACATACTACGCACGGGTACGAACATTGCAACCGAAACGATCTCTTCACTTTCGCCAAGCAATGCACCGAGTTTTGCAAAGTAGTCGTTAAAGCCCAAAAAGTCGTTCTTGACCCAAGGGTTCGCCCATGAAAAATGTGCGGGGTAGTCACGCTTTCGCTGTCCCCTTTCAGAGTACGGCAAAAGATGCTCACACATAAGATTTACGCCGTTGACGTACTGCCACTCGGCAATGTTTTTTAGTTCGGTAGGCGTTACGTCCCAACCTGCTAACGCAAAGGTTTCGGTTAGAACCTTGTTTCTGCCCGTTTGTCTTGCAACAGACGAAACTTGTTTGGGGGCTACGGGGGAATCTATCTTCCGACCAAGCCAGTCCATCCCCGGAATATGTTGGTATTCGTAAAATGGCATAATCCCTGCGTTACACATCATTTGCGTTTGCAACGTGGGTTCTTCAACGTAATGTCCTGTGAGTTTTACACCGTTAGAATCGCACCAGTCGTATATTTGTTTTGCAAAAGAGGAAAGCATTAGGCTTTGCATACCCTTCCAGTACTTATACCTAAACTCTTTATACCCCCTTTTCTCTATAAACATAAGCCCTAAACCGTTCTTTACGTCCTCGTTATACTTTTCAAAAAAATATTCCCTTATGCTATCGGTGTAGGGTTGTTTCCAGCGTTGGTACTGAGGTTCGTCAGTGAAAAACCCTTTCAATTTTTTTGAAAAGTTTTCGCCAAGTCTTTTCTTATATTCTTCGTGGGTTAAGTCTATAAACTTCTTTACCACGTTTTTATTCAAAATGTCGGCGGTTGACGGTGAATAATGAACGAAAAGATTCATACAGTCTTTACCGTTTGGTGAGGTTATAATCTTTAATTCTTCGCCGTCGATATCGTAATTTACGAACGCCGTTTGGTCAAAAGCACCTATGTTATAAGTCAAAAACTTATCGCAGTTTTCCTTGTCCTCTAAAAGTTTTCTACCCGCAAAACCGCTTGGCCAACCGTTCTCGTCGTAAGCCCAACTTTCAAGCCCGACTTCTTCACCCTTTTCTATACAAGCGGTAATACACTCAAACCACTCGTCGCCCAAATACTCCGTTTCAAGACCGCTTCTCGCATGCATAAAGTATCCGCCAAAGCCTTGTGATGCCATCCACTCGATTTGGGATTGAAGTTCTTTTGCGGAAAGTTTATCGTTCCACGACCAAAACGGAATACTTCTGTATTCATTTTTTTTGCTATCAATTAACTTCTTTATTTCGTCCATAATTTTACCCTTTTACTTTAAGTTAATTTGGTTTACGCCCACTTGTTTAGGCTTATACATACATACTAATACAAGTGAATTTTTTTGTCAATCGTTAAATAAAATTTAACGATATTTTTTGGGGCGGTTATATACTTATCAACCCAAAAACTTTTTTTAATATTCGTTTGGAATAATAATAAGAAGTATGATATAATGGTAATGAGTATTTTTTAACTAAAACTTGCTAAGTTTATGTTTTGGTTAATTTAGAGGAATCAGTTTATTTGGGAGTTACTTATGAAAAAGACTATTGAACAAAAGTTGATGTCACACGTCACCAAAAGACCGAACAAGTTAATTTACAACCTTTTAGGGGGTGTGGTAAAGGCGTTTAGTGCCAAAAAACTTGGGGTTAACTATATTTATAAAATCGATATTAAAAAGATTAAAGGTCCGTTTATCCTAATCTCTAATCACGCGTCACGTTCGGATTACGTTTACACGGGGTTTGCGTTTTTACCGCACACTATTAACTTCGTAGTTGGTCATAACGAGTTTTATCGCTCGCACCTTAAAGGAATTTTTGGGATTATGAACGCTATACCTAAAAGGAATTTCGTTGCCGATTTCTATACCGTAAAAGAGATGGTTAGGATATTAAAATCTGGTGGAAATATTTGCTTTATGCCTGAGGGTATGAGCAGTATTTCGGGCGAAAACCAACCTATCGCTAACGGCAGTGCAAAATTTATTAAGCATTCAAAAGTACCCGTTTACTACACTAAAATTTCGGGTGGATATTTGACGGAAACGAAGTATTGCCTTGACCAAAGACCCGGAAAGGTTGACGTTATTATCGACCAAATGTTTACCGTTGAGGACCTTGAAAGATTGTCTGTTGACGAGATTAACGATATTATCGAGGAAAAGATTTATAACGACGACTATGCTTATAACGCTCAAAAGCAGTACGTTTATAAAAGCCGTGGCGAGATTGCAAAAGACCTTGAAACTTTGCTCTTTATTTGCCCTACTTGTGGAAAACGCCACACCTTAAAGTCGGATAAGAATAGGCTTTACTGCACTAATTGCGGGGCGGGCGTGGATATCGACGACACGTATAAGTTTACCCCTATTACCGATACAACCGTGTACCCCGAATCGCCTTCTAAGTGGTATAGGTGGCAAAGACAGGTAATTAAAAACGAGTTGATTAAAAACCCCGATTTCGTTATGACTCAAAAGATTAAGTTGGGGGTTTTGCCAAAGTACAAGTACCTTAAAAAGGACCAAACGAGTTTAATCGTGGGTGAAGGTGAACTTAAACTTGACGGAAAGGGGCTATCCTTTAACGGAGTGAGAGATGAAAAGCCGTTTGAATTTTTTATCCCTATCGAGATGCTTCCGACCTACGGTATGTGTACGGACGTAACGAGGTTTTACACCTTTGCTACGGGTGAGTTTTTAGAATTCTACCCTGAAACGAATAAGGTCGCAGAGTGGTTTATTACAACCGAAGAAATGCACAGGGTCAAGGGCGGAAAGTGGCAAGACTTTAAGTGGGCGGATAAACCCATTGAACTAATAAACAAACAGTAATGCGTCTTTTTCGTATTTTTAATAATTTTTTAGGAATACTTTAGTTGTAGTAAAAAACTCAAATTTTAAGAGGTTAACATGAAACTTAGTTATAAGAAGACTATTTTAGTCGGATTCGCATTTTTTCTAATTAGTGCGTTCTGGCAAGCGTACGATACAGTCGTTCCGCTTATCCTTACAAACAAGTTTAATATGCAACAAACTTGGTCGGGGCTTATTATGTCGCTTGACAATATCTTTGCGGTGTTTATGCTTCCGCTATTCGGGGCGTTATCCGATAAGGTCAATACGCCTTGGGGTAAACGTACGCCCTTTATCGTTGTAGGAACGGTTTTGGCTAGTATATTCTTTATCATACTTGGGTTTACTACTTCGCTTGCTCTGTTTATTGCTATGCTTTTATGTTCACTTTTGTCAATGGCAATATTCCGTTCCCCTGCCGTGGCACTTATGCCGGACGTAACCGTTAAACCGCTAAGGTCAAAGGCAAACGCTATTATAAACCTTATGGGTACTGCGGGCGGAATTATCGTGTTGGCGTTCGGGATTATATTTAAGACGAGTACCAAAGGCAAAACGGACTTCGCTTTTTATATGATATCCGTGGTTGCGATTATGATAGTCGCTCTCGTCGTCTTTTTGTTGACAGTTAGAGAAAAGAAGTGGGCGGCACAAATGGAAGAAGACAGCAAAGAAATCGTTGAAGTAAATAAAAATGAGACGGATAACGTTGAAAAGAGAAAACTTACCAAGTCAGAGTTTACTTCGCTTCTATTAATCCTTGCATCCGTTGCACTTTGGTACATCGGCTACAACGCCGTTACGAGTAAATATTCCGTTTATGCATCAGAAATTTTGCAAGTCGAATACACCGTTACCCTTATGGTAGCACAGATTGCGGCGATAATCTCTTATATTCCGGTTGGGCTTGTGGCAAGTAAAATAGGACGCAAAAAGACTATACTTTTTGGGATTATAATGCTTACGGGTGCGTTCTTAGGTGCGTCTTTTGTAAAAGCGGGGACCTCACCTATACTTATGTACGCTTTGTTCTGTCTTGCAGGGATAGGTTGGGCGACCATCAACGTAAACTCTTTCCCCATGGTCGTGGAACTTGCAAAGGTTGGAAACGTCGGCAAGTACACGGGGTTCTATTACACGGCGTCAATGTCCGCACAAATCGTTACGCCCATACTTTCCGGTCTATTTATCGACCACGTTGGTTGGTGGACTTTCTTCCCCTACGCAACCATCTTCGTTGGGCTTGCGTTCGTTACTATGTTCTTCGTTAAACACGGGGACAGTAAACCGGTCGCTAAAAGTTTTGAATAAAGTTGTTTAGATAAATAAAAATACTGCAACGAGTTTGTTGCAGTATTTTTTTACGTTGTTTATTAAGTTTAGATTACCACGCCGAACACACCGCTAAATATCAAGAACATCAACGGTATTGTCAGTATTGACAGTACGGTTGACTGCAATACGAATATAGGTGCGGACATTGAGTCACCGCCAAAACGAACGGCAAACAGTACCGTACCCGTTGCACTTGGCATTGACAAGCAAAAGAACAATGCGTACTTAACGATGGTGTCGATAGGTAAAAACGCTACGCAAAGCATCGTTACAAAGGACATTATTATAAGTTTTATAAACGAATTGTAATACGCCCATTTATCCACGATTAGGCTCTTTAAGTTTACGTTGGCAAGTTTAACGCCTATGACTATCATTGAGAGTGGCGTTACCATATCCCCTACTGATGCTAAACTCTTCATAAGTTTGGTAAGCACGTTATCTAACACAGTGTCTGCCGCCGCTAAATCCACGATAGGTCTTTGGACGGTGAAAAATAGGATTAGCCCTATTATTATCGCTATAACTACGGGGTTTAAAACCGCCTTTTTTATGGACATATTCTTCTTGTCGCCCGTCATCATATACACGCCGACAGACCAGTTAAGGACGTTGAAGATGGCGATGATTATTCCGCCGTAAATTAGGATTTCACTCGACGTTGCAGGGTCCCCGCCAAAAAGCGATTCTAAGAACGGAAAGCCCATATAACCGCAGTTAGAGAACACGCTTGCAAACCTTAGACAGTTAAGTTTTGCTTGGTTGTCTTTGTTTGGAACGATTAGGTAAATTAGACCTATCATTATTAAGTGAATTACTATCGCTAAGCCCGCAACGATAAGCATATTTAGTCCTATGGTCGGGGAATATGCGGTCTTTTGAAAACTCATAAAGCAAAGCATAGGTTGACAACCGTATAAAACAAGGGCGGAAAGGGCTGCGTCCGCCTTTTCGCCAAGTACTTTGGTTTTTGATAGTAAATACCCCGGTACGATTAGTATAACCAAAGACATTACGGTTATTAATACGTCTAAAAATCCTACTGTCATTTCAATTTCCTCTTAAAATATTCTTCAAGATAGTTCTCGTATTTCTCTTGATTTTCTATGATTCTTGCTTTGCCTAAAAACAAAGTTTTGATTAACCCTTGCATATCCTCTACTTCATCAGGAACGATTAGCCCGCCGAGAATCGGTTGACCTACGCCGTGATAGTCGCTGCCCGAGGTTTTTATAAGTGAATTACCGTCGCAAAACTCTTTAGCCAAAACGTTATTATTTTGGTGGTGAAAGTGTCCGTTAAACGCTTCCGCACCGTGCAAGTACTTTGGGTCGCCAAGTTTAACGTTCGTTCTATAAGGGTGGGTTTGGAACATAAACAACCCGTGCTTACAAGAAAAGTCAAAGAGTTCTTGTTGGGTCATTTCAAATAGTGGTTTGCTTTCCATAAGCAACTGCTTAGTAACCCCGTAAACCATATATTCACCAAAGCCGTACGGGTCAAAGACCCTCACTTCGCTACCGAACATTAAGTTTATGCCTTTTTGTTTAGCGTACTCTAATCCCTCGGTATAAAGCGAGTAATAATATTCTATCTTCTCGGCGTGCGTTTCGCCCGGATAGTTATTATATTCAAATTGACTTAGATGGTTAGTAAGCACCACGCCGTCGTAACCTGCCGTCACGTAGTCGTCGATGAGGTTTTTTATCGGGGCAATGGCACAACAACTCCCGCCAAGACAATGGGTATGCGTTTCTATCTTTTTCATAAATACTCCTGAATTGTTTCAAACACGCTTAAGCCCTTGCCCTTGTTTGCAATCGCAACGAGTGCGACGGTATCGAATCTTGAATCGTGTGCCCCCTTTATTTCACCAAAAAGGGACCTTCCAAGACTTTTTATATCTTCGTCGGTTATCCCAAAAAACTCACACAGTTCGCTTAGTTTTGGGTATTTATACCCCTCGCCCGACTTTCGTGGCAATTTGCAAAGCGGGGTGCAACGTTTCATTGAGCAAAACTCGTTCTTAACGTACAAGGTTTTATCAAGCCTAGAAAACTCCGCACGCAAAAACGAAAGGTCAAAAGATAGATTATGTGCAAAAATATATTCCGCCGATTCAAAGTCGTTTGCAATTTCGTCAATATAATCTGAAAACCTTTTGCCACCCGATAACTTTTGCAAACGCTCTTTCGATAGTCCGTGAACCATATATGCGTTATAATCCATATCATCTACGGTAAAATAAAAATTTTTTGCCGTAAAAATTTCGCCGTTTTGGATAACGTACGAGAGTTGGCATATTTGCCCAGGTGCTAGGGCGGTTGTTTCAGTATCTAAATATAATATCATACACACTTATTAAAAGCGTAAAACGAAGGTCGTTTTACGCTTTTACTTAATACTTTTTTTATTCACCTAACAAATCTTTGTAAGCGTTTTCGTACTTAACGACGTAGTCGGTATTGTACTTATAACCCTTTACGATATTTTGTTCTGCTTGGTTAAGTTTGTTGTCAATTCCGCCACAAGCATTTGCAAAGTTGAAAAGATAATTGTCAGCGTTTTCTTCAGCAAAATCTTCGTTGTCCCAATCCGAAAGCATATCGTTATACACGTCCGTCCAGTAAGCAACGTCCCCGTTCTCACCAGTTAAGTAGTTGAGGTATTCAACAAGAGTTGCATGACCCGTACTAACCGATAAGTCTTCAGAATAGAACATAACGTGATAACCATAGTCAGATGCGACGATTATATAACTTTGATCGCCCATTGTCATAAGTTCTCTACCAGCGTCGGCAAATTCTTTTACCCAGTCGTCACTACCGTCAAGTTCGGGGTTGGGTTCGATTACGTAACCCTTGTATGCGTTAAGCGAACCGCCGTC
>SVIL01000086.1 GCA_015069505.1 Clostridiales bacterium
GCAACGCTTGCGGACGGCAAGATGTACTGCACTCTTTCCGCAAAAGACGTTCCAAGAGATTTGTCGTTTAAGATGTGGATAAATCAACAATGGATTGATAATTTGCAAGAGGACGAAATCACGATGCCAAACGGCAGTGCCGTTCCCGATGCGGATGATATTGAAACGGTTGAACAATATATTGATATTTTAAGATTGTTTAAGAATAACGACGTAAACCGTAACGGCGACCCCAACGATGAAATCCCCGTAAGTTCTCAAGAATTAAATTACTTGCGTAACTTTATTTTGGCTTCTTACGGATACGTTATGGACAGTATAGAAGTGGAAAACGACGGCAGTGAGGTGACCTTCGTTCCTTATACCGAAGCGTATAAAAAGTATATGGAAACTATGAGGACTATCTATTCCGAAGGGCTTATTGCACAAGACACTTTCTCACTAAAAACAGACGCTCAACTTCAATTAAACGGGTTAGAAGGGCGATTAGGTTCGTTTCCAGCAGCCGCTGCTTATCTTATCGTGGGCGTAGATAAAGATTCACAATATACTACGTTTGGACCGCTTAACAGTGCGTTCTATACGGGTACGCCTTTGCAATGGGGCTTTAATAACTTCTCGCCAACGGGGGCGGTTATCCCAACGGGTACACCTTACGTAAGGGAAATCGCAAGACTTTTAGACATTATGTATTCTGAACTCGGTTGTCAACTTCTTGCATACGGAAAAGAAGACGTTGACTGGAAGTGGGACGACGAAGAAAAAACCACTTGGTCGTACTTAATCCCCGACGGGTTTGAAGGAACTTCTGAGGACTATCGTTCAATGCTTACACCTAACTACGGTTTGGGTGCGGGGCTTTACTGGTCATACGACTTCGTCGGTAAAACGAGTGATGAAGTTACTTCAAGATTAAATACGCTTAGTGAAAGGTACGTTCCGTACTTAAAAGAACCTTTCCCGTCAGAAATCAAACTTACCGGTAGCCAGTATAACACCGTTGAAGTTATAACCGCAGGGTTAACCCCTTATATAGCGAATATGGAATATAACTTTATTACGGGGGCAAAGAGTATAGAAACCGACTGGTCGGCGTTTATGAGCAACCTTGAACAATATCGAGTTAGCGAATTAATCGATATTTACGACGGGGCTTTCCAAGCGTATAAACAAAACGCGTAAATAGTTTTTTTAGAAAAGAAAGGGTACCCTTTTGTTGTGTTTCTCAAAACACAACAAATACTCTTGATGGATGATAAGGAGAGAATTATGAAAGGTAAAGTTATTTTATCTTTGATTATGTCGGCGATGTTTGCCTTTCCGATTATGGGGTGCAATGACAGCGGCAATCCGCCACAAGATATCGATACGAGAAAGGAGACTGCCGTGGAAAATTTAGTTACTTCTTTAAGCAATGGATATTATAGCAAAAACTTAAAAACTTCAGATTTTTGTGGTTTAACCGACCCTTCCGTCGTAGGTGCGAAACAAAAAAATATGAGCGACGTTCGTTATCCAGTGCCTTCGGACAAAGAATTTGCACACGTGTATAACGTTGCAGATAGCGGAATTTTGCCCACGAACACGGATAATTCGGGTGCGTTAAATATTTTATTAAAATCGCTTAAAACGGTTGACGGCTTAAAAAAGGTTTATTTCCCTGCGGGGGTTTATAAGTTCTCTGCTACTATAAACGTAACGTCGCTAAAAGACGTTTACTTAGTGGGTGAAGACACCGTTGAGTTTATGATGACCGAGTGGACGGAAGCGGTTGTGCTTAAAGACAGTGAGAATATTCACTTTAATCAAATCGACTTTGATTATTTGGTAAGTTCGACCGTTACGGGCAAGGTGGTTAGTGCAAACGACGATAATAAAACGGTTACCGTTAAGATTAACGACGGCTTTGATATGACCGATTATAGGTATAACGGCGGTAAGATTAAGTACGGAAACTTTATGGAATTTATTCAAGATTCAAGAACGGGCGATTATTTCCCTAATTCCAACGGTATGCTCGTTTACAACTCTACGGGCGACCAAGTTAATATGATAGAGAACGGGGTGTATAACGCAACGGAAAGGGAACTCACTCTAACTTTTGGGGCTAATTATTATAAACGCCCGCAAGTAAATTCCGTCGTGTCCGTGGGCTACACTATGTACGAAAACTTCACCATCAAGATGGACGAGTGTAAAGATTTTTATATGGAAAGTTGCAATATATATTCGTCGGTCGGGATGACTTTTGGTTTTTATTCGTCCGAGAATATTTATCTAAATAGGACGAACGTGGTTTTAAGGGACGGTTCTAATAAACTTATGACGGCTACTGCGGACGGACTACACACCAACGATTGTTTGGGGGACTTGTTCGTTTCAAACAGTATAATTGAAAACACTCACGACGATGCAATAAACGTCTGTACCTTCTATAAAAAGGTAACAGCGGTTTCCGGAAACGTTATAACTTGCACGGCACCAAACGCTGCGGCAAACTTTCCTACTAAGGTTGGGGATAAACTTGAAATCTATAACGGCGAAACTATGGAAATTATTAAGTCTTACACGGTTACCGACGTAGCGAGTTACGGGTTGGTTTATGAAATTACGGTGGACAAGCGTGTTAGGGACGTAGAAGAAGGGCATTTGGTTGGCAACCTTACCAGAACGCCCAAACTTGTGGTGGAAAACTGCGTATTCCGCAACAAGCGTAATCGTGGGATTTTGTGTCAGACTCAAAATTCGGTTATCAAAAACTGTTCGTTCTACAATATTATTCACGGTTCAATAAGTTTACACGCCGCATTTGACGGATTCTTTAACGAGGGGTTGATCCCGAGGAACGTTACGGTTGAAGGTTGTAAATTTATAAATAACCAAGGCTCTATCGCTTCGGCGGACGTGTTCATTGAACGTCACGGCGGAACGATAGTAGCGGGTGCAATAAAAAATATCACTGTAAGAAACAACTTCTTTAACGGCAATTTTAACAGCGGAATTTCGTTTAGAGGGGCTGGGGACTGCACGGCGGAAAACAACCTTTTCTATAACGAGAAAAGTTTGGACGATGCGTCAAATTACTACCTTGCGTCCATCGTAAAGAGCGAAAACGTAACGCTTAAAAACAACTTAGTATTCTTTGCAAACCAAAGGGACGAATACGAAATGGTTTATGAAAGCGATGCGAGCGGTACCGTGTTGCAAAATAACGACCTTAAAGGCGTAGCAAATTAAAGGGGGATATTATGAAAAACAAGTTAAGAAAGTTTTTGTGTTTAGGTTTATCAGCGTTGATATTAACGAGTGCGGCTGCGTGTGGCAGTACGCCACCCGACCCTGATACGGGCGGGGTAATCCCACAAAGAACCCACGCATT
>SVIL01000014.1 GCA_015069505.1 Clostridiales bacterium
CAGGCAAGAGCTATTACTATGGGTTTAAGGTAACTTTAAAGAGTGCTTTATCAAGTGGTACTCTATGGTATAAAGACAACCTCGCTGCAAATTATGCACATGGAACAAGTGGTTATCATTTGCTTGCTGGAACTAAGATTGACGATTTAACATATGAACTTTATTATACTTTTACAGCAACTGCTAATGGGGTATTAACTCTTGGCGTTCATAACTATGCAGGTTGGAGTGGTAATAAATTAATTACTTTGTCTGACTTAACTTTCGTTGAAGTTAAGGGATTCGTATCGGCTACGGTATATACTGAAGGTGGCGATGCACCGGCAATTATCGAACCGGACGGCTCGAAGTTGACGGTAACAATGCGTAACAATTGGGGTGGGTATAAGCTTGCTACGACTTATACGTTTGAAGCAGGTAAAACCTATACTTATTCGTTTAAGGTTGCATGCTCTGGGCAAACGGCTTATGCTTGGTATAAAGATAACACGAACACTGATGACTTCAATAAAGGCGTTTGGCAGGGTATTAATTTGTCATCAGGTATGAACCTTGGAAACGACACTTATCAACACACCTACACGTTTACGGCTACTGAATCAGGTACCTTGACGTTGTTAATAAATTCTTGGACGGATGCAGGTGGAACGTACACCTTCTCTGACTTAACTTTCGCAGAGGTAACGGAACCCGTTTGAGCTGACCCCGAATATAATTTAGAGGCGTACACAAGACCGTTATGGGATAGCACGGTTATGCACAACGAAACTTTAATGTTCGTTGGCAAGGACGACGTTGCACCCTTGATGTTCGACGCAACTGAAATTATTTCGGTAAGATCGTATGACTTAAAAACAACTTACGTTTTAGGCGAAGACTATACGGTTGTAAACAACTGTATAGTCCTAACCGAAAACACTCGTATTCCATTCTTCACTTTAGACGAATACTATCCATCAACAAGTTCATCAAATGCTTTTGGTTGTACGGTTAGTGGAAAACCTTACGTTTATTTTAGTGAAAGTGGATACATTCCAAACAAGCAAATCGTCGTAACCTACAAACACAATGGCGACTACAATTATTATGTACCAGTTGACCAAAGTGCTGAATTTGATACAACGCTAAAAAAACTTGAAAACAAACAAAGCACCAAGATATTGTTCTACGGCGACAGCATAACGGTTGGTTGTAATTCGAGTGGTATTATCGGTATCGCACCTCACGCACCAAACTGGGCGACTATGGTTACCGAGTTCTTAAAAGATAAGTACGGCACTAATAACCTAACTTATATCAACACGGCAGTCGGCGGTAAGACGGCTGGTTGGGGGCTTGAAAACGTTCAAGCAAACGTAATTGATTACGCACCCGATATGGTCGTTTTGGGCTTCGGTATGAACGACGTTGGGCTTTCTATGGCAGACTATAAGGCTACCATGAAGCAAATGATTGACACGATTAGAGCGGCTCTTCCTAACTGCGAAATAGTGCTTGTTTCAACAATGCTACCTAACGCAGAGTCAACCTATTACGGCAATCAATATTTGCAAGAAGCAGAACTTCAAGCACTTGCTGACGCGTATGACGGTGTGGGTGTTGCGAAGATGACGTCAATGCACCAATCAGTTCTTCAAACAAAGCGTTTCTATGATATGACGGGTAACAACATCAATCACACTAACGACTTTTTGGCAAGACTATATGCTATGACGGTATTGCAAACGTTAGGGCAATACGCTAACTAAATTTAATACAAAATTTGGTGGCGGGGTAGTTTGACTACCCCGCCATTTTTGTATAATTTCGTTTTTATAAGCCTATTAACCCCAAAACCCTTGATTTTGAGTGGGGCGAGTGGTATTATATAATAGCATTAAAAATTTTTTTTGGGTTGGGAAATGGATAATAAAGTATTAATTTTAACTCTTATTGAAGCAAACAATGTCGGGGCGTATTTGCAAGCGTTTTCAATGCAAGAGGCGTTGAGAGAAAACGGTTACGATGCTGAGTTTGGCGTTTTGCCTACTAAAAATGATCAAAACGCTAAAAGTTCAGGACGACTTGGGAAAATTAAAAAACTGCTTTTTTCTGGGAACTTAGGGAAGTTGCTTTTTAAGGCGAAAGATTCAAAAAAATATGCCAAAGCAAGAAAAAAATTAGCACTCAGTAAATTTGATTCGGAAAAAGAATATACCAGTGCGGTTATAGGCTCTGACGAGGTGTGGAATATAAATAGCAAAAGTTTTTACCACCACCCGCAATACTTTGGGAAAGATATAAAAGCAAAAAAGATAGTTAGTTACGCACCAAGCGTGGGGAATATGACTGCCCAACAGGCAAAAGAAGCAGGCGTTTCTTTTGAGAAGTTTACAGCATTATCGGTTCGTGACGAAAACGGTTTTAACGTAGTTAAAGAGATTGATGGTAGAATCCCCGCTCTGGTGGTTGACCCGACCTTTTTGGTCAGTTCGTTAGATAAGTTTGTGATTGATAAGCCTTGTAAAAAAGATTATATTTTAGTATATAATTATAACATCGACGAAGATTGTATTAAAAAGGTAAAAAGTTTTGCAAAAAAGGCTTCCCTTCCACTATACAGCGTCGGCACCTACAACAAGTGGTGCGATAAAAATATAAGCGTAGATCCGTTTGAATTTTTAGGGTACCTTAAAAATGCGAAGTACGTAATAACGTCAACTTTCCACGGTACAGCCCTATCTATTAATTTCAACAAGCAGTTCGTTTCTTTCGTAAATCAAAGTGCAAAACTTATAAATTTGCTTCAAACTTTTGGGCTTGAACAAAGAATTGTCAATTCGGATAAAGATATATCTACGATGTTTGAAACTGAAATTGACTATAATGAAGTTAATGAAGTTATAAAAGCCAAACGCCAAGATTCATTAAAATTTTTGTTGGACGGGTTATCGGAATAATGATGATAAAGTTATATGAGAAAGAGCAGGACTGTTGTGGGTGTACTGCTTGTGCAAGTATTTGCCCCAAAAATGCAATCACAATGACGGAGTCTGTAAAGGGCTTTAAGTACCCCGTCATAAACCAAGGGCTTTGCGTAGAGTGTGGGCTTTGTCTTTCGGTGTGTGATTTTAAGGTGTTCAAGCCTACGGGTAAAAACCCCGATAGTTATGCCGTTAGGCATTGCGACGAAAACGAGGTTAAGACCTCTCGTTCGGGGGCGTTCTTTATGGGTTTGTGTAAATACGTTATTGAGCATGGAGGGTACGTGTTTGGTTGTACGTTAACCGACTCTTTGGACGTAAAGCACGCTGTTACTAACAGTTATGAATCTTGTTACATATTCAAAGGCTCAAAATACGTTGAAAGTGATATGGGAAATTGCTTTTCGGAATGCAGAGCGTTGCTTAAAGAGGGCAAATGGGTGCTTTTTTCGGGTACGGGTTGTCAAATACACGGTCTTTTAAGTTTTCTAAATAAGTCCAAAGTACCTACTGAAACTTTGATAACGGTGGATTTAGTTTGTCACGGTGTTCCGTCTATAAAGGTGTGGAAGGATTATGTATTAGAACTTGAAAATAGAAAGAACCAAAAGATTACGTTTGTTGACTTTAGGGATAAGCAAACTTTTGGTTGGAAAGATCATGTTGAAAAATACGTGTTGAATTCGGGTGAAGCGTTTAACTTAAAGAGTTGGACAGACGTTTTTTATAGACATGTTTTATTTCGTGATTCGTGTTATAATTGTAAATATACTACGACACAAAGACTTTCGGATTTTACCATTGCAGATTACTGGGGGATATCTAAAAATGCACCAAGATTTGACGATAATAGAGGCGTGTCGTTGGTGCTGGTGCATAGTGACAAAGCGAAAAGGGTGTTTGAAGAGATAAAAACTCTTTTCAATTTAGAAAAAACAAATATTGAAACATCTTTGCAACCACAACTTAGAAAGCCTATTTCAAAGGGTGCTGAGTATGGTGCGTTTTGGAAAAAATATAAAAAATTCCCATTAAAGGCAATTAAAAAATATTTCTTTCCTAACGCTTGCAGACGAGTGTTCTTGAAATTTGAAAAATCGGCGAAGCGTTTTATAAAGAAAATTATAAGAAGATAATTGATAATTTTATGGGAGAGTATTATAAACAAGTTCGTAATAGGAATTTTAATGGTGATGGTTGGACGGAAATTGACGTGAGCGTTTGTAGAACAATAATTTACTTAACAAAAAACTGTTAGCAAATTTGATTTGCTAACAGTTTTGTTTTTTTAAATCGGTTTGTTAAAGGGTCGGGAACCCTGCCTTTTCGTGTGCTTCCAAAAGGTCGTCGCAAAGCGAGATGATATCGTCGATAGAGAGTTCTGCGGACGTGTGTGGGTCGAGCATTGCGGCTTGGTACAAGTGTTCCTTTTTGCCCGTTACGGCGGCTTCTATCGTCAAAAGTTGGCAGTTGATATTAGTCATATTCATCGCCGCACATTGAACGGGTAATCTACCTACACGGGTGGGGTGTATGCCGTTCCCGTCAACCATACACGGAACTTCAACGCAAGCATCCGACGGCAAGTTTTCGATAAGGTTTTTGTTTATAACGTTACCGCCGATTTTATAAGGCACGTTCGTAACCATTGCTTCCATTATGCGAGAGCCGTATTCCCTTGACCTAGTGTGTTCAATGGCTTGACCGCTAATAAGTTCTTCACGAAGTTTATTCCAGCCCCTAATTTGGTTTTCGCAACGGCGTGGGTACTCGTCAAGCGGAATATTGAATTTTTCGATAAGTTCGGGGTATTTTGACTTGATATAGAAAGCGTTGTACTCTGAGTTGTGCTCGGAACTTTCCGTGCAGTAATACCCAAGTTTGTCCATATAATCAAATCTAATCATATCGTCGTGTTTTTCGTTTTGGTTTTTAAGGAAAGCACGGCGACGGATTTCGGGGTAAAGGTCGTTACCCTTCTTGTCTTTAATTTCAAGTAACCAACCCATATGATTTATCCCTGCGATAAGTTCTTGCCCGACTTCCACGTCTTGCATATCAAGCCGTTTCAAAAGTTCAGGCACGCAAACTTGAACGCTGTGGCAAAGCCCGATGGTATTAACCCCGGTATAGCGTTGCATATACCCCGTTAAAATAGCCATAGGGTTAGTGTAGTTCATAAGCAAAGCGTTAGGGCAAACTTCTTCCATATCCCTAGCGAATTCCTTCATAACCTTAATCGTTCTAAGCCCTCTAAAAATACCGCCTATTCCCAACGTGTCTGCAATTGTTTGGCGTAACCCGTATTTTTTTGGCACTTCAAAGTCTATCTTAGTGCAAGGGTCGTATCCACCGACTTGTATTGCGTTTATAACGAAGTTTGCGTTACGCAAAGCGTCCTTTCTTTGCTCTTCGCCAA
Organism: Clostridiales bacterium; assembly: GCA_015069505.1. Classification (GTDB taxonomy): domain Bacteria; phylum Bacillota; class Clostridia; order Christensenellales; family Borkfalkiaceae; genus UBA1259. The sequence continues at coordinate 5,383 of SVIL01000014.1, forward strand.
GATAGGTTTTTACCCTTGCTTTACCGTCTGCGTACTTTTCGTTTATCTTATTGATGGTTATAAGCGAGTCTTCAAGCCTCGTTTTGTCAATATCGTACAGTGCGATATCAAGGTCTTCGGTAAGCGATGGCGTAAGCAACGTGTCGCCCAAAACGTTTTTAACGAATACGGTACTGCCCGCACCTAAAAAAGTAACTTTCATTTTTTATCTCCTTTTAATCAAGTGTGGTTACAGTTTACCATAAAAAAGTTGTCAATTCCATTGCTTTTTGTGGTGATTATATGTTAAAATGTTGCTAAATAATATTTAAGGTGGAATTTATGAGAAACGAGATATGGATAGATGGGTACGTCCCTGCGGTCATCAAACCGTTATTTTTCGGCAGTGAAGTTTGTAAAAAGGGGCACGAGTTTGGACCGTACGCAAGAAGCCATTATATCGTGCATTTTTGCGTTAGCGGAAAGGGAAAACTCTTTGATAAGTTTGGTGAGCAAGACGTAACTGCGGGGCAAATGTTTATTATCCGCCCGAACGAAATAACCACTTATACAGCCGATAAAGTCCACCCGTGGGAATATTGTTGGATAGCCTTTGAGTGCAATAACTTTGACCTTTTTGATACGGATAAGTCGGTGTACTATTATCCCAAAGAAATCGCCGACGAACTTATGGATTTGGTAACTAAAAAAATAAGCGATTCTGCAATTTATACGGCGTTGGTTTATAAGATTATATATAGCGTATCCACAAAGGTAGTCGAGACCGAGTGTGCGGTGGACAAGATCATCCGTTATATTGATTTTAACTTTATGGCGGATATATCTATGGCTTTTTTGTCAAAGACTTTCGGGTACGAGCGTAGTTACTTGTATAGGATTTTTAAGGCACGAACTAATAAAAGCGTAAAAGAATACGTCACGGATAAGCGTATGAAACAAGCGAAAGTGTTACTCGGTCGTGGTGAATCGGTGACGGGTACTGCCTACGCCGTGGGGTATAAGGACGAATTTAATTTTTCCAAAGCCTTCAAAAAAAGATTCGGATTTTCGCCAAATAAACTGTCAAAACCCCAAAAAAACTAAACAATTATATATAAATAATGGAAAAAAACTCTCTTTGTGATTTTTTTTACAGGGCGAGTTTTTTTGCTTTTAAAACCCCAAAAATTGACCCTGAATAAAAATTTTTTGCAGGCTAAAAAATAGCAGCAAATGTTAAAACATAGCCGCTTTGACTATTGAACGGGGTTATTCACAATGATATAATTAAAAAAAATATCCTCAAAAATAGGGGTAAAGCCCCGAAAAATTTAAATCAACGGCTTGTAAAAACGGAGGCAAATGCAAACTTATGGAAATCAATTATAACAAAAAAGTTGAGGTTAAATATTCTGCGGACGTGCTAGTTATAGGCGGTGGTCCTGCGGGTACTGCGGCTGCGGTTTGTGCGGCTAAACAGGGCGTAAAGGTAATCTTGATTGAAACCCACGGTGCGTTGGGCGGTTCTGGTACTGTCGGTATGGTTCCTGAGTTTATGTTCTTCGACGACGGTATTAATCTTTTGTCCGACGGGTTCGGTGGCGAAATTAAGCGTGAATTTTACGGGGATAAAAACGAACATAAAACCTATAATGTACCCGTTGAAGCGTTAAAACGCAAATACGACCAAATGGTTATGGACAGTGGTGTTAAACTTCTTTTCTTTACTAGGCTTGTTGACTTCGTTGTAGAGGGCGGGGTTATAAAGCAAGCGGTCGTTATTTCTCAAAGCGGAATTTATGCGATAGAGGCAAAAACTTTCGTTGACTGCACGGGTGACGGCAACGCAAGCGTTAGGGCGGGTGCAAATTCCTGGTACGGTGATGACGGTGCACATACCAACCCCGCAACCCTTTGCAGTATGTGGGGCGGTGTGGATTTTGCTAAAAAGAATATAAGTGTTATCTAAGCGAGTCAAGATTTTCGCATTTGTATAAGGAATTCTTTTACGTTTCCCCTAAGGAAGATATCTTGAACGCTAAGTTAGAGTATGCAAAACAACTTTTAACCACGAGTTCGCTTACGCTGCAAGAGATTGCCGACAAGTGCGGTTTTTCGGATAAGTTTACCTTCATACGCTTTTTCAAGGCAAGGATGGGCGTTTCGCCTGCCGCTTGGCTTAGCAAGTAAACGGGGGATAGGAATTGTATGAAAAAACTAAAAAATATTTTGGGGGTCGTGTTATCTATGACGATAGGTGTAAGTGCGTTGGGGTGCGGGGCAAATCCCCCTAATAACGAAGCCCCAAAACCCGTAAATTCGTACGAGGTTGCGGACGTCGTTAAGCCCGATTTGATGTGGGATACAGAAACGCTTTTTGCGACTATCCCTGAAACGAAAACGGTAGAAACGACTAATGAGAAATTAGAATTTTTCAAGTTTAAATCGGTGGGATACACCCCAAAACAACTAAGTGAAACTTGGGTTTTTGCGTGTTTGGGTGTGCCTGATAGCACAAAATTCCCTAAGCCCGAGGGCGGTTACCCCGCAGTAATTTTGGTTCATGGCGGTGGTGGAGCGGTCTTCCCCGGGTGGGTTAGTTGGTGGAATCAAAAGGGTTACGTAGCACTTGCGTTTGATACGTACTCTAATCAACTAACTAAATTATTGACTAAAGAAGTTAATCCCGAAGGTGGCGTTCCCGAGCGTCACGGGCCACTTAACGATAACGTTAACGACAAACTAAATTCTTGGACGTACCACGTCGTTGCAAGCATAATTTTGTCTAATAACCTTTTGCGTTCCCATCAAGACGTAAACCCTAACCTTGTGTGTTTAACAGGTATAAGTTGGGGCGGTGTTGCAACTTCGTTTGCATCGGGCGTAGATAAAAGGTTTGCTTGTTTTGCCCCCGTTTACGGTGCGGGATATTTATACGAAGATTCAAACTGGACGAATTTGGGTAGTCAGGCTTTTATGAACTCTTTAAGCGGAACGGATTTAGAAGAGTGGATAAAGTATTTTGATCCATCGTCATATCTTTCTTATAACGTTAAACCAACCTTGTTCGTTTCGGGTATTAACGACAACTGCTTTTCCGTAGAAAATCGAAAAAAGTCTGCAAGTTTAGTAAAGGGGAAGAAATTTTTTGCACAGCACAGTGTTTTAGGGCACGGACACGTCCATAACAAAACCCCAGAGATATTTGAATTCTTTGAACACGTTTTGTTCGGCAAGCAAATATCCTTAATCGACGGAATAACCGTAAGCCAAGGCGTTGCGACCTTGAATTATTCTTCAAAGCGGTTTGACACAGTTAAATTCGTTTATACCGTGGATACGGATAAAGACAGCCACGCATGGAATTTTCAAACCCAAGTGGTAAATCCCGTAAACGGTGTGTATTCCATAGAAATTCCTAACGGGACAACCGCATATCTTTTTGAGGTTTATCATAGTGATATAAGCCCGTATTGTATATTCAGTACAGAAATATACTTCTCATAGTTTCATTATAAATAATGGGTAAAAAACGTTGCTTTTGTAGGCGGCGTTTTTTACTTTTTATACGGTCAAGAAGTTAGTTTAGGGGAAAAGATTATTAGTTTAAGCAAAAAGTCTTACATAATAATAAATGTTTGGTAAAATTTTTTAGGCAATGAAGGTTTTAGATTTTAATAAGGGTTGGACCTTTTATAGGTTGTCTTGCCCAAGCAAAACTGAAAAAGTTGATATTCCGCATGATGCAATGTTCTTTGAGGACAGAGTGCCGTCCAACCCGTCTAACAGACATGGTTGTTGGTTTAAGGGTGACGACTACGTTTACGAAAACACTTTTTATTACGCTAAAGAGATGGGCGTGGTATATTTTGAATTTGATTCGGTTTATAAAAACGCCAGGGTGGAAATCAATAAAAAGATTGCTAAGACCAACGACTATGGTTACGGTGGCTTTTATTTTAGGGCGGATAGCCTTTTAAATGAGGGCGAAAACGTCGTAAGGGTAACCGCCGTAAATTCCGACCAACCTAATAGCAGGTGGTATAGCGGTGGTGGAATAATCCGCCCCGTGCATATATATCTTTTGCCCGAAAAACATATTCTTTTTAACGGCGTAAAGGTGACTACTACCGACTACCTAACCAGAACGGTAAAGGTAGAAGTTACGGCTTGCTGTGCGGGGGATTGCAGTATATCCTTTCTTGACGGCGAAAGTGAATTATATTCTAACACGATAAGCGTTTCCCCGTTTGGCGAGTGCGAGATAAGTTTGCCGTCCGCCACTCTTTGGGATGAGTTTAACCCAAAACTCTACACCTTAAAGGTCAGGTTTTTTGATGATGAAAGGGAAGTTAGTTTTGGCATAAGACAAGTGGATTGTGATGCGTTAAACGGGCTGAGAGTGAACGGAAACCGCGTTATACTAAGGGGTGCGTGCATCCATCAGGACAACGGTTTGTTAGGGGCAATGGGTCATCCTTTTGCCGAAAGACGAAAGGTTCGCCTATTAAAACAAGCGGGGTATAACGCAATTCGTTCGGCACATAACCCCGCATCAAAAGAACTTATCGACGAGTGCGATAGGCTTGGTATGTACGTGCTTGACGAGTACGTCGATTGTTGGTATATACATAAAACCAAATACGACTACGCATCCTTTTGCGAAAAGAATTATAAAATTGACCTTAAAAGTATGGTCGAAAAGGATTATAATCACCCGTCCGTAATAATGTATTCGGTGGGGAACGAAGTCTCTGAGTCGGCTGAAAAGCGTGGCGTGGAATTTTGTAAAAAAATGGTGGACTTTATCCGCCTAAACGATACGTCCCGCCCCGTAACTTGCGGTGTAAATATATTCTTTAACTACCTAAGTTCGCTGGGGTTTGGCGTTTACACTGACAAGAAGGCTAACAAAAAAGAAAAGGATTCCCCCGTCGGTAGCGAATTTTTTAATATGCTTGCCGGTAAACTTGGGGATAAGACTATGAAACTCGGTGCGACGCTTAGGGGCTGCGATAAAAAGACTAAAGACGTGTTCGGCACGCTTGACGTGGCGGGCTATAACTATGGAATACTGCGTTATAAAAAGGACGTTCAAAAATACCCCGACAGAGTTATTTTGGGTACTGAAACGTTTTGCCGTGACGCGGTAAAATTTATGGAATTTGCAAAAACGCATAATGCGGTTATAGGCGACTTCGTATGGGCGGGTATGGATTACCTCGGCGAGGTTGCGGTAGGGTCTTGGGTGTATAAGCCGTACACCAAAAACTTTAACCCCGTATGCGGTTGGATGACTGCGGGGTCGGGGCGTATCGACCTTATAGGCGATACTTTTGGCGAAACCCTTTACACTAAGGTAGCGTTCGGTTTAAGCCCCTTAGAACTTGCGGTAGTGCCTGCGGACAAGTGTTTTGAAAAGCACTCGCCGTCGGCGTGGAAGATGTCTAACGCAATGGAAAGTTGGAGTTTTGACGGGTGCGAAAATAAGAAGACCATAGTTGAAGTTTATTCTACCGCACATAGGGTAGTTTTAAGTATAAACGGCAAAAAAGTTGGGGATAAACGTTGCAAGAAGGACGGCATAACCAAGTTTAAGGTTAGGTATAAGAACGGAAAGATAACCGTAAAAAGTTTTGATAAAGACGGTTCTCTTATCGCTAAAAAGTCGATAGTTAGTGCAAAACCCGATACTATGCTTACGCTAATCCCTGAAAATGAAAGTGTTGCGGTGAACGAACTTTGTTACGTAAAGGTAAGGCTTACCGATAGCGATGGGGTACTTAGACCGCTTGAAAGCGAAAGGGTAAAACTTAGTGTTGAGGGCGGAAGGTTAGTTGCGTTCGGCAACGCTTGTCCGTATAACGACGAGGGCTATTTTGGCGATGAAAAACAAACCTATTACGGTTCGCTTTTAGCGATAATTAAGCCGGAAAAGAGGGGTGAAGTAACCGTAAAGGCAAAATGCAAGGTAGCAAAAGTCGAAACAAAGATAAAAATAATTTAAAAATTGACAAAACTTTGAAAATATGCTATGATTTTTTTAACGAAATTTGGCACTTTTCATTTATATAAAAAGTGCGTGCGAGAATTTTTCTCGCACGGGTACGCTTGATGGATTAAAAGGGGATACGATGATAAGAATTGCAATCGTTGAAGACGAAAATAAGAGTGCGGAAACCTTAAACGACTTTATACAAAGTTACGGAAGTGCTAACGGCATCAGTTTTACCGTTAGTCGCTTTAATAACGCCGTCGATTTTTTGACGGGGTATAAGCCCGTTTACGACCTTGTTTTTATGGATATACTTATGCCAAATTTAAGCGGTATGGACGCGGCGAGAAAACTTCGTCAAATAGACGCAAAGACCTTGTTGATTTTCGTCACTAATTTAGCACAGTACGCCGTAAAGGGGTATGAAGTTGATGCTTTGGATTTTATCGTAAAACCCGTAATGTACCAGGATTTTTGCCTTAAAATGAAAAAGGCTATAAAGTTGGTACAGATTAACGAAGATAGAGAGTTTGTTATTACTCAGTCGGGCGGCATGAGAAGGATATCGACAAAGAATATATTTTTCGTTGAAGTTGCGGGGCATAAACTTATCTACCATACCTCTGACGGTGAAATTACGGGGTACGGGTCGCTATCAGAAACGGAAGAAAAGTTAAGGGCTGACGATTTTTTAAGGTGCAACAGTTGTTATTTGGTCAACCCCAAACACATTGTATCCGTAAAAAAATACGACGTGGTTATGTCTAACGGTGCAGTCTTGCAAATTAGCCAACCCAAAAAGAAAAAGTTTATGTCTGACTTTGCAGAGTGGCTTGGGAAGGGGAATTATTCGTGTTAGAGTATATCTTTGGTTTTTTCGTGCGGCATGGGTTTGTCGTCGAACTTATAATTTGCGGATTTTTGTTCGTTTTGTCGTTTGAAAGACGCAAATATTTTATATTAAGGCTATTAGGCGTAGTGGCGGTTTTCTTTTGCTATTCATCCTTTTGGTACTTTTTAGAAACCACAGCCTTCCCCACGGGGTCTTTGCCTATGTATCTGCCTATGATAAGATATACCCTGTGCTTTTTATTACTGGTGCTTGGCATTTTTATATGCTTTAACAAAAGCATAATAACCTCTCTCTTTTGCGGGATAGCCGCATTTTCCACTCAACACGGTGCGTATAAACTCGGCGAACTCGTTCAAAGGTCGTTTACGGGGATAGTAAGCCCTGCGTGGTGTTACGCCTTTTATATCATCGTGGAAATCGTCGCATACGTCTTGGTGTTTTTGGCGTTTTCTAAAAAGATTAAACTCGCTGAAAAAGAGTACCTTGAAAACAAGCAAGTGATATACCTATCCATAGCACTCATAATGTACTGTATTGTTTTTCAATACTCAACGAGTATGGATATGAAGTATTATCTTATCTACGCACTGTACGATATAACTTGTTCGGTTTTCACACTCGTAATACAGTTCTCTATCCTCAAAAACGGTAAAATACAACACGAATACAAGGTTATGGAACATCTTAGGCATTTAGAGAAAAGTCAATTCGATATGTCCAGAAAGAATATGGAACTCTTGAATATAAAGTACCACGACCTCAAAAAACTTATATCCTCAATAGGGGATATGCCATTTGACGAGAGATACGAGTTAGAGCGAGCGATAACCGTTTACGATATGACCATAAAAACGGGGAACGAGGTCTTAGACGTAATCCTTACCGAAAAAACTTTGTTTTGCGACCAAAAGGGCGTTCGGTTTGAAAAGATAGTTGACGGAAAACTGCTTAACTTTATGAGCGGGTTTGAAGTGTATTCGTTATTCGGCAATGCACTTGACAACGCCATTGAAGCCGTTTCTAAAATTCAAGACGCTGAAAGAAAGGTAATATCTTTGATGGTCAGAAAGAACAGGGGTATGGTTTTGATACATATTGAAAACTGTTTTGACGGAGACGTGGTCTTTGAAAACGATTTGCCCGTTACCACTAAGGGCAATAAACTCTATCACGGGTTCGGTACTAAAAGCATTAAGAGAATCGTTGAAAATTACGGTGGCGACTTTGATATGTGTGCCGAGGACGGCGTTTTTAAGTTGAATATTTTGCTTCCGGAAATCGAAGATAAAAACAACGCAAAACTTATAAACGATTAGGTTATGCTGAAAAAAATCAATTTTAGGAAAAACCTATTGCCAAAACGAAGGGTACGATAAATAATTATCGTACTTTTTAATTTGGGGCGGTAGAAATGCTTAAAATAATTAATTTGAAAATTGAAGGGCTATCCGAAAACGCGGTTACGGACGTAAGATCCCCACGCATAAGTTTTGCGTTGGAATCGGATAAGCCTTGCGTAAACTTAGAAAGTGCAACCGTTCACTTAAACGACTGGGTGGGCGTGAGCGACGATAACGCTTGCATTAAGTACAAAGGTCAAACGCTAAAACCGTTTACCGAATATACCTTAAAGGTTATTGCAAAAGCGGATAACGGCGAGAGTGCGGAAGGCAGTTTAACCTTTTACACGGGCAGGATGGGTACGCCTTGGTCGGCTAAGTGGATAACCGATAAAAAGTACAAGTTTCGTGGCAAAAAAGTTTCGCCACGGGTTATGACTTTTAGAAAACTGTTCGGTAGTGATAAGCCTATAAAGAGTGCGGTTTTGTATTCCACGGCACTCGGTATATACGAAGCAACGCTTAACGGGCAGAAGATAGGCGAGGATTTTTTTGCACCCGGGTTTACACAGTATAAAAAGCACTTGCAATATCAACGCTACGACCTGACTGACCTGATAAAAAAGGATAACGATTTAAGATTTTATCTTGCGGGTGGTTGGGCTGTCGGTAAGTTTACTATGTGTTTAAGAAACCGTGTGTTTGCTAAAAGGCAAGCGTTACTTGCGGAAATCCATATCGTTTACGAGGACGGCGAGACTGAAAAGATAGTAACCGACGAAAGTTGGGATGTGACGATGGATAGTCCCTTTCTTTTGGCGGATTTCTACGACGGCGAGACTTTTGACGCACGCCTAACGGATAAAGATTTAACCTTTACTCACGCTGCAGTGGAAAAGGTAAAGTTAAACCCCGAGTATTCGGTAACTTACGGCACTCTTTGTCAAAAACACGAAACTTTTATTCCGACTATCGTTTCCGAATCGGACGATGAGATTATCTACGATTTTGGGCAAAATCACGCTGGGGTTATCGAGATAGAAGTTACTGGTGAGTCTGGACAAAAAATAGTCGTCCGCCACGCAGAAGTGTTGATGGACGGAAAGTTGTTTACCAAACCGCTTCGTTCGGCAAAGTGTACTGCGACTTATATATGCAAGGGCGAGGGTGTGGAAAAGTATTCCCCCAAGTTTACTTATATGGGTTTTAGATATACGGCAGTCAGCGGTGTAAAGAAAGAAAATATAGTTATAAGGTCAAGGGCTGTGTACTCGGGCATGAGTGAAGTGGGTAGTTTTTACTGCTCTAACCAAAACCTTAACAAACTTCAAAGCAATATAAAATGGAGTTCAAAATCCAACTTTGTGGATATCCCGATAGACTGTTGCCAACGTGACGAGCGTATGGGTTGGACGGGGGACATAGCATTGTTCTCTCGCACCGCAGCCTTTAACTTTGACACCCGAAGATTTTTTGATAAATGGCTTAAAGATTTAAGGGTGGAACAGAAAAAGACGGGCGGAATACCTATGACCGTACCGCACGTGGTTTTCCCGTCTAATTTAGAATCGGTATTCACTATGGCGGTTGACCACTGGGGCGACAGTTGCATATTAGTTCCTTGGGCGGAGTACCTTGCCCGTGGGGACGTGTCCGTGCTTCAAGACAACTATTCTACGATGAAGCGTTATATAAAGGCTTGTAAGTTTTGGGCGGGGTTATTATCCTTAGGCTACCACCGCAGAATTTGGTCGTTCGGTCATCACTACGGCGACTGGGTTGCACCGGGCATAGGACTTATGGCGTGGATGGGCCGTGGAAAATGGACGGCGACTGCGTGCTTCAAAAATTCTTGCACTATCCTATCCCAAATTGCGGATATTTTAGGTAAGAGAGAGGATAGAGAGTACTATCAAAAACTTAGCAAGGAAATCGCATATGCGTATAGACGCAAGTTTACGCGTATGGACGGAAAACTTAAAAAGGAATTCCAAACGGGTTACGTATTGCCCCTTCACTACGGCGTATTTGAAGGTCAAGAACGGTTAAACGCTGCAAAGAACTTGAAAAAGTTAGTTGAAGATAACGGCTACAATATAACGACGGGCTTCCCCGGAACACCTTACATATTGTTTGCACTTTGCGACAACGGTTACGAAGAAGATGCTTATAAGATGTTGCTTAACGAAAGTTGTCCGTCTTGGCTACACCAAGTAAAGGCGGGCGGCACGACCATTTGGGAAAGGTGGGACGCTTTAAGGTCTGACGGTACTTCTAATACGGGTGCGGACGACGGCACGCACGGTATGATTTCCTTTAACCACTACGCTAACGGTGCGGTGGGCGACTTTATGTATAGGCGAATACTCGGCGTAGAAGCGTTGACGGGCGGTTATAAACAGTTTAAGATTAGCCCCGTTTTGGGCGGTGGAATAACCTTTGCAAAAGGGCACGTCGATTGTCCGTACGGTAGGATTGAAGCGGACTGGCGGATAGAGGACGGAAAGTTCAGTATCGACGTAGCCGTGCCCGTATCCACTACTTGCTTGCTAAAACTTCCTAATGGACAAGAAACGTCGTTGCCTAGCGGCAAGTATAATTTCTCATACGACTTATAAAGGAGACTTTTAATATGAAAAACAAAAGTTTGTTTGAAAGCCCGATTCTATCCACCAAGATAAAATCGGCGAACGTAAAAATATTCCCTGAGGGCGGGTTAGGGTACTTGATAGGACCGACCCTTGCACTTCTCGCGAACTCTATTTTAAGCGGTTATTTCAATAAGTATATGACCGACGTGCTTAAAATAAATGCGTGGGCGGCAGGGTTCTTTTCAATGCTTCCGCTCATCTCAGTAATATTTGTCGTGATAGGCAATATCTTGGTCGGGAGGCTAATGGATCATAAGCAGACCAAGGCGGGTAAGGCAAGACCTTTACTTTTACTCTCTATCCCGATAAGCATCTTGGCACTGTTGACCCTGTTTATTCTGTCCCCGTTCGCAACGGACGTGGTGAACGTAGAACAACAGACCTTTGCACTTATAATGATTGCGATAGGGTATAACTTGTGGTTTGCGATAGCGTATCCTTTCTATTATACACCGCACTCTGCACTCGTAAATCTCTCCACGAGAAGTAGTAAGGACAGGTCGCTTTTAGCAACTCTATCCAACGCTACGGGGCTTGCTGCGATGGGCTTAACTTCAATGATACTGCCCTTCTTTTTGGGATTATTGTTCGTAGAAAACCCTGACAAAACCATAAACCAACTCGCATCCTATAACCACTGGAAGATTTTCGTAATCGCACTTATGGTTTTAACCGCTATAGGTACTATCGTAGAATACTTCTTTACCAGAGAAAGGATAACAGAAGAATCGTTTAGCGTTGCGGTAAAAGAAGAAAAACCAAAGACCGTGTCTATAAAACAGCAAGCAAAAGCTTGTTTTAAGGACAAGTTTTGGATAATGATAATAGTTTTCTTTTTCCTATACCAACTCGGCGGGCTTTTGAAAAACGTTTCCCAAACTTATTTTTGTGCGGCGTTGTTTACCGAAAACAATTCCACTGTTGACGGCGGTGTTTTCCAAGGTACGCTATCGATAATAGGTGCGATTCCCACAACCTTAGGTATGCTCGTGGCGTGGCCATTATCAAACAAGATAGGCAAGGCAAAGTCAATTCTTTTAGGTGCTGTCGTTGCTATAATCGGTGGTGCGATAGGATTTATAGACCCCAACAACTTTGCGTTAGTCGTTACCGCTTTTTGTATAAAGGCGTTCGGCTCTACCCCTGCAATGTATCTATCCCTTGCACTCTTAGCGGATATCTTAGACCACCAAGAAGCGTTGCACGGGTTTAGGACGGACGGGCTTACGATGACTATATACGGCGTAATTATGGGCGGTATGACAGGTCTTGCAACGGGTATTATGAACATAGTTTTAAGTGCCGTAGGGTATCAAGCGGGCGTAAACTCTCAACTCTTACAAGATGCGATGACCTGGCTGTTCCTCGGCGGCGAAACCATTTGTTACGTAATAATTTTCGTAATCTTTATCTTTATGGGTGTGGAAAAGTTCTCTAAGTTCGACCAAAAGGCAATCGTTATGGACCAAAAGGCAAAGGCGAACGCCGAAGGCGTAGAGTACGTTGACCCCGCAACGAGGCTTAAACTTGAAGAGGAAGAAGCGGACAGAGTGTCTTTTGAGGCGTACTTAAAAGAAGTTAAAGATAAATGTGAAAAGAAAGGCGTTTCGTTTGAAGAAGAAAAGCAAAAAATCTTAGACGAACAAGAAAGGAAACGAAAAGCCTTAGAGGAAAAGAAAATTCAATCGGAAAAAGACTTGAAGGAGAAAGAGGCTAAACGAATTGCCGAGTTCGATAAACTTCCGCAAGAAGAAAAGGATAGGATAACGGCTAAAATAAAAGCCAAAGAAGAAAAACAAAAACAAAAAGAATCCGCCGTGCTTTCAGAGTTCAACGCTATGAGAGAAAGGGCAGGAAAACCGACGGTAGAATAGGTGAAAAAATGAAAAGATTTTTAGTGCTTATATTATCAATTGTAATGGCTTTATCGGCGTTTAGTTTCGTGGGGTGTAACGGCGATACGCCCCCAAACGGAAACGGTGGACAAGAACAAGGCGGAGAAGTTGAAAACGGTGGCGGAAACAATAACGGCGGTGGGGTTGAAACACCTGAAGTCCCTGTGAAATAATTATAAAGGTAGGATATTTTATATGAGTTTTTTGAACAATAAAAAGTTATGGCGTGGATTTAGCGTTATATTTGCATTTTTGTTGGCTCTTATGATAGGTGCGATGCAGATAGCGAAAATCGGCGACTATAAAATTCTAATCAACAATTTTTTGGGGGTAAGCAACTCTTTTAACGGGGATGCGGGTGCGTACGCTTATACGTCCGAATATTCCTCTACGACGGAAATGCTTACCGAAAGGCAAAGGATAGCCGAGCAAATCGGTGAAGAAGGTTGCGTGTTGTTAAAGAACGACAATCAAGCCTTGCCGTTAAGGTCTAATCCTGAAGCAACCGACGAGATAAAAGTTACCCTTTTGGGTTCAAGGGCTTACACCTATAAGAACGACGGCAAAACCTTGCGTGATACCACTCGTTCGGTTTATGCGGGCGTAGTCGGTAGTCCTATATCCGTTCAAACGGTTACCACCGCAAGCGGAACGATAAGTTTGCCCGTAACCTTAGAAGCGGGGCTTAAAAACCAAAACATATCGATTGACCCGAGCCTTAAAGACTTCTATTCGGATAAACCTTTCCCAAATCTTGCACAAGGTAGCGAGGCTAACGGTAGTGCGGGCGGACCTTTCAACGCAGGTGAGACCGTGATATCCGCTTCCGACTGTAAGGGCAGTGCGGAATATAACCAAGCCGCACTCGTGTTTATAGGTAGGTCGAGCGGTGAAGGTAGAGAATACTTCCCCGGTAAAGCAGGTCTTTATGACGATAATAGAGAAGGGCATATCTCTGCGTTAGGGCTTTCGGAAAACGAAAGAAATCTTATAAACGTTGCTAAGCAAATTTCCGATAAGGTAATAGTGCTTTTGAACAGTGCGGTTACTATGGAAATTGAAGAACTTAAACAAGATGCGGGCGTTGACGCTATACTTTGGATAGGTATGCCGGGTTCTTACGGTATGAACGGCGTTGCAAGGGTTATAAGCGGCGTTGCATCCCCGTCGGGGCATTTACCTGATGCGTATGCAGTGGATAACGCAGCGACCCCCGCAGCCCAAAACTACGGCGTAACCACGCAAGATAAGTCGGGCAGTTTTACTTGGTCAACACCGGGCCATACCTCGACCGCTGACGGGCATTACGTAGTGCTTGCTGAAGGTCTTTACACTGGTTATCGTTATCTTGAAACGAGATATTACGACATGATGAAAGGTCAAGGCAATGCCAACGGCAATAAGGGCGTTGGCTACGGCAACGACACGGGCAGTTGGAAATACGAAAAGGAAGTTTCTTACACTTTTGGTTACGGCTTATCCTATTCAAGTTTTACACAAAAGATAAAACAAGATTCGCTTAAATACGACGATGAAACGGAATCTATTTCGTTGGTAGTTGAGGTAGAGAATACGGGCAGTCGTAAGGCGAAAGATGTAATTCAGTTGTACGTAAGTTCACCTTATACCGATTACGATAAAGCACACGGCGTTGAAAAGTCGGCAATCCAACTTTGTGATTTTGAAAAGGTTGAACTCGACGTGGGTGAAAGTACCGAGGTAACGGTTAGCGTTCCGCTTAAAAACTTTGCAAGTTACGATAAGACGGCAACACACGACGGCGTTACGGGTGGATACATTATAGAAAAGGGCAATTATGTGTTTGCAATCGGTAACGGTGCACACGAAGCGGTCAACAACGTACTTTTAAGTGAAGGCGTTGATACGGCAAACCTTTATAAAGAGAACGGCGTAGAGCCAAGTGCCGATCAAGCGGTCGTTTGGAATACCGAAGAAGAAGGGTTTAATTTTGATACAAACGGCGTAAACGCTGATATTTTAGGCGTAACCGAGGCTGGCGGAACGGTTAAAAACCAAATGTCAGACGTGGATTATAACTATTATAAGCCCAATACCGTTCGCTATCTTACGAGAAACGACTGGCAAGGCAGTTTCCCCGTAGCGTACCCCGGGCTTGAAGTTACCGACGGTATGCAAGACGCGTTGACCATTAGTACTAACACTAATAAAACCAGCGTTTATAAATTCCAAACGGGAACGGTTACGGTAGAGTTTGGCATTGACCATAGTGAAGAAGAAGACGACGAGGGTAATCCGCTTGAAAATAAGACTGTCGCAGCGTACAAACTTAAAGCGTACGACGACCCCGAGTGGGATTATCTTATCCAACAAGTAACCTTTGACGAAGCGTGGACGCTTGCACCTTACGGCGGAACGAGTAACGAACCGTTTAAGTCGGTCAACGCCCCCGAAGTTTGGCAGATTGACGGACCGAACGGGAACGTAAGTAGGTGGTTAGGTAAAAACGCAGCGTCGTCAGGACCTATGGCGTTAAACAATTCTGACCCCAACTACTGGTATATGTCAAGCGATATGCCGATTGAGCCGATGATTGCCGCAACTTTCAACAAGGAACTTTGCTTTGAAGAAGGCGAAATTTTCGGTGAGGACGGTTTGTGGTCAAGGAACACCTTCCAGTGGGCACCGGGTATGAACTTGCACAGGACTTCATATAACGCACGTAACCACGAGTATTATAGTGAAGACCCGATTTTAACGGCAATTTGCGGTAGTCAAGTGGTACACGGCGGTTTAACCAAGGGTATGGTTTTAGCCGCAAAACACTTTGCGTTTAATACCCAAGAATCTTTCCGTGAAGGGCTTTGTCAATTTATGGAAGAGCAGTCGGCGAGAGAACTTGAACTTCGTGCTTACGAAGATTTGTGCTATATCAAATACGAAAATTCAGCAGGCAACACTATCTCGGCGTTAGGGCTTATGAGTTCTTTCTCAAGAGTAGGTGTTCACGGCGTAAACGCACACACGGGCGTTATTAAAAATATCTTGCGTGGCGAGTGGGGCTTTAAGGGTATTATTTCAACGGACATGGTAGTTGCAGGTCAATACTTTAACCCACAAGACTGCGTGGTTAACAACGTAACGTTTATGGCAACTTCTAACGCAGAAAACTTGCTTAACAGTTGGTGGCCCGATTATAACAATAAAGAAAAGGTCAAAAACGATCACGTAATGATGCAAGCACTCTACGATAACTTACATAACTATATGTACACGATTGCAAACAGTAACGTGCTTAACGGTATTAGTGCGGAAATGACTTTCCAAGAACAAGAAAAAGCCCCGTGGGAAAAGATGTTAGTCGGCGGAGCGGTAGTGTTCGGAATTTTGACAGCAGGAACGGTTGCTATGGTATTTATACCGTTCGATAAAATTTTAAGGAGGAAGGACGATGAAAGATAAACTACTAAATAAAGTAAAAAGTTTAAGAGTCGGGTTTTATCTGCTCGTTTTAGCGTTGATAACCGCTATAATCGGGTTTGGGTCTTTCCTTATAACTTACGACATATTCGGTTTTCAAGCTGAAAAATTAGGCATAACTTTAACCGTGCTAAGTTTTTGGTTTTTAGCGTTTATGTTGTTCAACGCCTTTTATAAGGGCAATAACCCCAAATGGACGTGGGTAATCTTTGCGGTAGTCGTGCTGTTTTTAGTCGTCGCAATGATAAAGTTTTTAGCACCTTGTCTATCCCCGATAGGTATTTACTTCACGGTAAATAATATGGGTGACGTAGAAGCCAACGCAAAGGGCGTTCCACGTGCGATAATCGCTATAGTGTTCTACGTCATAGCAGTTTTATGCGTGATGGTCTCGGCGTTTTTTAACACCGTTAAAGAACCTACCACCCTTAAAACGGTTGTACTTGAAGACGCAGTGCTTGAAGATGATACCGTAGAAGACGTTAAGGGTGAAGATTCGGAAACCAAAGACGTAGAGCTTGAAGACGATGCTATCGAAAACTATGTGCTTGAAGACGAGGCTATCGAAAACTATGTGCTTGAAGACGATGAGGACGAAGAAAACCTTAAAGAGGAGGTGGCTGAATAATGAAAACTGCTGAAATATTAGGGTTTTTGAAAAAACAAATAGTTTACGTTGTGTTCTTAGCGATCACGCTAATTGCAAGTATAATTCTTTTTGTATGGACGTTTTCGGGAACGGGTGCGAATAGTATTGAAGTGGTTCACGACGCTGAAGTTTTGATTACCGAAAGCACGGTTACCGAATACTTACAAGGCGAAGAACTCGACGGTGCGGGGATAACCTTAAAGCTTGAAGACGGTAGAATTGTTACCGATTTTACACTTGAAGCAGACTTATCCACTGCGGGTACCAAAGGCGTTTCCGTTATTTACGAAGAAAACGGTGAAAAGCACATAGGTACCTATGCGGTAGAAGTTTTCCTTATAAGGCACTTTGATTTAAGGTCTTATCCAAAGACGGTGTATAAATCTCATCGTGGCTATATCTTCGATAACGTAAAAATTTGGGCGGAACTTTCAGGTGACCCCAAAACTGATAGGTTTATGTTGACGGCAGAACATCCAGAGTGGAAAAATACGGTGGTTATAACCAACGATATGTACGAAATTACCGTCACAGAATCGGCAAACACCAGCGTTGCAACCGCAAAGATTCAAGTGGGTGCAAGGGATGTCGGTTTTGAGTTTTTCGTAGCAGAACAAGGTATTGACGCTACTAAGATCGACGGTGTGTTGGCGGTGCTTTCTTTCACGAACAACGATAAAGAATCGAAGAGTAGGTTGACCTTAGTACTAAATAACCAAGAATGGAACAATGCTGACAGTCCAAACGGTGCAACGGGATATTATATTTACGAAACGAGAGAAGGATTAAACGTAACTTACAGGTACTATCAATTCAAGTACTATATTGACGGTTGGACCAGCCACTTTAAGTCAGCGGACTTTAATGAAGGTGTGACGGATGAAATGGCAAGTGACGGAACTACGGTTGTTACTAAACTAAACGGTGAAACGTTTAATTCTAATACTAACTGGCGTAGGGCAATCGTGCCTATGGTAGGTTAAGGGGGAAATGAATATGAAAAACTTAAAATCATTATTAAAAACAATCCTTTTAACTATTTTTTGCGTTATAATGGTTACGTCGGCTTTTGCGTGTGGCGATAAGCCCGCGGAAGAAGTTAAGAGCGGACTTTCAGGTACGTTTACTTATAACGAAGCCTTAGGTGCGGATAAATCGCTTAAACTTACGGACAGCGTGTTTAACTGCAAAGAAAATAGGGGCAAGTATCTTCTTACCACCGTTTATCCCGTAAGGCTTGACGTTACTAACGGGACTAACCAACTTTGCTATACTATGGACCAACGCTTAAAACTAAACAAAAACTTTACCTACGTTTACGAATACACTATCGATATATCTAATCCTAACGACTGGGGTGGAAAGGTAGGTAGGGTAGCCGTTCAAATGTTGGGTACGTTTGAGTACGTTGACGATACCAACGAAGACGGTATTTTTATGGTAAATCTTTCTAACCCAACGGGCGGTGAGCAAGAGATTTATTCGTTTGACGTTACGGGTAGCGGTAGTTACGGATACAGTATGCATACTACCCCCGACGCAGTTTTCGACTTAGGGTTTTTGGCAAGTCAAGACTACCATGCTTTTGATAAATATACCTGCGGTAGAGAAGTTGTGGTTAATAAACCGAATAAGTCTTTATCCGACGACGTATTTTTCTACGACGTGATGGATTTACTTGCGATGTATAGTAGATATTAAGATAAGGCTACGGCAATGAGAAATAGGATTTTTAACAACTTAATAATATTCTTAATGGTACTCGTTGCCGTAACCACTTCACTTTTTTGCGGGTGTAATCAGCCCACTTCTACCGACCCGTTAGAAGGGTTATCGGTAACGCCTTTGGCCGCCGATGATTTTTTATCTGCGGATGGCGACGAACTTAAAAACCAAAATGGCGAAACTGTGCTTTTAAACGGCGTCAACCTTGGCGGTTGGCTTCATTTTGAGGGCTGGATGGACGGCGGTGGACTCGGTTACGATGCGGACGGCGAAGAAATTTGGATGAACCACTACGCCGTAGTAACCGCTTTAAGCGATAGGTTTGGGGCGGAAAGAACGGAAGAACTTTTAAGTTGCTATCAACAAAACTATATCACCGAATACGATTTAAGGTTTATTCGTTCACTTGGGTTAAATTTTGTAAGAGTCCCGTTTTTTTGGACGGAAATAATGGACTTTGAAGGTCAAATAAAGGCTAACGCTTTTACACAACTTGACTGGGTTATAGAAGAGTGTTCTAAACTTGGGATGTACGTTTTACTTGACTTGCACGGAGCCCCTGGCGGGCATAGTAACGGTGCTGTTACGGGCGGACATACCGACTCTAACGAGTTTTGGACTAACACCACCTATCAACAATGGACGATAGATATTTGGAAAGCACTTGCTAATAGATACAAAGACAACCCCGCAGTTTACGGGTACGATTTGCTTAACGAACCTATGCCACCCGACGCTACCACGCCCCCTGAGGCGGATGCGGACGTGCCTAGTACGACGCACGATATTTACGATATGCTTTACGATGCGGTGAGAGAGGTTGACGATAGGCATATAGTCGTGCTTGAAGCGTTCTGGCATTGTGGGTTTTTGGGCGACCCAAAAGACAGCGGTTGGGAAAACGTGGTCTATCAAATGCATATGTACCACGATAGTGATAAGTCCGAACGAACCCAACTTGATTTTGCAAATTATTACATAAATTATATTAAAGAACATAAAGA
>SVIL01000015.1 GCA_015069505.1 Clostridiales bacterium
CACCCGTCCGCCGCTAAGTTTAAGGAGCAAGCCCCTCAAACTCCGCTCGACTTGCATGTATTAAGCACACCGCCAGCGTTCGTCCTGAGCCAGAATCAAACTCTTAAGTTTAATTATTTAAAGCCGAATCTTGCGATTCAACTGCTCTAACGAATTTCGCTTTTGTTTAGCGTATTGTTTGTCATTTTATGACTGTTTTAAAGTACATATTTCATACTTCAAAGATTTTGACAGAAACTTTCAAAATAACTATTATTTCGTCTTATTTCCTTCTATTCAATTTTTAAACAACCTCCGTCAACATCGGTTGACGTTTGCCATCGCTCGCGACAGCCTATACATAATAACATAAGCATTTTTTTAAGTCAAGCATTTTTCACGGGTTTTTTAAGTTTTTTTTAAGAAATTTTCAAAACTTTTTTTGACCACAAAATATTGTGTTACAAACTGTTTTATACCACGATATTTTGAAAACCTGACCGCATAAATCGTTTGATATTTTCTAACGATTTTGCTTACTGATTACGCAACTCTCAACTGAGAGCATAAGTGATTATATAGTAAAAAGGTTTTAAAGTCAAACGTTTTTTCGCTGTTTTTTAAAAAAACTTTAAATATTTAAAAATAAGTCATTTTACTTTGAATTTAGCCCTTTTGCCTAACCTTTAAAGTAAAAACGGGGCGAAAAACTCGCCCCTATATACATTATATATATATTATATATATTAATCTTTCAATCTTCGGTTAGAAAATCGCTTTTTCAATCACGCCGCCACCGATACATTTATTGCCGTCGTAAAAAACTGCGAACTGCCCCTCAGTTATGGCACGTTGTTTTTCCTCAAACTCAACCTTGATGCAATCGTCTTTTATAATTACCTTACATTTCTGCTCGGGTTGGCGGTATCTAAACTTACCCGTGCATTCAAATTCGTTCGACTTTGGTCTTTCCGGAATCCAGTTGACCGACTTCATCACAAGCCCACGGGAATACAGTTTTTCTTCCGAACCGTGTGCGACGTATAGAATATTGTTCTTCAAGTCCTTTTCGATAACGAACCATCTACTACCGTCGTCACCTTTCTGACCGCCTATATTAAGCCCACGCCTTTGACCGATGGTGTAATACATAAGCCCCAAATGTTCGCCAAGCACCTTGCCGTCGTAGGTACGGATTTCGCCTTTCTTGTTGGGGATATACGTTTGCAAAAAATTCCTAAAATTCCTCTCCCCTATAAAACATATACCCGTAGAATCCTTTTTAGTCGCCGTGGCAAGCCCGTTTTCTTCGGCGATACGCCTAACCTCCGACTTGTCAAGTTTACCGAGCGGGAATAAAACCTTATCTAATTGCGATTGCGACAACTGATTCAAAAAGTAGGTTTGGTCCTTACTTTGGTCCTTAGCCTTCAATAAATAGTGTTTGTCGCCGTCGTGCAAGATATCGCAATAATGCCCTGTTGCGATATAGTCCGCACCGAGTTCAAAAGCCTTTTCTTTGAAATCCTTAAACTTAATCTCGCGGTTACAAAGAACGTCCGGGTTTGGGGTACGCCCTGCATTGTATTCTTCAAGAAAATACGAAAAAACCCTGTCCATATACTCTTTTGCGAAATTGACCGAATAGTACGGAATACCAAGTGCGTTGCCTACACGACGCACGTCCGCGAAATCTTCCTCACCCGTACAAGCCCCGCACTCGTCCTTTTCTTCCCAGTTATTCATATACAAGCCGATAACGTTATAGCCCTGCTGTTTAAGCAAAAGTGCCGCAACCGAACTGTCAACACCACCGCTCATACCGACCACTACTGTCTTTGCCATTTGAAATCTCCTTTTTGACTTTATATATTTTACCATAATCGGTCTAAAATTGCAATTAAATGCACAAATCTTGAAAAATACTTGCTTTTTTTTGAGTAATAGTTTACTATTATATCTATAATGCAACAAAAAGCCAAAAACTTTGGTGTTTTAAGGAGGATTTTATGCCTGACGGCTCCGTTCCGTTACTAATCGCCATAATAGCGTTAGTTATTCTTTCCGCTTTTTTCTCATCTACGGAAACTGCGTATTCTTGTGTAAACAAAATCAAACTGCGTTCGCTCGCATCAAACGGCAACAAACTTGCCAAAAAGGTGCTTGCACTCGCCGAAGATAAGTACGATAGTTTGCTCAGTACTATTTTAGTCGGAAACAACATCGTAAATATCACGGCAACGACGCTTGCAACGATATTTTTTGCAATGATAATTGCTGACGGGAATACCGCAAATATCGTTTCCACCGCAGTTATGACGGTCGGGGTTTTAATTTTTGGGGAAATCACACCTAAACTTATCGCAAAAACTTACCCTGAAAAATTAGCGATGGCGTACTACCCTATCATAATCTTCTTCTATTACCTATTGTTTATCTTTAACAAGGTTTTCGAGGGGTGGAAGTGGTTGCTATCTAAAATATTCAAGATGGAAAACAACGACGTCGTTACCGAAGAAGAAATTATGACCATGGTTGAAGAAGCCGAAGAAGACGGGACTATCCGCAAGGACGAAACCAACCTTATCCGCTCGGTTATCGAGTTTGACGACGTTGAAGTCGGCGATATATTAGTGCCAAGGGTCAATATCGTTGGCGTTGACAGAGAGGATTCCTTAGACACGATTAAAGAGACTTTTGATAACGAGGGGTATTCAAGGCTACCCGTTTATAAGGGCAGTATTGACACCATTATCGGAACGATACACGAAAAGGACTTTTTCAGTTTGTATCTATCCGGAAAGAAGGATGTTGCAAGTATAATTCAGCCTGCGTTTTTCACTACCGAACACGTCAAAATCTCTAAACTGCTAAAACAAATGCAGAAGTCCCGCTTACATATCGCAGTAGTTTTGGACGAGTACGGCGGAACGCTGGGTATGGTTACGCTTGAAGATATTTTAGAAGAACTTGTAGGCGAAATTTGGGACGAACACGACGAAGAAGTCAATTACTATAAAGCACTTAATAAGACCACTTTCTTGGTTGACGGAAACGCACCGCTCGGCGACACGTTTGAGTACTTTTCGCTTGGCGGCGAAGATGAAAATTTTGAATCGGTTTCCGTTAGCGGTTGGGTTATTGAGATGCTTGGCGAAATCCCCGTTGTGGGCAGAAAATTCTCTTACCTAAACCTTGATATGGAAGTTATGAAGTCAACCGTAAAAAAGGTTATCCAGATAAAAGTTATCGTCCGCCCTACAACTACCGAAGATGAAAATTAAATAGAATCTTATATATTACGCCGTATATCCTACGGCGTTTTATGCACCCGTAGTATAACTGGATAAAACAAGGGCCTCCGACGCCCTAGTTACGAGTTCGAGTCCCGTCGGGTGTACCAGAAAATCCTGCACAATCGTGTAGGATTTTTACTTTTTCACTATTCACTCTTAACTTTTCACTAATATCTTTTTTAGCAATATCCCCTTTTCGCCAAAAATACTTGACTTTTTAACAAGAACGGGGTAAAATAGATATAAAAATTAGAGGTATTTTTATATGAAAAAATTTATATCTTTATTACTTGCAATATGTATATGCTTGTCTATGGGCGTTATGTTTACTGCTTGCAACGAAACAGACCCCGACAACACGACGGTTTACACCGTTACGGAAGACGAGTGGAAAATTAATTTTAATTTAACCAAACCGCAAAGCCAACCGCAAACCCTTGCTTGCGTATCGGATAGCAACGCAGTGGTTAAAGCGTTTTCCGCTTCAGAACAATTAGCAGCAATCACGTCTTACACCATATATGCAGAAGGCGAAAATGAAGGCAACACTGGAAACGTATTATTCAAGATGGCAGCAAACGCTATGTCCATTGAGTTTTACGTAAACGGTAGTCTAAAAGAAGATGAAACGGGTGTATATACGCCTACCGACGTTCTTTATCAATCACTACAAGCAAATATTTCTGCGTTCTTCCCGTTCGTTAACAACTATAACGATTTTACTTTTAACGATGCGGACAATACTTACGTTGCAAACAACTTAACGTCTATTATGTATTTCGATTACGACCTTACCCAAACGTATGAAGTATATACGAAAAATGCCGTAGTACAATTCGTGAACGGTTACATAAGCACTATGCACGTTGAAATGTGTGATGATGATTTTACCAGCGTATATTCCACGTTAGATTTCACCTTCTCAAACATAAACAACACGACGGTTGAAGTTGTATAATAAATCTTTCTTTATAAAAAATACCAAAGCCCTTGCAAATTGCAAGGGCTTTGGCTTTATAAAAAGGATTCCGTTGATTAGGGTTAGGAATCAACGTCACAAAAAAACTCATCATAAGAAACGTCAAAACACTTTACTAAGGCTATTAGATAACACGCCTTAGGCTCGTTCACGTTCCTTTCCCAGTAATCTACGGCTTTTTGGGTTACGCCTATTTTTTGTGCAAGTTCTGCTTGCGTGTAGTCGCTTTCTAATCGTAATTCTTTTATCTTATCCCCTATTTTCATTTGTAAAACCTTTGTTGTATAACTTTTCAGTTATCCTAATCATTATAAAGGTGTTTAAAAATTTTTTACCCTAAGAGAAGATTTCTTCTTTATATTCCACGCTTATTACCCACCCCGTCTATTCATTTTTTTAAAAAAGACAGGGGGCATGGTTATCCCATACTCCCTGTATATGTCTTTTAAGTTAATCGATAAGCCGAGTTCTGTCGTGTACGGTCATTTATCTACGAATAACGTTACCGTTATCCCCCAGCGATATTTGCTAAACCGCTTCGGTGAAACTCCCTAATGAAACGGTTTTTCAATCTTGCGTCGGGTGGGGTTTACATTGCCCCGCTTGTCACCAAGCGAGCGGTAGGCTCTTACCCTACCTTTTCACCCTTACCGTATAAATACGGCGGTATTTTCTGTTGCACTTTCCTTAAAGTCGCCTTCACTGGGATTTCTCCAGCACCCTGTTTCTAAAACGCTCGGACTTTCCTCATTGACAGGCTCTCCCTGTCCCCGCGACCGTATGAAAAACTTAAAAGTATTTACATTTTACCCCTTTAACGTTGCCTTGTCAAGCGTAATTTTAAAAAATAGAAAAGCGATAAATTTTACCGCTTTTCTATTTTTAAGGTTGTTGTTTTCAAGTTGACTACAAATCATCGGCATCTTGCAAAGGTTTTTCATAAGGGTCATCCTTATTTACACCAGTATAAGATCCAAACGCATCAAATTCACTTTCAAACTTAAACTTATTTACAATTCTTTGCGTTAGTGTTTTGCTTGCCTTTTTGATTTTGCTTTGCTTTTCTATCTTTCATAACTTCCCCCTTGGTAATATTATTTGCAGTAACCAAAGTATTATGCATAAAAAAACAAAAATTTTTATCTATTTAGGTTTTTCCACCTCTTCGCTTTTTCGTCTCTTAAACGGGTTGAACTGTGCAAGCATTATTGCCCCGAACATTAATATCGCACCTATCGTTTGGCGAAGGGTAAAGACTTCTTTTAGTATTATCGCCCCAAAAACCATTGCAAACACGCTCTCTAAACTCATAAGCACGGATGCTAAGGCGGGCGGCGTATCTTTTTGACCTAAGATTTGGCAAGTATATGCTATACAACAAGAGAACACGGCAATATACCCCACGTACGGCAGTCCGCCTATGAAACGTTCTATCGTAACGCTCTCTCTTGAAATTAGCATAGGTATTATACATAGTACCCCTGCGGTTAAAATTTGGATAAAGGACATAAATATCCCGTCCGCTTTATCCACAAACTTATCTACAACCATAATATTTAAGGCAAACGCCACCGCACAAATCATCGTAAGCAGGTCGCCAAGGTTTACGGTCAAGTCCTCGGTAACACTTATAAAGAATAGCCCGACTACGCTTATTGCCACGGCAAGATAGACGTTTAGGGTTGCCTTTTTGCCAAAAAACATGCTGAAAACGGGTACTAAAACTATATACATTGCGGTTATAAATCCAGACTTACCCGCCGTGGTATAAACAAGCCCGACCTGTTGCAAACAGGACGCAACCGCAAGCGTTACACCGCATATTATACCGCCGACGATAGAGTTTCGTTTTCTTTGTGCAAGTTCTTCTTTCGTATGCCCTTGTTTAAGTTTTATCACATCGGACACCAAAAAAACGGGTATAAGAAGCACCGCACCCAGTAAAAACCTAAAACAGTTTACCGAATACGGCCCTAAAAATTTTAGACCTTCGTCTTGTGCGACGAAGGCACTACCCCAAAAAATGGCGGCAATAAGCAAAAACATACTGCCACGCAACGCTTTTTTATTCATACTATTTTACGCCTATCCTCGTCGCCTTTGCCTTTCCGCTTAAAATATCTTTTATAGAGTGTTTTGCCGATGCAATTACGACCGACGTACCTATTTTAACGGCTTCTTTAACATATTCAAGTTTGGCTTTTGCTCCGTTTGCACCCGCTCTTGATGCACCGTTGCAGAACTTTTCGCACTCGGTTATATTATCCAAAACCTCGTAAACGTCTTTGCCAGTGATTTCTTCAATCAAGGTATTTTTATCCGCACTATCCCTATAAATCCCGTCCGCACTCGTCAAAATAAGCAAGGTTTTTGCCTTTACCAAGCAAGCGATTTGGGTTGCCGTTTCGTCGTTATCCACGCACTCTACGACCTTACCGCTTTTACTCTTTAAGGACTGGATTTCAAACCTTCTGCTTTCTTCGGTACTGACCGCATCGTTATAGTTTATAATCGGGATTGCCGACTGACTTATGCAACGCAAAAGCATTTGTTTAAGGTGTTCCCTTTTTTGCGGGTCGTTAAAGTGTTGGTGTTCAACAAGCACCTGTCGCAGAGAGTATTTACTATCCATATATTGACGGTAGGTCTGCATAAGTATAGCCTGCCCCTGTGCCGAATAGTCGGTCTTAACGTCCTCGATAGACCCTTCAAGTTCACAGCCGTTACGCTTAATATAGTCAAGCCTACCCGTTTCGGTCGCACCACTCGTAACCCAAATATACCCGGGCTTTAATTCTTGCGAAAGCCTTGCTATCAAGGTGTAATCAAGAATATTGCTCTCTTTGTCGATTAACGCCATCGACCCGATTTTACCGACCAACTCTACGTCAAATTTCATACGTGTATTTCCTTAAAATTTCTTAATGCTAATTATACCTTAATTTTTAATTTATTACAACTGATTTTTAGCCCTTATCCGCTACGCTGTCCGAAATTGCAAAATCAAACACGGTTTTTTTATAAATATCGTACATAATCTCTAAGTCGCTTATAAGCACGTGTTCGTTTGGTTCGTGTATGGCATTGTTACGCCCCTCAAATTCGGGACCGAACGCACAGCCTTTCTTAAACACCCTTGCAAAGGTGCTTCCGCCTTGGCTTTGCGGTATGCAATCCTCACCAGTAACCCCGTTATACGCATTTATAAGCACGTTTACAAATCCCCCGTCAGGCTCTACGAACTGGGTTGGGTGTTTTATTTGGTACCTATACTCTATATTAAACTTATCGAATTTTTTTGCAATATCGCTAAACTCTATCGGTGCGGGGAATCTGCAATCACAACTTATCACAATATTATGCCCGTCTTCTTTAACGATATCGGCTGAAAAGGTTACGTTGCCTTGCGGGGTAACCATATCAAAAATCCCTTCTCTATCATTAAACAAACAATCAATAACCTTTGAAACGTCCTCGCCCATATCCAAAAAATACTCAAACAAAGGCTTTAACGCATTTTTGCCAAGATGTGGACAAGACCCGTGTGCCGATTTACCCACACTCTCTATGACCCCGTCTTTTACGTCAAGACCGTGCTTTTTTAACAGGTCGTAATCAACGCCGCTATCCGTGGCTTTTACACTTGCGAAACCGCATACTGCGTTTATAACCGTGCCACCGCAAAGCCCCTCAAAATTTTTGAGTTTAGGGATATAAAAATCCACTATCGCCATACCCTTTTCCGCATAGGAAACGGGAAAGTTGCCGTCAGGGGAAAACCCGTATTCGGGAAAGGTGGATTTTGTGGCAAAATATTCCACGTCTTGCCACCCACTTTCTTCGTTACACCCTACGATAAGCCTAAACTTTTTATTGACCTTTTTTCCGCTGTCTTTAAGCTCCTTTAAGGCGTATAAGCACATCAAAAGCGGTGCTTTATCGTCCATAATACCACGTGCGTAATAATAGCCGTCCTTCTCGGTCAAAGTATATGGGTCGGTATCCCAACCGTTGCCCGCAGGCACTACGTCAAGATGCCCTATAATCCCGATTTCTTCCCCCTCGCCAAAGACCACTTCGCCTATATATCCGTCGTAGTTTACGACCTCAAACCCAAAACTTTTGGCTCTATCCAAAAAGAAGCAAAGTGCCTTATAAACGCCCTCGCCAAACGGCATATTAGGTTTTGGCGTAGAAAGTACGCTTTTATACGATATAAGTTTTGATAAATCGGCTAAAAAATTTTGATAATCTTTCATACTAACCCCTTTTACACGGTCAAAAAATAGCGTTTTAATCGGTTTTTTGCCCTCACTCACCCTAAAAATACTGCCGATTAGGGTTTAATACGCAAAATACCCGTGTTTATTATAACACAAAATATTATTTTATTACAAAATTTACACGTTTTATTTTGTTTTTTTATAAAAATTATGCTACAATACTAAATATGAACAGTCAAGAAAATTTACACGTCGGGCATAGACAAAGGATGCTTAAAAAATTAGCAGAACATCCCGATTATTTATCCGACCACGAAATACTTGAAATTCTTTTATATAATTTTTTACCGAGGAAAAACACGAACGATATTGCACATAGGCTAATTCGTCAATTCGGCTCGCTATCAAAAGTACTCAATGCAACGAAGAAAGAATTGATGACGGTTAACGGTGTGGGCGAAAGCGTCGCCACGGGTATTATTTTACACAATCAACTTGTCAAAAGATTATCCGTATGCCCTAAACCGCCTAAGAAAAACCTTAACAACTTACAAAAAGTGCTTTTGGACTTGAAAGGTATATTTGAGGACTTTGCAAAAGAGCGTTCGGCTATTATGTTCCTTGACGAAAATTATACTCTTTTGACAAGCCTCGTTTACGATAGCAAATACTTTACTCACGTAGAGTTAAATATTTTAGAAATCACCAACGCTATCGCATTAAACAAGCCAAAGTTTGCAATACTTTCTCACAGTCACACGAGTTGCGATCCAACGCCAAGTAAGGACGACGATACTTCGACCGTGAAGATTAACGAACTTTTATCCATACACGGCGTACAACTTATCGACCATATTATCATATGCAAAAACGCAAATTTTTCGTACTACGCTGAGAACAGGCTTAGCCAACTTAAAGAAAAATTCAGTTTATCAAAATTTATGAATCAAGTGGATAGTTTATCCAAAAAGGAGTTTTATGAGTAAGGTTAGAACACGTTTCGCACCAAGCCCTACGGGGTACTTACACATCGGCGGTTTACGTACCGCCCTTTACGGCTACTTATACGCCAAAAATAACGGTGGGGACTTTATTTTAAGGATTGAAGACACCGATACCGCAAGATACGTTGACGGGTCCGTTCAAATTATTTACGACACCATGCGTGACTCGGGCGTTATGTACGATGAAGGTCCTGACGTAGGCGGTAACTACGGCCCTTACGTTCAAAGCGAAAGAAAGGATATCTATACCGAATACGCTAAAAAACTCGTTGATAAAGGCGGTGCGTACTACTGCTTCTGTACCCCCGAAAGGATTAGCACGCTAAAAGATTCCGACGGGAATATGAAGTACGACAAACATTGCTTAAACTTATCGCAAGCGGAAATTGAAGAAAATATCAAGAACGGCGTGCCTTACGTTATCCGTCAAAACATCCCCAAGGAAGGCACGGGCAGTTATCACGACCTCGTTTACGGCGAAATAAGCGTGGACTACAAGGATATTGAAGACGGCATTTTGATTAAGAGTGACGGTATGCCTACCTACAACTTTGCAAACGTCATCGACGACCACCTTATGGGCATCACGCACGTTATCCGTGGCACGGAATACCTTTCCTCTACCCCTAAGTACAATCTTATGTACGACGCTTTCGGTTGGGAAAGACCGACCTATATCCACCTTCCACCCATTATGAAGGACGCAACGCACAAACTTAGCAAACGTAACGGCGACGCAAGTTACGAGGACTTCGTAAACAAGGGCTACGTTAAAGAGGCTATCGTAAACTACATTGCACTTCTCGGTTGGAGTCCTAAGAGCAACGTGGAAAAGATGAGTCTATCCGAACTCGAAAAGGCGTTCTCTCTCGAAGGGATAAACAAGTCCCCGTCTATCTTTGACGAAACTAAGATGAAGTGGCTATCGGGCGAATACATCAAAGCGATGACCAACGAAGAGTTTGTGGAAAAGGCTGACGTATTTTTAAGGCAAAGCAAAATCTATGGCAAATACGACCTTAATAAGATTGCCGAACTATTAAAACCGCGTATAGAGATTTTTAGCGAAATCCCCGACAAAATCAACTTTTTAGAAGAATTTGGCGAATTCTCGCCCGAACTTTACTACCACAAAAAGATGAAGACGGACGTGGAAATCGCAAAAATCGTTTTGCCGAAAGCAAGAGAGGTTTTAGCTAACCTTGACGAATTTAACTTCCAAACCATACACGACGCACTTATCGACTTAGTCGCTAAACTCGGTATGAAAAACGGTCAAGTTTTCTGGTGCGTAAGGGTCGCAATTTCCGCAAAAGAATCCACCGCAGGTGGGGTTATGGAAATCGCAGAACTTCTCGGCAAAGAAGAAACGCTTAATCGTCTTGACTTTTCAATCAACCTACTTAAATAAAGCCCGCTATAAGTGCGTTTGACGTTAATTTTTTTGTTTTATTTCTTGACATTTGTGTTTCATTTTGATATTATATCTGCAAGGTTGCAACGTTTGATTGCAACAAGTGCCTTAGGTGGCATGACCCAACTAAATTTAGTTGGCATTTTTGTCGGTATCTTTTGATACCGACTTATTTTTTGTGCCTGTTTCTAAATTTTTGAATATTTTTTTGACATTTGTGTTTTTATTGATTATAATGTACAAAAAGACGAGATGCGGTGTCCTTTTATAGGTCGCGTGAGACGATTACTACTGTTTTTGTCCATCTCGTCTTTTTTATTTTCTATCCTTTAATCAAAACAGTTAAAAGCAAATTGACTTTAAAGTGCTTTACAAAGGTTTTGGAAAGTTGTATAATGTAAAAAAACTGTGATGAAGGTGAATTATGAAACTTATTATCAAGAACGACTACGAACAAATGTGTAAATGGGCGGCAACGCATATTGCCAACGCAATCAACAACCACAAAGAGAAAAGACCGTTCGTGTTGGGTTTGCCAACCGGCTCTTCCCCACTCGGCGTGTATAGGGAA
The DNA here is from genome assembly GCA_015069505.1 of Clostridiales bacterium. Lineage (GTDB taxonomy): Bacteria > Bacillota > Clostridia > Christensenellales > Borkfalkiaceae > UBA1259. The sequence goes on from SVIL01000015.1 coordinate 11,467, forward strand.
TTGATTAAGATGAACAAAGAGGGCAAAGTTACCTTTAAGAACGTCGTTACGTTCAATATGGACGAGTACGTAGGGCTTCCAAAAGACCACGAACAAAGTTACTGGTACTTTATGCACGACAATTTCTTTAACCACATCGACATCCCTGCCGAAAATATCAATATCCTTGACGGTATGGCTAAGGACTTAGACGCAGAGTGCAAACGTTACGAAGACAAAATCGCATCTTACGGCGGTATCGACCTATTTATGGGCGGTAGCGGTGTTGACGGACATATTGCGTTTAACGAACCTTTCACCTCTCTGACTTCAAGAACGGGCGTTCGTGCATTAACCCAAGACACTTTAATCGTAAACTCTCGCTTCTTTGACGGCGACGTAAACAAAGTACCCAAAACGGCTTTATCCGTCGGTGTTGGTACGGTTTGCGACTCTAAACAAGTTATGCTGTTGATAAACGGTCACAACAAAGCCCGTGCTCTTCGCCATTGCGTAGAAGGTGGTGTTGACCACGCTTGGACGATTAGTGCTTTGCAACTTCACAAAGACGGAATTATCGCTTGCGACGAAGACGCTTGCGGTGAATTAAAAGTCGATACATATAAATACTTTAAGGAAATCTACAAAAACGAACAATAATTTTTAAGATAAAATAAAAAAGCCTTGAACGGATTTAACCGTTCAAGGCTTTTTTATTATCCTTTAACAATGATTATTAAATCTTTGTTTTACCTATTTTTTTGCAGATGATGTAAATCACAACAGCCGCCGACAAAGTTAAGATAAAAGAAGAGACGTTAAAAGTACCTGCACAACCACAACCCGAGGTTTGCGAGGGTTGACTATTTCCGCCTTGATTATCGTCTTGTGGCGGGGTTGGCGGTGCGGGTGGATTTGGGGCTTCTGCAATGGTTATGGTTTTCGTAACCGTCGTACTGTTGCCCGTTCTATCCGTAGCGATTAGTTCGATAGTATATTCGCCCGCAAGAGTTGGGGTAAACTTACCATCAACGACCGTAACGCTATCGCCGTTAGAGTCTTTTACGTTAAACTCTAAGTTGATAAATTTATCGTAAACGTCATAACTGCAATAGTCGATTGCGTATTCTTCATTTACCATAGGGTTATTTCTATATAATTATTTGGGTTTGTTTTATCGGCAAATCTAAATATCAAATACGTTGTTGAATATACTTGTTCTACTACGGTTTCCCCACCAACGTTATCTATTAAATTATACGTTGGAACGAAAAATTCTAACAAGTATGGATTTTCTATTTCGTTTAATTTAACTGTTTCGTTTAAGGTAAACTCTTTATCTACTGCAGGTGTATAAATAGCCAACCCGTCACTTAAAGAATTTGCAGTTTTTCTTTCATACTTAAAAACAGTATCCGTTGCGGTAAAATAATCTTGAGTTTCGCTTGTTATTAAATCCGCTTTTGCTTCAATTGGTAATAATTGAACGCAAAATAACGTACAACAAATTACCGTTACAAAACTTAAAAGACACAAAAAATAATTCCTTAATCGTTTATCCATTTGATATATCCTTATATCGTTTACGCCACCATTATATCATATAAAATTCTACGATTGTTCGCAACTTTAAAAGGTCAAAATTCGACTTGAACTTAATAGGTTTTATAGCTTTGCTATAATTTAACATAAAATATTAAAATATTTTTTATATATTTAATAACTTTCGTAGAATAATCTATGGTATAATTTAATAAAATCACACGGGCGTTTTACATAAAAAATTATGGAAAGTAAATTTATTAGTTATTTTAGTTATAGCCATCGTGAAGGGGATTTTATTCAAAAACACTCTCACGATAATTACGAAATGATATATTATCTTGACGGTGTTGGCAAGTGCAAACTTGGTGAAGAGTGGCACTTATACGGCAACGATACCATTATTTTAGTACCGCCACACGTTGAACACGAAGAACAAACGGTTAAATACACCAAAGTTCATTGTTTAGAGTTTCAATATCATAGTAAATTAGTTTTGCCACAAGTAATAACTGGTGGCAACAAGCAAATTAAAAAGAACGTGTTAAAACGTTTAGAAAAACTAAAGTTTTATATAGAAGACGATGGTCGCAATAAAAAGTACGGCATAAAACACGACGTAGATTATATCGTGTATATGCTTTTTGAACTTTTAAATTTAGAAAAACAAAACAACAACGACGCATACAAAACGCTGATAGATTACGTTAAAAAATACTTAAAAGATAACTTAAACAACAAAATAGACTTTTATATTCTAAGCGAAAAAGTTGGATATTCTTATTCTCGTTTGATGTCGATTTTTAAGCAAAAAACGGGTATGACGATGTATGAGTATATCGTGGATTTAAGGATAAGCCTCGCCAAAAACCTTTTGGAAAAATCCTTAACCCCCATAAAAGACATATCATTAAAATGCGGTTTTAAAAATTTTAAGCGGTTTGGAAATATGTTTAAAGAAAAGGTTGGCATATCCCCGTCACAATATAGAAAAAAGTCTAAAATAGGATTTAAAGATAACGTATTTAACATAAAAGACTATGTCGGCAAAAGGTCAAAATAATGCAAAATTGCCACGACTAAACCGCCTATTATAACGCCTAACCAGAACTTGTAACTAAAAATTAACATTTTTTCACCTTTAACCATTGACTTTTGTTCTTCATTTTGATATAATCTTTGCATAAACAATGATTGTTGCTTCTTGCAACCTGGCTGATGCTCTTAGAGTGTTTGGCATGTAATCATTGTTTTTTGTTTTTTAAATACTTTTCTTTTGCTCGTTCGCCATATTCCTTTACTCTATTATAATCTTTCTTTGTTATCTTCAAAACGGCTTTGGGTTTGTTGTTAAGTTATAAAATCGTTTGCTTCAATGTAATACTTTTTTATTTTAAAGTTATTGTTTTTAACGCTTTGACAAGGCATTGATTTTTTAAAAAACTTTTCATTATCTTCAAAAATTAAAAAAGCATCATTTTTAGTGATGTCTTTTAACTTGTTAATTGATTTATTAAAATCTTTTTTTTCATCAAATATTATAGAAGCAAAATACTTTTCTAAATCTAATTCCTTGATAATTATATTTGCTCTATTTCTATCTGCACTTGTCCATAAATAACAATTTTCTTTGCCGTTTTGCTTGATAATTTCTAAAAGTTCATAGTTAATAACAAGCCTATATTTTAACCACTTTTGAGAAAAATAATTTTGCTTATCTTTGACAATTTCTTGTATTTTATCTACTTTAATCTTATTTCTAGTAATGCGACTTTTTGTTTTTATAGTTTTAAGATTATGTTTTTCAAGTGCGTAATTATATGCGTCATTATTAAACTCGGTTGTTGCAACTAACGTGTCGTCTAAATCTACAACGTAAACCAAATTATAATTCCTCTATCACTTTTAATGTTAACACTTTTTCGCCACTTGATACGTAATCTTTATTAAGTCCAAATATAGGTAAATTTTTATCTGTTTTTTCGTTAAACATTACAAGCCTTTCTTTATCGTATTCCTTTGCCTTTTCAAAAGCGTGGCGTGAGCCACTGTCGCCTTCTCCTTTTCTATAACTTGCAATTAATATTACAGCCTTTGAATTCACAATTATAATACGCTGGAATTTTTAGTTCTAAATATTTGTTTTCACCAATATAAAATTTTTTCATTGTCGCTCCTAAAATAATAGTTTTTATCTTAGATATAACACGCAAAAACCTCAAAATCAGTATTATATGACACATCGCTATCCCTAAAAAACAAAAAAACAATAGGAAAAACCTACTGTTTTAATGATATAAAAATTTTAATTTTCTGATAAAAAACAATAAATCCGAACGAATCGCCTATAATTGCGATACTTTCGGATTTATTACTGTTTGGTGATCCGTGCTAAACCTATATTGAACTTTATTTAATCACGCAAAAACTTCCCGTCTAAAATACAAACAGGTGGACGATTTTACCCACCCGTTTAGCTGTTTTTACGTTTTTTATAATCAGCATTAAAGTAAATCTTTTAACTTTTTGTATAATTCTGGAATCGAATTTGTAATTGTATCATAAACAATAGTCATATCTATAAAGCCATAATCGTGAACAATACGATTTCGCATACCTTTTATTGCTTTCCACCTAATATCTTTATGTGTTTCCTTAAAAGCAGTCGTTAGTTTTTCGCCGTTTTCGGCTATTTGCACTAAACGGAACATAATGGAGTCCATAAGCAAAGGATTGCCTTCTATCTCGTCAGGCGTTTTACCCTTTGTTTGTTCAATCATAAATTCAAGGTCGCCTATAATTTTATTCAAATAATAATTGTCGTTCTTGATATTATCCATAAATCTTTACCCCATCTCTTAAAATTTCTTGCACAAGTTTTGCATTGTTATTTAACTGTGCTATATCTAATAAATCTACTTTCTTTTTTAATTTTTCTCTTAACGTTTCTATGAGTTCATAAAAGATAAGTCCATTTACAGGCATTGAAACAAGTAAATCAACGTCGCTTGTTTCAGTTGCAGTGCCTTTTGCATACGAACCAAAAAGATATACGTATTCTACGTCATATTCTTTTAAGACGTCTGCACAAATACTCTTTATCACATCTATAGACAATACACCGTGAGTTTCATCAATAATGCCATACTTTTCAAGCGTATGCAAAAAGAACTCTAATTTCATAGAGGGGATTTTTTCTTCCATTTTTTCATAAGTAATATAGGTTCTTCTTGTTACGCCCAATAGTTTGGCAGCTTTTTCTTGCGTAAGACCTTTTTCTAATCTAAGTTTTTTGAGCTTCATATTTTTCACCTCGTTAGCATTATAGCATTTCACACTATAAATTGCAACTATTTGAGAATATTTTTCATATTAAATAAAGACAAAATGTGAAATATCTTCACGTTTAACCCAAATAAATATATGCGAATTTAATATTTGGCACTAATATATGCACTTGTCTTGATGCAAAAAATTAAAAAGTCCTTAAACAAGGACTTTTAAAAAACCGATTTTTTACAAGAAAAAATCTAAAACTTACACTAATTTATGTTCGGATTTATTCTTATTTGGTGACCCAAAAGTTACGTAAAACGAACTTTTTATCATTCTTCTCTTAACTCAATATGTCTAAGCTCATCACAATCTATATAAACATTTTCTGTGGCTGTTTGCACGCAAAAATTAAAGTCTTCAAGTTCCTCGTTAACATTGAGATTGTTCATAATCCCTATTACAGAAGTAAAATCGTCACGTATCGCTTTAATTCTTTTCCCTACAAAATTATGCAACTTATCCAAATTGTTTTCGCTTGGTTCTATAGCGTCAATTTTTCGTATAATTTTTTTCACTTTTGATAAAGGATAAGGAACATCTTCTTTAGAACAATATTTTTTTTCAGCCACATAGCCTTCAACTTCCCGATTGTTCTTTCCAACAGGCACAATAACGGCATCACCTACTTCTATTGAGTCGTCATCTGTAATGTAATGATACATAGAACTATATTCACCAAATTCTATTCCACAGTAAATTACGTCCGACTGTCTTCTAGAAGGACGTGCATATATAGCTGGATTAAAAATTTCGCCCCACAACTCTATATCGTCAACTATACTTGTTATTTTATGTATGATTTTTGGATAGTCTATAGGTAATTCTTCCATGCAATATTTACCTGTTATAATTCTAGGCGACATATTATGAGTTTTTTGATAAAAACGGAAACGTAATAATTAAAAGTAATATCCCTTTGAAAAATAAAAAAGGAAAAACTTTAAGCAAAAAAGTCAATTTCTAAAATAGTTTCTTCAACTTTTTTAGTAACGCCTGTGCAACGTCTTCAGAAATACCCGTATAAGACTTTGACTCTATAAGCCATGCACTATAATGTGCCTGAAGAACGGAAATATCCGTTCTGTCTGCAGTTAGTTCTTCCAAACGTTCTTCAGAACCCGGATTGCTATAAATAAGGCAATTAAACGCATGGAGTTCTTCAACGCTTAAATCAAGTTCAAAAATTGGCTCATAAATAATCGTTGGGCCTGCTGCAGGTTCTTTCTTATTAAACATTTTTGCTCTCTCCCTTAAATAACAAGATTAGCACTCTCTCCTTTTTTGCTAATCTTTTTTCATTTAGCGACAACTTTTTGCGTCGTTTTTAACTGAATTTTGCAGGAGAGATTTGTATAAGGAAAGTTTCCTTATCGCTAAGCATTATACAAGGAATATTTCCACATGTCAATACTTTTAAGGAAAATTTCCTTATAATTTTTAAAAAAAGCGTTTTTAAGGGATGTTTTATGGATAAATTGAGAGAATTGAGATTAGAAAAAGGTCTCTCGCAACAAAAACTTGCGGAAAAATTAGGTACAACTTACTTTTCAATCGGGGATTGGGAACGTGGCAAGTGCGAACCTTCGTTAGATATGTTAAAAAAACTTGCTGACGTTCTGGATTGTTCGTTGGATTATTTAGCCGGGCGTGACGATTTTAAAGCGACGTCGCCAGCAAGTGAATCACCTGCACTCTCGAAGGATGAAGAGATGCTTATTAAGTGTTATGAGTTACTCGGACCGTTTGAACGTGAGGCGATACTTATTCAGATTAAGGCTCTCGCCGGCGTGAAAGAACCAATAAAAAAATAACTCGCTTTTTCTTAGATAAAGAAAAACCGAGTTAAAACGGTATTGAGAAAACGGGCGAATTTTCGTATAAAATAACTCTATCAAATTAAAAGGAGTTTTTTATATGGAAAACGAAAGAGAACAAATTGAACGCTTAATAACTAACCTTGCCGAGATTAGCACTTTTTTGGTTAAAATCAAGCACCGTTTAGAAAATGAAAAGCCCGTCCGCATTAGTGAAGCCGTCGAAAGATTTCTCGACGGCTTTAATAATTCACCGTTACACGGTGACCCACCCGTGCCGATGCATGACGTTGATGCTTCTAAACTGAATATCAAGCAAGTAAAAAAGGGTGTTTCCTTTTCTGAGGAGGAAATTAGAAAAATGCTTATTGATATACCGGGCATTTCGATTAGTAAAAAACAACGTCGTGACGGACGGTATCAAGGTTATATTACCTTAAAAGGCGAAAAGTACTACGTTTACGGGCGGACCCGTTCTGACGTTGCCGTTAAAATTCAAGCGATTTTAAAATACGGTGTCGCAAAACGACGTCGTCCACCGTCGCAGGTGAACGGCATCCCGCAGACCTTCGATGCGTTCGCTACGTATTACTTTGAAAAGTTCCGCCAAAAACGTCTTGCCAAAAGGACCTATGATAGCGATATGTCACGTTACCGCAACCACTTGAAGCCGTTTTTTAAAAACAAACCACTTAAACGCATCACGCCGGCTGAGTGCCAAGACGTTATCGATAAACTCGTTAGCGAAGGGAAGTTTAAAACCGCCGAAGAGATTCACTCGCTCTTATCGATTATCTTTAAGGCTGCAATTTTACATAACGTCATTACCAAAAACCCGCTCAACGTCGTTTATTTGGAAAAGTACGAACGTCAGCACGGTTCGGCACTTAGTTCAGAAGAGATAACGTCGTTAAAAAATACGTTATCCGATACGGCGTTTATGCAACCGTTTATGATTTTGCTTTACACCGGGCTACGCCCGAACGAACTTCCGTCCGTTCGGATTGATGGCGAGTTCATTGTCGCAATTAACTCGAAGCGTAAGTCTAAAACGGTGGAATATAAAAAAATACCCATTACGCCGATGCTTAAACCGTTCCTGGCGGAACCTTTGAACTTATCGTCGCCGGATTATCTACGTCGCAAGATGCGAGAGGTTATGCCGACACATAAATTGTACGACCTACGGACGACGTTTTACTCGAAGTGTAAAGAGTGCGGGGTCTCTGAACCCGCCTTAAATCACTTTGTCGGGCATAGTAACGGCGTTTTGGGTAACACGTACACTAAATTATCGGATGAATATTTGCTTAAAGAGGGCGAAAAGATTAGGTTTTAACAGTAGAAAAACGGGCGGAAAGCCCGCCCGTTTGACACTTTTTTTGACACCTTTTTCGGGCAGTAACGCCCTTTGAGAGTAAAAAAATAAGCATTTTTTGGCTTTTTTGAGCCAAAAAATGCTTGTTTTGGTGACCCCTACGGGAATCGAACCCATGTTACCACCGTGAAAGGGTGGTGTCTTAACCGCTTGACCAAGGGGCCTTGGTCGCTTGCCGTGTTTGACACGGTGCGTATTATGTAAACGGCTAACGCCGTGGTTTTGCTTGGTAGCGGCGGTCAGATTCGAACCAACGACCTGCCGGGTATGAACCGGCCGCTATAACCAACTAAGCTACGCCGCCATATCGCATCAAAGTTTATTCAATGCTTATGTATTATATCCAAATTTAAAAATATTGTCAATTATATTTTTGTCATTTTTAAAAATTTTTTATTTTTTCTTTCTCTTTTTTATTTTGTACTATTTTAGGCGGTCAAAAATCACTCATTACCCCTTAAAAACACTCTAAAAAGCGTTTATTATTGAAATAATCATCATTGCAACGATTATCAAAGGCAATACGTACGACATATAAAACCTAAGCCATTTAGGCATTTTTGGACCTTTGTCGCCTATGTTGACTTCTTTATGATAGTTATCCCAACCCCAACCGAATTTTTGGGTACAAAACAGAACGTATATTATACAGCCGAGGGGCAAGAAGATATTAGAAACCAAAAAGTCCTCTAAGTCCATAATCCCTTTCCCCAAAATTTGCACGTTTGAAAGCAAGTTGTTGCCGAGCACTGCAGGAAGGCTTAACGCACACATTATACCGATATTTATAAGTGCAATTTTTAATCTGCTGAGTTTGGTAAGTTCTATCCAGAAAGACATAATGTTTTCAAACACCGCTATAACCGTAGATAACGCCGCAAAAATCATAAACAAAAAGAACAATGAGCCTATAATCTGTCCGCCTGGCATATTATTGAAAATAGAAGATAACGTTGTGAACAAAAAACCTGCCCCGACCGTACCCGCATCCGCCGTTACGCCATTATTGTAAGTAAAACAAGCGGGGAATATTATCAACCCTGACACGAGTGCGACGAAGGTATCAAGCCCCACGATAACCGTGGTTTCGCCAAGCAGCCGCCTTTCTTTGCCGATATAACTGCCGAAAATAGCAATAGAACCTATTCCTATACTAAGCGTAAAGAAGGCTTGTCCCATAGCGGCGGTAATTACCGTCCATACCCCCGCTTCCTTTACATTTTCCAGCGAAGGCACAAGATAGAAAGAAAGCCCCGCACCCGCACCGCTGAGCGTTAAACAATAGATTGCAAGCCCCACGAGCAAGAACAACAGTGCGACCATCATAACCTTAGTCACTCGCTCTACGCCCTTTTGAAGCCCCAACGAGCAAACGCCAAAGCAAGCGATTATTACACCAAAAGTAACACCTATCATCAATAGGACGTTAGAGTTGGTTTCCCCAAACACCTTGCCAAGTGCTTCAGGTGTACCTTCAACACTCATTATAGAGCCTGTAAGGTACTTAAAAAAGTATATGATCATCCAAGCGGAAATGCAAGTATAAAACATCATCAACATATAGTTGCCAACGATTCCCAAATACTTTGCAAAATGCCATTTTTGTCCCGGTTTTTCAAGCACGTCAAAAGACGAAGCGATGCTTCGTTGACTTGCACGACCGACGGATAGTTCCGCCGTCATAACGGGAATTCCTAACAGCAATAAAAATACTATGTATATAAGCACGAAAAACGCACCGCCGTACGCACCCGTGGTTATGGGGAACCTATAAACGTTGCCAAGCCCTATCGCACAGCCCGCCGATATTAACAAAAATCCTATTCTTGACGAAAACTTTTCTCTTTTTTGTGGGTTTTCCAAGTCACTATCTCCTAAAAACTTTTTGACTTACCATTATAAAATACTACAAAATCGAAAATATTTCAAGGCTTTTACGCAAATTTAAAAAATTACCCCCTCAAAACCGCTTTCAGTTCCAAGGGGGGTTGAAAAACCTATTTGGTTTTATTTTGTTTTTTTAGTTTTTTTGCTTCTTTGCCAGCCTTTATATACCCTTTTAAGCCCTTAAAGAATTTTCCGTTAAACATCTCAATTAAACAGTCTAACTGTTTTGCGGTTATCATACCGCCCGTCATCCTTGACAAGCCACGTACGGGCATATAATACGGGCCCATAAGAATAACGTTTGCAGTCTTACGCTTGCCCGTGCCTTTAAGCACCTTGTACGCCGTGCGAATACCCCAAGAGAACAACCTGCCGACGAAACCTTTTGCGTAGCGTAAATGTACTATTGCGGTGTTATAATCCACTATTATGCGTTTGCGTTTAACAAACTTCAACTGTCCGTCAGGAAGGGGGTATCCAAGCAGTTTTTCAAATTCAGATGCAGGAACGTCTTTAACGGTACCTAAATAGTAATTAGGAATTTCGCCATCGCCCATTTTCGGGCATAACTTTTCACCGCTAATCAAGACGTTTTTAGACAAGCCGTTGTCAGTAGAACATCTGCCAACGCTAATTTTATACTCGCCGTCTTCAACGACGAATTTATTTTTATCAACGTCGAAAACCCTAAACGTATATTCGTCAAAAGGAATACTAACCTTAACGCTTTCGCCTGCTTTAAGACATACTTTTTTGAAGCCTTTAAGTTCTTTTACGGCACGGAAAACCTTGCTTTCGGGTTTAGATACGTAAACTTGACAAACTTCTTTCCCGTCAACGTCACCTACGTTTGACAAGGTAAAACTAACGCCTTTTTCATCTACGTTTAAGTCCGAATAACTAAACTTGGTATAACTCAGCCCATAGCCAAACGGATATTTGACAGGCGTATCCGATTTTTCGTAATACCTATATCCCACGTAAATGCTTTCCCTATGTTCGGCGGTAAGATCGTTTTTAAGATAGAAGTTATACGACGGGCAATCCTGCTCTGAAAAAGGATAAGTTTCGGCAAGTTTGCCTGAGGGGTTGACCTTGCCCGTAAGAATATTTAAGGTGGCTTCCGCCCCACTTTGACCTGTAAGATAACAATGCAAAAGCCCTTGAACCTTATCGTCCCAAGCAGTTTCAACGGGGGCACCACAAGATAAGACCGCTACGATTTTTTTGCCTGTAACAGATAACGCCGTCAATAAGTCTATTTGATTTTTAGGGATGGAAAGGGTTGCTCTATCAATACCTTCCGTTTCAGTAACTTCGTCAAGTCCTATGAAAAGAAGGACTTTATCGCTTTTTTGGGCGAGTTTAACCGCCTTTTTAATAAGCCCTTTCTTCTTTTTGCCGTACCGTTCAAAACCACGCTCGTACCCCACGAAGTTTATGGGATAATCTTTAACGCAATCAAGTACTGATGAAACGGCGGTGGGATTTACCGCAGACGAACCACCACCTTGAATTCGTGGGTTAGATGCAAAATCGCCTATAATACAAACCCGTTCGTTCGGGGATAATGGCAACACACCTTCGTTTTTCAAAAGTACCGAACTTTCCTCAGATGCTTCTTTTGCGACTTGGTTATGACGAGTTTTATCGTAATCTTCGGTTTGGTTTTCACTCAAAGAAAACACTAAATTAAGTAATCTTCTGACACAGTCGTCTAAAACGCTTTCGTCTATTCTACCGCTTTTAACCGCTTCAACGACCTCTTTATTAGTTTCACCGCCCGTGGTAGGCATCTCGATTTCGTTTCCGCACTTCAAGGCTTCAACTCTATCGTTGTTTCCGCCCCAGTCGGTTACGACCACGCCGTCATACCCCCACTCTTTTCTTAAAATATCTGTTAAGGTATGCGGATTTTCGTTGGCGTAAGTCCCGTTTATGCGATTATACGAGGACATAACGCATTTGACCTTACCCTCTTTAACCGCCATCTCAAACGGGGTTAAATAAATTTCTCTCAACGCACGCTCGTCCACGACGGAATCGACGACCATTCTCGCCTTTTCTTGACTATTAACCGCAAAATGCTTTACACAAGCCGAAACGTTTTGGCTTTGCACGCCACGGATATACGCAGAAGCGTACTTGCCCGCTAAGTACGGGTCTTCGGAAAAGTACTCAAAGTTTCTACCGCAACGGGGGTTGCGTTTTACGTTTACACCCGGTCCCAACAAAACGCCAACATCCAAAGAACGTGCTTCACGCCCCAAGCACTCGCCAACCGAGTATAAAAGGTCTTCGTTCCAACTGCAACTGAGCGTCGCAGCGGTGGGAAAACAAGTGGCTTTAACGCTCTCGTTAAGCCCCAAGTGGTCTGCGGAAAGCATTTGCTTTCTAAGTCCGTGCGGACCGTCCGCAAAAAATATCGAAGGAACCGAAAGCCTTTCTATATCTTGCGATTCCCAAAAATTTTTACCCGATAAGAGAGATGCTTTTTCTTCAAGAGTCATCTCTTTAAGGATATTATCTACCTTTTGCTTATCCATTTATAACTTCTCCAAAAAACACAAGTTCGTGTATGCTCCAAAAATTATTAGCGGCTTCGCCCGATTGCGTAAGCGTTATAGCACGGGTCGGGGCGGAAAGTTCAAAATCCGTGTACCCCACTTTGCCATCCATAGTTATTCTAACCGTCTTGCCCGTTTCGGTATGCACCAAGGTTAAAACGTAACTTCTGCCGTAATCGGCGTTAGGGGTGAAAATTCTTATGCGTTTAAGATCGATTTTATCCCCAAACCTAATCGTAATAGTTTGCGGTAAAGAGTTTGACTGAGCCTCGCCGTTCGTCCATCTGGTAGCAAGTTCCCCGTCTATTAAATGAACGTTTTTAGACTCGCCCGCAGTCTTATAAGTTTCTATCGTAAATTTATGCGTGGAAAGGGGCGTGCCGTAATCAACAACGTTATAAAAAGCACATTCTTTAATTATCGCCGTCAAAAACTCGTTTTTCTGATAAGACGAAGTTTTATACCCCGACCACTTACGCTTAATAGTTTCAAAGTCGTCAGTTTTATAATCGATGTTCTCTACCGTAGGACAATAAAAGTACCCCCAGTTATTCGCTTTTACGCTGTCCGTATTTTTATACGTCCAACTGCACCAACTTACCCCCTCCACGTTGAAAGTGTTAAGCCAAGTACGCCAAGCGGACTCCGCCGACCAAAAGTTATATTCCCCAACCAAAAAGGGGACGTTCCAACTCTCTTTATGTTCTTTAATATAATTTATGTAATAATTTGCAAAATCAAGTTGGGTTCGTTCGGACTTATCACTATCGTGGTACATATGCATTTGATAGACCACGTTTTCCCAACCGCTGTCTTTTGGGCGACCCAAAAGACA
>SVIL01000016.1 GCA_015069505.1 Clostridiales bacterium
TGCCCCTCAAATTTTTGGGACGATATAGCAATCCCGTACTGGTCTATGCCCGAGAATACCGCCCATCCCACCCAAAAACCCGAAAAACTTATTGCAAAACTAATCCTTGCGTCGTCTAACGAAGGGGATTTGGTTTTAGACCCCTTTGCGGGTAGCGGAACGACTCAGGTAGTTGCAAAGAAATTAGGTAGGAAGTACATAGGTATAGAACAAAACCCACTGTATTGTGCGTGGGCGGAAAAGAGATTAGAAAATGCAACAATAAACCCAACCGTGCAAGGCTACGCCGACGGCGTGTTTTGGGAAAGGAACAGTAAACCTAAAAGAAAGGATTAAATAGGAGATAGTTATAATGACCGAAAGAGAAAAGGCGTTAAGCGGGCAACTGTACGACCCGCGTGATAAAGAACTTCGCAAAATGCACTTAGAGGCAAAAAAGACTTTTTGTAAATTAAATAAGACTTCGCCAACTAACGCTAAAAAAATTCAAAAACTAATAAAAAAACTGCTTGGCGGAACGGGTGAAGAAGTGGTTATTCAGCCGCCGTTTTATTGCGATTACGGTAAAAACATATACGTCGGTGAAAACTTTTTTGCAAATTACGGTTGTGTGATTTTGGACGTAAACAAAGTTACTATCGGCAAAAACTGTATGCTTGCCCCGTGCGTAAAAATATTTTCCGCAACTCACCCCGTAAGGGCAGAAGAACGTTACAACGGCGTGGAATTAGGCTTGCCCGTAACCATAGGCGATAACTGTTGGATAGGTGGCGGAGCGATAATAAACCCGGGCGTAACGCTCGGCAACAACGTCGTCGTGGCATCGGGGGCTGTGGTCACCAAAAGTTTTGGCGATAACGTCGTCTTAGCAGGCGTACCCGCAAAAATCGTTAAAACGCTAGATTGATATAAAACTTATATAAACGTTTTAGGAAAGAGGAAAACTTATGAAAAAGGGAAAGTGGTTTACAATACTAAAAGAGAAAAAGCCGGGGCTAATCGTTGTCTCGACCATAGCACTTTTTAACGTGGTGTTCTTGTCAATATTTTCGTTAATCGTGTCGTTAATGAACGGGATGCCCTATTTTGAAGCGATGTTTAACTGCCTTGCAATGATGTTTGACCCAGGTTGTATATCGGGCGTAGTTGACGGCAAAGGCGAAGCGGTGCTATGTATTATTTGTTTCATAATCGTAATATTCGGTATGGTCGCATTTACGGGTGCGGTAATAGGCTACGTATCAAACATAATTTCGGGCTTTATCGAAGACGCAAACAACGGCAAAAACAGACTTGATTTAGAAGAACACGTAATAATACTCAACTGGAACGATAGGGGTATAGAAATAATAAACGAATACCTTTTATTAGACGAAAAGAACGTTATAGTCGTGTTCACGTCAAGAGATAGAGAGTTGGTGTTAAAGCAGATAGAGGACGCAATGTCGTTTACGTTAAAGGGTAAAAAGATAAAAAACAAGCCGACGATAATAGTCCGCACGGGCAACGTTTTTTCCACCCAACAACTCTACGATATATCCTTGGAAAAGGCAAAAACCATCATAGTTTTAGAAGAAGATTTGGGCGAAGACCATATAACTGACGGCGGTAACGGTCAGACAATAAAAACGCTTATGCAAGTGTCGGACATCGCATCAAAAGAAAACAGTAGGCTTAGCCAAAAGGTCATTGTAGAAGTCACAAGCGACTGGACGGACGGCGTAGTTAACGAGATTTTGGCAACCAAAAATAACGATAGGTTAGATATCGTGCCCGTTCCCGTCAATAAACTTTTTGGCGATATCTTTTCGCAGTTTTCGGTTATGCCCAAACTAAATAGCGTGTATAGTGAATTATTTTCTAACGAGGGCGTAGAATTCCATACGGCAGAAGTCCAAGCCTGTACGGAAGCGGATATGTTCTATAACTATATAGAAACACACTCTAACGCAATCCCATTGACCGTTAGAAAGAATAAAGATAAGTCGTACGCCTTTTATTTGGCAAGTTCTAAGTCAGACCTTACCGTAAGTTGCAAAGAAAAGCCGACCTTTTATAAAATGAGTTTGGCTAAAAATTTCCAAGTAGAGGGCAGGCATATAATAGTCTTAGGGCATAACAAAAACTTACCCAACATTTTAGAAGGTCTAAATCGATTCAACGCCGAGTGGAAAGACGAAAAAGACGTAATCAGGGTATTGTTGTTAGACGATAAAGAAACGCTTGACAAATACGATTTTGACAAAAAGTATTCGTTTGTTGAGGAGTGCGTCGCTGTTGACGTGCATAATAAGGAGTTTATCACTAATCAATTATGTAGGCATTTTGACAGTTCAAACACGACGGTGTTAATCTTATCAAGTGAAACCGTCGATCCCGCCGAAAAAGACTTGTACGCACTTACCAACCTTGTGTATTTACAAAGCGTGCTTAATAAACGGGAAAGTGAACTTGCCGAAAACAACGTCGAAATCGTCGTGGAAATCTTAGATCCCGAACATCACGATATCGTGCAAAATTACAGCGAAAGCAACGTCGTAATAAGCAATAAATACGTCAGCAAGATAATGATGCAGTTGTCCGACAAAGACGCAATGTATAATTTTTATAAAGAGATTTTGACCTATAATAACAACGGAAAAGAGGGTAAAGAAATCTACGTTAAAAAATGCAAGGAATATTTTACTTCTATCCCACAAGAAATGCCCGTTAGGGACTTTATATACTCTTTGTATAAATCCACAAACGACGCTTTTGGCGATGGTGAAGTAGCCTTAGGTTATATTGACGAAAATTCAAACCTAACCTTCTTTGACGGCGACTTAACCAAGAAAAATATTCTGCTTAACGACAAGTGCAAACTAATCGTCTTTTCCGACCACTAAACTTATAAAACCATAAAAGAAACCCCCACGCCTATCTCAGCGTGGGGGTTTTCGTTATATATGCACGGAATCGTTTTTATAAATCTTTCGGTATTTTATAGGGGGGATGTTGAATTTGTTTTTGAATATTTTATTAAAGTACGAAGTGCTTTCAATTCCTATTTCGTCGCAAATTTCGCCAAGGCTTAAAGTAGTGGTTGATAAATAATACACCGCGTAGTTAAGCCTAATATTCGTAAGGTAATTCGACATAGTTATTCCCATGCACTTTTTAAAGAATCTACCTAAATAGGACGGGTCGTACTGCAAGGTTTTTGCAACCAAGGGTATGCCTTTTTTTATGTAATCGCTTTGCGTAAATAAATCTAAAATTTTATTTAGCAATGACGGGGTATCGGTGTTAGAATCCGTTTTAGAACTCTTAAAAAGTAGCCTAAAAATATCCAAAACCACTTGCACACCGATAATCTTTTTTTCGTCTAAGTTTTGCGTTTTGGAAAACTCGTTCAGCCCCGATTCTAACCTATGGATATCTTCTAATGAAAGAACTAGTTTTTGTTTAGAATTTATTGCATTTTCCAAATCGGGTATAATCTTCGCAACCCCGTTGAACAACGATTTGGAAATCAATATGTCACGGTGTTCGCACCCTTGCGACTTTCTGAAAAAATGCACTTCGTTAGGTTTGACGATGAAGCAATCACCCGTAACCGCAAAGTTTTCGTTAAAATTATGCGTGTGCAAAATCCCACCGCTTACGATATACGTAATTTCGTAAAATTCGTGCGAGTGGACGAACACGGGTCTGTTTTTTTGCACGATGGGAAAGGACTTTACAATTTGCGTCGCAATACCCACTTCGGTTATAATGCTTTCATCTAAAACTCTTAATTTATCCATAACCAAAGTATATCATTAAAAACCAAAAATGGCAAGGTAAACAGGCAATATTTTTTATAAAAAGTCGAAATAAAGCATTTTTATGTCAAGAAAGGTATTGTAAAAAACGTTCGTTTGGTGGTACAATTTTACAAGGTGAAAAAATGAAGGATATGTTTATTAACAGTAAGTGGATTTGGCTTGACAAAAAAGAAGATAAAGACGAGTACGCAAAATTTAAGTTTGATTTTATTTTCGACGGCAAAAGTGCAAGTATAGCCTTATGTGCGGAAACGGATTACATATTGTACTTGAACGATAAAGTGATAACTTTCGGGCAGTTTGCGGGTTATCGAAAGGAAAAGTATTACGATAAAATTGACCTTACCGATTATTGTAAAGCGGGCGTTAATAGAGCAAGCATAGTCGTTAGGTACGAAGGGCTTAATAGTTTTAGGCATATTGACGACGGTGCGGGCTTAATATTTGAACTTAAAGTTGATGAAGCCGTTGTGCTTATAAGTGATAAAAACGTTTTGTCAGGGCTATGCGGTGAATATTTACAAGGTGAAAAAAGGCTTATAAGCCCTCAACTTGGCTATACTTCAACAATCGTTGCCGACGGGATGACCGAATATTTTAAGAGTAAAGAGTTTTGTAAAACTTGTGTTTTTAGTCCCAGACCGGTTGCCCACCTTGTCAAAGGTAATCCGATATACGGCAAATTAATGGATGTTAAAGACCGAAAAATTTACGATTTGGGCGTGGAAAGATCGGGATATCTAAACGTGCAAGTGGACTGTGATGCCGAGACCGAATTAATCGTTGCGTTTGGCGAACATTTGGCAGACGGAAAGGTCAGAAGGATAATAAACAATAAAGTCAGCGGTCAAAATCGTGATTTTTCCATAAAGTTTATTCTAAATAAGGGCAGACATAATCTTACGCAATATTTCGTAAAGTTAGCCTGTCGATATCTTGAAGTTATATCTAATGCAAATGTAAATATAAAAAAGATAGGGTTAATCCCCTACGAATATCCCGTTCAAGAAAAGACAATTAGTTTAAGCGGAATAGATAGTAAAATTTACGATATATCCTTGCGAACCTTAAAACTATGTATGGACGACCATTACGAAGACTGTCCTTGGCGAGAGCAAGCCTTATACGCACTAGATAGCCGTAACCAAATGCTATGCGGTTACTATGCGTTTAAGGGTAGTGAGTATCAACGTGCTAACTTAGTTTTTATGTCCAAAGGTAAACGTCCCGATGGACTTTTGGAACTGACTTATCCCGCAGAGGGTACGCCAGCAATCCCTTTTTTTTCTATAATATTTGGTTATGCGGTGTGTGAATACGTAGAACATACTGCCGATTTTTCAATATTTGACGAAGTTGGCGGAACGGTAAATGGGATAGTAGAAATATTTAAAAAAAGTATTGATAACACGGGGCTTATAAAAAACTTACCATATCCGTACTGGAATTTTTACGAGTGGACCAGTGGTAGTGATGGTGACGGCGAGTTTTATAAAGGGGCAGATGAGAGAGTTGAGAAATACGATTTATTGTTAAACGCTACGTTCGTAATGCTTGTTCAAAAACTTAAAATATTTAAAAGAGAATACGTAAAAGATATAGACGAAAACGATATAAAGCAAAGTATCGTTAAGACTTTCTTTAATGAGAATACTAAGTTGTATAAATTAAGCACGGTAGGCGATCAGTATTCAAAACTTGGTAACGCCGTGGCTTGTCTAATCGGGCTTGGCAATGAAAGGATTATAAACGCGTTAAAGGGCAACGAACTCATAGAAGAAACTTTGTCAATGGCGGGATTCATTTACGACGCATTATTGCAAAACGATAAAGCAAACGAAGGGTACGTTTTAGAAAATATTCGCACTCGTTACGGATATATGTTGTCAAAAGGTGCGACTACCGTGTGGGAAACCTTAAAAGGGTACGGCGAGCCTAACGGGAACACTGCGGGTAGCCTTTGTCATGGTTGGAGTGCGATGCCGATATATTATTATAATTTGATTAAAAAATCAGGCGGAAAATAAATTTATGCAAAATTTAAGAAAAAAGAAAAACGGTTGGTATAAATGGGTTATAGTCGCACTTTGTTTTACTATGGTTTTCGTAGTGCTTGGCTTTTGTAATTCTACGAAAAGTTTGTACATAAAACCCATCACAGAACACCTTAACGTAGAGCGTAGTATATTTGCGATAAACGAACCGTTTAGGTACGTTACGTCAGCGTTAATAAACTTGGTTTTTGGTTTTTTGATAGCAAAGTTCGGTGCTAAAAAACTGATAATAGCGGGCTTTATATCTTTGATATCTTCAATGCTAATATACACTTTTGCGAATAATGTGGCTTGGTTTTGTTTAGGTAGCGTATTTTTGGGACTTGGTATTTCTTGGACTACGACCACGATGGTCAGTTACGTTATAACCAAATGGTGCAAAAAGAATAAAGGTACTATTATGGGCGGTGTGCTTGCCGCAAGTGGCATAGGCGGTGCGGTGGCAATCCAGATTTTATCCCCTATAATAAACGGGAATAGCGACGCGGTAGGGTATAAGATAGCGTATTTTCTTACGGCTATAATCCTTTTAGCGGTCGGTGTGTTGATAACGATTTTTTATAAAGAACCCACTGTGGTCGAAGACGAAGTGAAAGAACCCGACCTTGATAAAAAACCCAAAAAACAAGAATGGATAGGTATAGAGTTTTCATCGGCAATAAAAAAACCGTATTTTTACGCAGTAATATTATGCGTGTTATTATGCGGTTTGGTTTTGCACAGCATATACGGGGTGTTAGCCGCTTATCTTGGGGATGTGGGAATAGACGCAAATTACTCAGCGTTAGTGCTAAGCGTGTTTTCGGTGGTGCTTGCTTTAAGCAAGTTTTTAACGGGATTTTTCTACGACAAATTAGGGGTGAGGTTTACGGCTATAATATCCATCGGTTCAGGTGCCGTATCGTCAGTGCTTTTGGCACTTGTAACAAACAGTATTCAAGGCAAAGTATTAGCAATGAGTTTTGCCGTCTTATCCACGTTTTCCTATCCGTTAGAGACCATTATGTTGCCTATATTTGCACACGAACTGTTCGGCGAAAAATCGTTCGGAAAAATTCTGGGTATTTTCGTTTCCGCAAAAGAAGTAGGATATGCACTCGGCTCTCCGCTAATAGGTTTGTTTTACGATTTACTTGGTTCTTACACCCCCGCTTTTTGGGTTTGTGCGGTGATAATGATAATAGTCTTGATAGTTTTTAATTTTATAATAAGTTCTGCAAAAAAGGAACGTAAAAATTCCCAAGATGCAAATGATTTTTGTATTCAATAATTTTATAATCCACAACTAAATATAAAGGCGAAGGGCAAACCCTTCGCCTTAACTTTTACGCTGTCAGCGGTTGTTTTTTGAATATTCTGACGGCGAGGGCAGTCATATCATCCTTTTTAATTCCACCGCTGTTTTCAAGTGCCTTTTTCAAAACCTCATCGGATAAGGTTTGAGGGTTGAACGACGGGAGCGAACGCAAAAAGTCTATTAAGTCGCCGGACGAAGCAAAACAGTCGGCAATCCCGTCACTCATAAACAAGACGATATCCCCGTCTTGAAGGGTAGTGGTGCATACTGCGGGTTTAAGCTCCTCTAAAATGCCTAGTGGCAAACTGTTGCCCTCTACAATTCTAATCCCGCTTTCGCCTATGATAAATGCGTACGGCGACCCGTACTTTATAAAATCGACTTGGCAGTTTTTAAGGTCGATAATAGAAACGTCAAGAGCGGTAAAACTATCCGTGGTGTTGATTGCAAGCAGTTTGTTTACGGTGTTTAAGATAAGTTGGTTTTTTAGCCCCGCCTTATAAAAACTTTCGATAAGTGATAGGGAAACGGAGGAAAGGTTTTCCGCCTCTTTTCCACTACCCATGCCATCGGATAGGGCAACCATAAATCTATCCTCTTTAATCCGCACGACCGAGTGTGTATCCCCGCAAGCCTCAGAGCCGTCTTTCATTACCGAAGCCACCCCGAACACGGCATCAAAGTCTGCGGCTTTTTTAAAATTCAAATAACACTTGTCCTCGGATACGTCGAACTTTTCCACAAGCGAGATATTGAAGCCCAAACACTTGCTTATAATAAGTTCAATACCTTGAACGGAATACTCTTTCATACATATAATAAGGCTAACGTTAGTCCTTTCGCCCTCGCCGTAGATAAGGATTTCGGTTATGGAGAACCCCGCCTTAAAAAGTTCCTCGCCGATACTTCGTTCAAGCCTACTTTGGTACTTTAAGGTTGAGCCCGTTTCCAACGCCAAACCTTTAAGAATTTCCGCCACGCCACTCGCTTCTGACGCAATAAGTTCACGCCCCGTCTCTAAGTTCGTCCTTTCTAAAAGCCTTGCACGGTACTCTGCAAGCAGTTTGTTTACGGCAAAAATCCACTCGCCCGTCTTAACGCATCCACTAAGTTTTTCGGGTATATCTATCAACGACAATTTTCCCTTAGCAAATCCTATGTCCATAACCTTGTTAAGGTCGCCTATAAACGCACTTTTTTTGGACTTGCAAATAGAAAGCCTTTCGCACGTAGAACATACCGAATTAATAACTTCTTTCTTGATAGATTCCTTTGCGGAATGTTCTGAGGTAGCAATTTTTTTGAAAAGGGAAAAGGAATTTGCCATCTCGTTAAAAACGTTAGAGAGTTCGTAAAGCCTATTTGAAGTCATAATTCGATTGCGGTTTATTGCCTGCCTGCTTAAATTCTTTTCCCTAAACGCATAAAGTTTTTCCTTTAAGCCGTCCAAGACCTTTTTGGGTATAACCAAAAAACAAACGCACCCTATAATTGAGAATACAAGGTCTATTATGGCGTACCCACCGTAAACGCCGAAAATAAATTCTATAAGGTACTCTACCGCTAAAATTCCCACCCCGCAAATATACCTTGAAAACCCTAAACTGCACTCTGCGACAAGCCCGAACGCAAGAAATATGGAAAGGTAACTTATATCCGTATAAAATATGGCGAGCGGTATTCCGAGTATAGCGGACAGTACCAGACTTTTCCCAAACCTAAAAACGTAGGCAGATAGCATAATCAAAAAAATAGCCACGCTTTTCCAAACCAAGGGGGTTGATAGGTTGCAAACCCCAAGCCCAAAGATTGCGATGGTTATAAACAACGCAAGTTTTTCATCGTTGCCAAACTTTTGTTTAAGCCCCTTAGTAATCAAAGCGTTGGCGGATATTAAGCAGACGAAGGTCATCCCGATAACGGCAATGCTTACCAAAATCCTTTTTTCGATAGGCACGGTCTTTACCGTGTCACCGATGATGATATACACAAGCATAGATAAAAGGGTATAAAGCAAGACTTCGGCTTTTAATTTAACGTTAAAGTGTCTGTAAATGCTTACTATTATCATAAAAATAACCGAAGGTAGAGTGGCGGACAGTAAAAGCCCAAGGTCTGCGGTTATAAAAAAGGAAGAAATGAACAGAAGCGGTGTCAAAAACACGTTACTGCCAGTAACCATCGCCACCACGAAAACCGCTACCGAGTATGGGTAAACGGTGCTTTCCAAACGGTTAAACACGACGAACGATAAAAAGGTCAAAAGATATTTTATAACCGTATGATAGTCGCTTTTAATTTTAAGTTTCATTTTTCACCATCCAAATAATTACTAAAAAAATTATGTAACAAATTTAAGCGAAAGTTTTGTCAAAAAAAGTAAATGTTTCAATAAATTTAGCCCTTAATTAAAATTAATAAACCGTATAACCAAAACTTTTGCAAAAACACTTTAAAAAACTAAGCGAATATTGTAAAATATATTAAAACAAAATTTTGGAAGGTTACGTAATGTATAAGGTAGCAATCATAGGTTATGGTAATTTAGGCAAAGGGGTAAGTCTTGCCCTTGAAAAGGTTGACGATATAGAGTGTGTGGGGATTTTTACCCGTCGTGACCCCGCTTCGGTAAAACCCGTTACCGACTTAAAGGTTTATTCGGTTGACGAACTTGAAAAGTATAAAGATAAAATCGACGTTTTAATTTTGTGTGGCGGAAGTGCAACCGACCTACCCGATCAAACGGCAAAATATCTTGAAAATTTTAATACGGTTGACTCTTTTGATACGCACGCACGCATCCCCGAATACTATGAAAAGTTATCAAAGGTTGCAAGCAAATCTAAAAAACTTTCAGCCATAAGCATCGGTTGGGACCCCGGTCTATTCTCTATTGCAAGGGCGTTGTTTTCGTCCGTATTGCCGTCGGGTAACGACTATACGTTTTGGGGCAAAGGCGTTTCTCAAGGACATAGCGACGCTATAAGAAGAATTGAGGGGGTGGTAAACGCAATTCAATATACTATCCCAAAACAAGAAGCCATAGATAGTGTTAGAAACGGTTCTAACCCCACGCTTACCACTCGTGATAAGCATTTAAGAGAGTGTTTCGTGGCGGTAGCGGACGATGCCGATAAAGAGAAAATTGAATCCCAAATCAAAAATATGCCCAACTATTTTGCCGATTACGATACCATCGTAAACTTTGTATCCGACGAAGAAGTAAAGGCTATGCAGAAGAAACTCTCTCACGGCGGATTTGTGTTTAGATCGGGCGACACTTCAAGCGAAAACGGTCAACTTTTAGAACTTTGCTTAAAACTCGACTCTAACCCGGAATTTACGGGTAGCGTGCTTTTAGCGTACGCAAGGGCGGTAGCAAGGCTTTCAAAGGAAGGCAAGAGCGGTGTTTACACGGTGTTTGATATCCCCTTAAAATATCTCTCGCCAAAATCCGAAGATTATTTAAGGTCAACTCTACTCTAATAGGGGAATATTTATGGCAAAAAAGATTTCAAAAAGAAAGGCGAAGGCGGCTGTAAAACAAATCAAAAAACTGCCTACTTGGGTCATAGTTACGGCAATAATTTTAGCCGTTATAGTAGGTGCGGGGTATTATCTTTACACGAACTATCTTAAAAAACCCCCGTATATCCCACCTGTTGGCGAACTTGAATTTCACTTTCTAACCCTCGGCAACGCAAAGGCGGGGGATAGCATATACGTTCGTGCGGGTGAAAACGATATTTTAATCGACGCAGGTAGCGATTACGATAGTGCAGAGGCAATTTCCACCTACTTAAATAGCCACGTTACAGATGGAAAACTCGAATACGTTATAGTAACCCACGGTCACTTTGACCATATCGCCGCGTTTGCGGGGAGTAACGCTTACCCCTCTCTTTTTGATAGGTACGAGTGCGAAGTTATCATAGACTTTCCAAAGACCACCGTTACCTCAAACGCATATGAAAAGTACGTGGAAGAGCGTGACCAAGAAATCGACGCGGGTGCAAAGCACTACACGGCGTTGCAGTGTTGGAATAACGAGGGCGAGGCAAAAAGAGTATATGAACTTGCCGATTCGATAGACATGGAAATTCTCTATACTATTATTACGACCACTCAACCTCAAACGAAAACAACAATTCGGTCTGCGTTCAGTTTTCACACGGTAGCCGTAAATTTCTTTTCACGGGCGATTTAGAGGGCGAGGGTGAAACCAAACTCGTCGAGAATAACAACCTATCCGAAGTGGAACTTTTTAAGGCGGGACACCACGGCTCTTACACCGCCACTACGGAAGCACTTATAAGCGTTATTAAGCCGAATATATGCGTGTTCACTTGTGTTGCGGGTACTGCTGAATATTCTGACGTAGTAGCAAATCAATTCCCTTCACAATCGGCAATAAGTTCGCTTTGCAAGTACGGTACGGAAAAGTTATACGTAACCTCTATCGGTGACACCGCTTTTACGGGCGGGCAAACGTTTGCGGACTTTAACGGAAACGTAGTGATAATATCCAAATCGGATGCCGAAGTTTACGCATCTAACTCTAACAATAACACGACCTTGCAGGAAACCGACTGGTTTAGGGCAAAGCGTCAATGGGTAGCGTAGCCAAAATATAAAAATAGAATAAAAACCTAAAACCTTCGCATACTACGAGTATTACGGAGGTTTTTTTATGCGTGAAACAGGCATTGTTAGAAGAATAGACGAATTAGGCAGGGTGGTTATTCCCAAAGAAATTCGCAAAACGTTAAGGATAAAAGAGGGCGACCCACTTGAAATATATATGGATAAAGACGAACTGTTTTTTAAGAAGTATTCGCCGTTATCATCGGTTAGTGAATATGGCAAAACGGTTGCGGACTCTATTCAAGACCTAACCGAAAAGACGTGTATAATAACGGATACGGACACTATTTTGTACGCATCGAACGGCAAGCACAAAGAGATAATCGGCAAGACTTTATCCGCCGATATGGATAGGGTGCTTAAAGAACGCAAAAGCGTTGTTTCTTGTAGGGCAGAGGGCGGTAACGTTTTGCCGTTATACCGTGGGGACGATATGGGAATTGAAAACCAAATAATCGTTCCGATAATCGTGGGTGGCGACTGCTTTGGGGGCGTGGTTTTGGTGGATAAACAACCTTCAACTTGCTTTGACCCCGAAACGCTAAAATTAGTTAGGCTTGGTGCAACCTTTTTGTCAAAGAGTTTTGAATAGTATTAACCCCTATCGCTACATATATGAAGTTTAAGTCGAACAAAATACTTAAAGGGTCAATGGTGCTTGCGGTAGGGGCTTTTTTATCCAAACTTTTAGGGGCGGTTTATCGCATACCACTGACCAACCTTTTGGGTGGCGAGGGGTTAGGGCTATACCAAATGATATTCCCAGTATATTGCGTGCTGTTGGATTTTTCAGGCACGGGTGCAAATAGTGCGTTATCCTCGTTAATATCAAAAAACAAAGACCCTAACTACGCAAAAAACCTTCTTTCGGGCAGTTTAAGACTACTCGCAATCTTTGGCGGTATTTTTAGTGTTTTAATGGCGGGGTTAAGCACGGGGATATCCACCCTTCAAGGCAACAAGAACGCATTTTTGGGTTATTTAACGCTATCACCAGCAGTAATTTTAGTAGCCCTTATCTCTTGTTATAGGGGTTATTTTCAAGGCAAGATGAATATGACCCCTACCGCAGTATCACAGGTTATAGAACAACTTGTAAAACTCGTTTTGGGGCTTTTGTTAGTCAAATTTTTGATGCCTAACGTAAGGGTTTCCGTAGCGGGTGCAACACTTGCCGTGACGCTGTCTGAAGCGGTGGCGTTACTATACCTTTTTATACTTTATAATACCCAAAAAAAGACGCTTCCACTACAAAGTTCTTTTGATAAAGAGTTTTTCAAGACCCAGTTAAAGCCCCTTTTAAAATACACCTTCACGGTAACGTTAACGGGCGTACTTTTACCACTTTCACAGGTGGTTGATAGTTTTCTTATAATCAATATTATAAGCGGGTATAGGGGGGATGCTACCACACTTTACGGCTTATATTCGGGTGCTGCGACCACGGTTATAAATTTACCCGTATCACTCTGCTACGGAATCGCAACCGTGGCAATCCCCGCAGTTGCAGGGGCAAGTACCCCGTCCGCCCAAAAAAAACGGGTGATTAAAACCATTTTGCTAACACTTATTCTTGCGTTGCCACTTGGGGTAGCGTGTTATTTTTTTGCACCGCTTATAGTGCGGGTACTGTATAACGCTCTGCCTATCGACCAAAAAATTTTGACTGTTGACCTAATAAAGTTTACGTCTGTAAACGTGGTACTTCTATCGCTATTGCAAACCACCAACGGCATTTTGTTTGGTAAAGGCAACTTAAAAACCCCCGTAATAAGTATGCTAACGGGCGTTTTAGTCAAAACGATTTTGAACGCCGTACTGCTTAAAGACCCAAAATTAAACGTTTTTGCAACCGTAATATCCGTAATCGCTTGCTATTTTACCGTATGTTTGATAAACTTAATGGTAGTGTTTAAGTTGAAGGTGAAAAATGCAAGTAAAAAGCCTTACGGTAGGCAACCTGACCCTATCTAACAACCTATTTTTAGCCCCTATGGCGGGCTATACCGATTATCCTTTTAGAACCCTTGCTTCCGATTTGGGGTACGGGCTTTGTTTTACCGAACTCGTTTCGGCAAAAGGGCTCGTCTATGGCGGAAAGGGGTCAAAGGAACTTCTTGCAACTAAAAATTACGCTACTACCGCCGCTCAATTTTTTGGTAGTGACGCTTTTTTTATGCGTTCGGCTTGTGAGAGTGAGGACTTAAAAGACTATAAAATAGTCGATATAAATATGGGTTGTCCCGTGCCAAAGGTCTATCGCAACGGCGAGGGCAGTGCCTTACTTTGCGACGTGCATAAGGCGGAAAATATAGTTAAAGAGTGTGTAAAAAGTGGTAAAATTATAACCGTAAAAATTCGTACGGGTCTTAAAAAAGGTGACGATATAGCCAAGGAATTTGCCCAAATGGCAGAAAATTCTGGGGCAAGCCTAATAACTATACACGGCAGAGTGCGTGAAGATTATTATAGCGGTACGCCCGATTATAATGCGATATATCGTGCAAAGCAAAGCGTAAAAATCCCCGTGATTGCAAACGGTGGCTTGTTTACGATAGGCGACTGCGATAAAATGATAGAAGAAACGGGTGCGGACGGGGTTATGATAGCCCGTGGCGGAATAGCCGACCCGTTTTTGGCGTGTAAAATTTTGGACAAAAACCCACCGTTTAGTCTTAAAGAGTTTATGCTTAAACAACTTTTGCTTATGCAGTCCTTTTACGGTGAAGAACGCAGTTATAAAGAGTTTAGAAAGTTCGTGCCCTACTACTTTAAGGGCGTTTCGCACTCAAAAGAACTTCGACTTGGTATCCAAAGTGCGGGGTCGGTTTCGGAAATTCAAACTTTAATAAATAACAATCTTTAACAAAACCCACCTTAGCGTAATACAATGTATATAGCGACTTGTTTTAGGTGTGGGGTGGATAATGAATCTTTGCTTCGTGACGGGCGAAACGTTAAATTCGGTTTGGCAAAACAAACTTGACCTTGTGGAAAGCGGCGGGGTGTTGGTGTTTGGGTTTAACGGCTTGGGTCTGGTAAGTTACAAAAAAGAACTTGAAGGGCAGTCGGAATACTTTCACGACGTAGCAAAACTGTCAAAGCAGATAAACGGCGTGGTGATAAGCGGTTGCGATACCGATACTTACGGCGTGTATAGGCACTCTGCGGTGATATCGGATAAGGGCAAGATTTTGGGCGTTACCGATATGTCCCACACAATCGATGAAAGCGAGTTCGTTGCGGGCGGTGGTTTTAGGGTTTATGATACGAGTGCGGGCAAGATAGGTTTGATTATTGCCGAGGACTTGTTTTTCCCCGAAACGGCACGGATTTTGGCACTTTGCGATGCAGAGATTATAATTTGTATATACAAAAAACTTGAAGGAAACATGGAACAAGTAATGCTTCGTGCGGGTGCTTTTTCAAACGGCGTGGCGATGGCACTGTGTGCCGATGGTTACGCTTGCGTATCCGATATCCGTGGCAAAATCGTATTAGCAAGCAACTCTGAAACCTTAAAGGCAAATATAAAAATCGAAAAAGATTATAGATTGATATCGGCACGTAGGCGTGGTCTTTACCGTGAATTCAGAAGCGGATATTAATTAAAAGAGAGGATATTTTTATGGCGATGAATATAGTTTTGGTAGAACCGGAAATCCCACAAAACGCGGGTAATATTGCAAGGACTTGTGCGGTTACGGGCAGCGTATTGCACTTGGTACGCCCGTTGGGGTTTGAGGTAACCGACAAACAGTTGAAGCGTGCGGGGCTTGACTACTGGCACCACCTTGATATAAGGTACTACGACAGTATTGAGGAGGTTATGGACAAGTACTATAACGGCAAAAACTTTTGGTTTTACTCAACCAAATCCAAAATAATCCACTCTGACGCAAAGTATAAGGACGGTGATTTTTTGGTTTTTGGCAAGGAAACGAAAGGGCTACCCGAAAAACTTTTGGAAAGTCATTATTCAGAGTGCGTAAGAATACCTATGATGGGCGAACTTCGTTCACTCAACTTGTCAAACTCGGTTTGCGTGGCGGTTTACGAGGCGTTGCGTCAGCAAGACTACCCAAATTTTAAGACGGAAGGAGAAATTCCCAACCGCAAATTTTAAAAAACGGGGTCAAAATATTTGACTACGAATAAATTTTTTTTGTATGATAAAAATAGGTACGTTTAGGCTACCTTAAATTTTACTAAGGAACGGATTAATTTATGGATATAGTTTGGAACATATTCTTTATGTTCGGTGGCGTTGCCGCAATGATGATGGGCATGAAGGTTATGGGCAGTGCATTAGAACGTGTCGCTGGTGGCGGGATGAAAAAGTTGCTTGGCAAAGTAACTTCAAATCGTTTCGCAGGCGTTGGCATAGGTATTGCCGTAACCAGTATAATACAAAGTTCAACGGCTACTACCGTCATGCTAGTCGGTTTCGTTAATATCGGGCTTATGACTTTGGTACAAGCAACCAACGTTATAATGGGTGCGAATATCGGTACTACGGTAACCGCACACATCGTATCGCTATCGGGCGTAGGCAATATTGACGTAGGTGCTATTGCAGCGATGATAGGTTGCGGTGGAATACTCGTCGCAATGCTCGTCAAAAACCAAAAAGCCGTAAACATCGGCAATATTTTGGCAGGTCTTGGCTTAATATTCGTAGGTTTAGAGTTTATATCCACTTACGCAAAAGCCATAATGTTCGACAAAATCGTAGTTGAAGGCGTTACCCAAACCGTTCCATTTCCTTGGGTAGAAGCCATTTTTAGGGGCGACCACTTTCCGTTGCTACTAATTGTAATCGGTATAGTTTTAACCGCCCTCGTACACAGTTCGTCAACTATCACCAGTTTGATGGTCGTATTAGCAAGCATCGGCGTTTTGACCTTTGATAACGCACTTTTCTTGGCACTCGGCTCAAACATAGGTACTTGTATAACTTCAATAATGTCGTCGGCGGGTACGAACGTAAACGCAAAACGTACGGCAGTCGTTCATTTATTGTTTAACCTATTCGGTTGCTTAATATTCTTAGCCCCGCTATGGATATTTAAAGGTAGTATCGCAGGATTTTTCGCATCGTTATCACCAGACGTAGGTCAACAAATAGCAATATTCCACACCGCGTTCAATATCATAACCACGGCGATTTTGTTGCCTTTCTCACCACTCGTCGTAAAACTCGCTTGTTATATCGTTCGCGATAAAAAGCAACCACAAGACGAACGCTTTAAGTTTGCGTTTATCGACGAAAGATTGTTAAGCACCCCACCTGTTGCAGTTGGTAACACCAAGAACGAAATTATAAGGATGAGTACTTTCGCTAAGGAAAATATAAACCTTGCAATGGAAATGCTTCTTGACGAAAGGGTTGACCATACTGAAACTATGCGTTCTAACGAAGAAGTTATAAACCACCACAACAAGGCTATCACGGCTTTCTTAACTAAACTTATGAGTAAGGATTTAAGTGACGAAGACGATAAAAAGGTCGGCTCGTACTATCACGTCGTTTCAGATATCGAAAGAATAGGTGACTACGCTGAAAATATTATGGAATACGCACATAGGTTAAGGAAGGAAGAACTCATATTCTCAGCCGATGCGATAAAAGAACTTCAAGAACTTTTAGAAACGTTTAACGCATTATACGAAAGTGCAATATCCGCGTTTGACGCAAGAAATGTAGAAATGTTATCTGACGTTGACGAATTTGAGCAAAGGATAGACGATTACAGTGCGGAACTTGAAATTCGTCATATCGATAGGCTTAAAGAGGGTAAGTGTTCGGCACAAGTCGGCTCGGTATATCTTCAAACCGTGTCCAACTTAGAAAGGGTTAGCGACCACATAACAAACGTCGCTTTCAGTATAAAGCAATATCGACACACCCACAATTCGGCTGAAAAGATAGTAAAAGCCATATAAACGTAAGGTTTTTTATAACAAAATTAAACGAAAATAATAAAAACTTAAAAAAACGCTTGCAAAAAACTGTATAATATGTTATTATACAAAGCGATAAGAGTTTGCTAGACTTATGAGAACGGTTGCCCGTTCTCATATCTTTTTATAAGGGGGGAATATGAAGGTAAAACCCGAATCCGAAATAACGTCTTTTTTACAAGACTACGCCACGCCACTCGGCGTAAAAATCGTGGAAGTTGACTTTAAGCAAGGCAAAAACCCATCGCTTACCATTTTTATCGATAAAGACGGCGGTGTTGACCTTGACACTTGTGAACTTTTCCACAACGCCATTTTAGAACCTATCGATACTCTTGACCCGACTTTTGGCGAGGCTTATACGCTAAACGTTTCAAGTAGGGGTATTGACTGGGCGTTTAAGACTGACGAGGACTTTTTATCACATATCGGTAAGCGTGTAGAAGTTAAACTTGCTCAATCAATTCGTGGCAAAAAGTTTTACGACGGCGAACTTATCTCTTACGACAAAAAATCGGTAACCCTTAAAGTCGATAAGAAGACCACCTTTACGATAGAACTAAAAAACTTAGTTAAGATGAACGAATATATTGACTTTGAATAAGGTCAAAACTAAAAATAAAAAAAATTAATAGATACGTTAAACGTATTCAAGGAGAACTATAATGATAAATCAGGATTTCTTTTTAGCACTTGAAGAACTTGAAAAGGTAAAGGGTATATCCCCAGAAGTTTTTATATCCACTTTGGAAACGGCACTTGTTTCCGCATATAAAAAAGCATCTGGTGATGCAAGTGGGATATCGGTAAAACTCAACCCCGAAAAGAAGACCATAAAGGTTTATTCGGTAAAGAACGTCGTTGCAGAAGTCGTAGATCCCGAAAAGGAAATCAGTGTTGAAGACGCTGTGTTAATCAAAAAGAGTTATAAGGTTGGCGACGTAATGTCCACGGAAATTGCAACCAAAGATTTTGGCAGAATCGCCGCACAAACGGCACGTCAAATCATAATGCAAAAACTTCGTGAGATAGAGCGTGAAAACACCGTTAGCGAATTTGAAGACCGTGAAGGCGAACTTATGACCTGTTCGGTACGTCGTATTGAAGACGGCAACGTTTACGTTGAACTTGGTGGAAACCAAATCGAAGGCGTTTTGATGCCCAAAGACCAAGTTCCTGGTGAAAAGTACGAAATCAATCAAAAATTAAACGTTTACGTTAAGAGAGTTAAAAACGCAGGTAGGGTTGCTCAAATCGTCGTATCAAGAACGGCAGTCGGCCTCGTTAAGCGTTTGTTTGAAAACGAAGTCCCTGAAATCAAGCAAGGCATCGTGCTTATTAAAGCCGTTGCGAGAGACCCCGGTCAACGTACCAAAATCGCAATTTACAGTGAAGACCCGTCAGTTGACGCAGTTGGTGCTTGCGTAGGTAACAAGGGTGCAAGGGTAAACGCTATCGTTGAACAACTCGGCGGTGAAAAGATAGATATTATCCCGTGGAGTGAAAACCCGCTTGAATTTATTGCAAAGGCGTTGTCTCCCGCAAAGGTTATAAAGGTAATCGAACTTGAGGGCGAAAACAGTGCAAGGGTAATCGTTCCGGACGATAAACTTTCACTTGCAATCGGCAGAAGCGGACAAAACGCAAGGCTTGCAGTAAGACTTACGGGTTGGAAGATAGACGTCAAAAGTGAATCTAACGCCATTGACGACTTAGATGCGTCAGATTTAGGCGAGGAAGAAGCGGAGTAATAAAGTGGAAAAAAAGATTCCTATGAGGACTTGCATCGCTTGCAAAACGGTTAAACCGAAAAAGGAACTTATCCGTGTGGTAAAAAGCGGTGATAGTATAAGCCTTGACAAAACGGGCAAGGCAAACGGCAGGGGTGCGTACGTCTGTAACGACGAGTCCTGTATAAAAAAACTTAAAAAAACCAAGGCGTTGTCCCGTGCTTTCTCGTGTGAAGTTTCTGAAAGCATATACGACCGTATCGTGGAGGAGTTTCTTGGAAACTAAGACCAAAGCGGAAACGTTTATAGGGTTTTCCGTTCGTGCAGGTAAATGTCGTGTAGGCGTAAACGCCGTATCGACGCTTAAACGCGTGGAACTTATAATAGTATGTAAAACGGCATCGCGAAACACGGCTTCTGACGCACTAAGCTTGTCTAAGCGATTCGGTTGCAAGATAATAAGAACGACCGAGAAGCCTTTACAGGACTACGTTCATAGAGAAAATGCAAAAGTAGTTGCCATAACCGATAAGGCACTATCGAAAGCGATAATCAATAATTTGGAAAAGGATTTTATCGAGTTGAATCAGGAGAATTTAAATGGCTGAAATCAAAAAGAGTATTGAAAACTTAAAAAAAGTCAACGAACTTCTTATAGGGCAAGGTTTAAAAGACCTTCAAAAAGAGTTGAAAGAAATGCAAAGCAAAGCGTCGTCGTTCAAATCTACGCTTTCTAAAAAACTTGCAACTCTTAAAGAACAAGTTGCCGTTGAGGTTGAGAAAGCAGAGGTTGTTGAACCCGAAACGATAGAGGTCAGCGAACCCGCAGTAGTAGAACAACCAAAAGCGGTTGAACCTACCCCGATAGTAGTAGAACAACCCAAGGTTGAAGAACCAAAAATTGAACCTACCGTCAAAGCGGAAGAAGTTGAACCCCCTAAGGAAACTCAAAAACCCGAACCCGAAAAGAAGCAAGAGTTCGTCGTTCCGTCAGAACCTAAACGCCCGTCGTTTATCGTTCGTCGTGAGGGTAAGGAATCCGTTCGCCCAACGCAAACGGGCAGAGAATACCGCCCGAGTGGGGATAGACCACAACAAAAACAAGGTGGAGAATATAAACCCCGTCAGCAAGTAGATAAGCCGAATTTTGCTAAAAAACCGCAAGCAACTTACGTTGCACCACCGGTTATTCCTTCGGCGGATAAACGTTCGTTTGGCAAGAAAAAGCAATCGAACGAAAAATCTTTTGAAGAAAAGCGTACCGTTTCTAAGCGTTCACTCATCAAAAACCAAGTCAGCATAGACGATTTTGACGAGAATAAGTCAGGGTACAGAAAATTCCGCCCCGCTAAGAAGGAAAAGAAGGCGGAAGTAAACGTAATCAAGATAGAAAAAGCAGTTATCAACAGTGAGATTATTCCACTTAAAGTTTTAAGTGAAAAGATAGGTATAACTGCCGCAGAAATAACCAAACGTCTATTTAAGGAAGGTATAATGAAGACGATTAACGATTCGATCGACTTTGATACCGCAGCTTTTATTGCAGACGATTTGGGCATTGAATTAGAACTTAAATTAGACAAAACCGCAGAAGACGTATTAAGCGAAGGCTTTAACGAACAAGCCGACGATGAAAGCAGTCTTCAAACCCGTCCACCTGTCGTTACTGTTATGGGTCACGTTGACCACGGTAAAACCTCAATCCTCGATAGGATTAGAAAGAGTAGCGTAGCACTCGGCGAAGCGGGCGGTATAACCCAACACATAGGTGCATATCAAGTTTCGGTTAGCGGAAAGCAAATAACTTTCTTGGATACGCCCGGTCACGCTGCGTTTACCGCAATGAGAGCGAGGGGTGCACAAGCGACCGATATAGCAGTACTCGTAGTCGCTGCGGACGACGGTATAATGCCACAGACTATTGAGGCGATAAGCCACGCAAAGGCGGCGGACGTTCCGATTATAGTTGCCGTAAATAAGATTGATAAACCCGAAGCAAATATAGAAAGGATTAAAACCCAACTCACCGAACACGGTCTTCTGCCCGAAGAATGGGGTGGCGACACGATTTTATGCCCCGTATCCGCAAAGACGGGTGAGGGTATGGACAACCTTTTAGAGAGCATAAACTTAGTTGCCGAACTCAAAGAACTTAAAGCAAACCCCAACAGAAAGGCGAAGGGCGTTGTCGTTGAAGCTAAACTCGACCAAAGCAAAGGTCCTATCGCAACGATTCT
Source organism: Clostridiales bacterium (assembly GCA_015069505.1). Taxonomy (GTDB): domain Bacteria; phylum Bacillota; class Clostridia; order Christensenellales; family Borkfalkiaceae; genus UBA1259. The sequence goes on from SVIL01000016.1 coordinate 21,733, forward strand.
TATCCAAAACGGTACGCTTAAAGTATCTGATAGCGTAATCGTAGGGCTTGTTACGGGTAAGATTAGGGCAATGATAGACGACAAGGGCAGAAAGGTTACCCAAGCGGGCCCGTCAATGCCAGTATCAATAATGGGTCTTGACGAAGTCCCGAATTCAGGCGACATACTCTATGCGGTTGAACAAGAAAAACTTATAAAGATGGTTGCCGAAGAACGTAAGAATAAAGAGAGAGAAAATATGATAAAAGCCTCTCAAAAAGTTACCCTCGACGACGTGTTCAACAAGATTGCCGAAGGTGATATGAAGGTGTTAAATCTTATCGTCAAAGCAGACGTTCAAGGCTCTGTTGAAGCGGTAAAACAATCTCTTGAAAAACTCTCTAACGAACAAGTTAGGGTAAACGTAATTCACGCCCAAGCGGGTGCTATTAAAGAGTCGGATATAATGCTTGCAGAATCTTCATCCGCAATTATTATAGGCTTTAACGTCCGCCCCGACTCAAACGCAAAACAAATCGCTGAAAAGAGCGGTGTTGACATCAAACTTTATAGGGTTATTTACGAAGCCATTGAAGACGTTGAAAAGGCACTTAAAGGTATGCTTGCACCTAAGTTTACCGAAGTATATCTCGGCAAAGCCGAAGTTAGAGAAGTCTTTAAGATATCGGGCGTTGGTCAAGTTGCAGGTTGTTACGTTACCGAAGGTAAGATTCAACGCAACGGAAAACTTCGTATTTACCGTGACGACGTAATGATATGTGAAGGTAACGTATTGCAGTTAAAACGCTTTAAGGACGACGTGAAAGAAGTTGCACAAGGTTTTGAATGCGGTATGTCTATTGAAAAGTTTAACGATATCAAAATCGGTGACTTTATCGAGTGTTATTTAGTTGAACAACAAGAAGTGTAGGTATAGTTAATGAAAAGACAAGGGAACAGAACGGAAAAATTAAACGGTGAATTTCAAAAAGAAATTTACGAGATTATTACAAGGCGGTTAAAAAACCCGCTTATTACTGAGATGATAAGCATTTTGCGTGTGGATACCAGTAAAGACCTATCCCACGCAAAGGTTTACGTCAGCGTTTTTTCCACTTCACCCGAAAAATGTTTGGCGACCTTTAACGCGATTAAAGATGACGCTAAACGCATAAGATACGAACTTGCAAAAACCTCAAAAATTCGCACCGTCCCTGAACTTCATTTTATTTTAGACGATTCAATGGCGTACAGTGACAAGATGAATAAACTCTTTTTGAAAATCAAAGGGGATGAAAATTCTTGAAGAACTTAAAATACCTTGCAGAAAACCTTAAAAAAGAAAAACGAGTAGCGGTGTTTTGCCACGTCCGTCCGGACGGGGATTGTTTAGGCTCGGCACTTGCATTAAATATGGGTCTTAACAGTATAGGCGTTGATTCTACCGTTTTTTGTTTAGATGATATCCCCGAAAGGTTTGATTATATACACGGGGTCAAGGATATAAAAAAGGTTTTAAGCGGAAATTTTTCGGCTTATATCGCCGTTGATTGTGCCGATTACAGTAGAATAACCGTGCTTGGCGAAGATTTTTTGGCGTTTAATAATACCTACAATATAGACCACCATATCTCAAATTCCAAATACGCAAGGTACAATTACGTTTTCGACTCAGCCTCAAATTGCGAAAACGTGTACGACCTTTTAAATGAACTAAACGTAGAAATCACACCCAAAATTGCAAACGCACTTGCCACGGGCTTGTTGACTGATACGGGCAACTTCAAACACAAAAACGTAACCCCAAACACCTTTAAGGTTGCAAGCGTTTTGCTTGAAAAGGGTGCGGATTTTAACCATATAATTTATAAAATGTTTACCGAGCAATCGTCCGCCCGTGCCAAACTTTTTGGTAACGTAATGTCAAAACTCAGGTATTTTTTGGACGGCAGACTTTGTATAGGCACTATATCCTTGTTAGACCTTGAAAACACAGGGGCTTTCCCGCACGAAACTGAAGGATTTATCGACTTTATAATGGGTATTAAGGGCGTAGAAGTCGGCGTTTGTATTATGCAGATTGACGAGCAGAAGGTAAAGTGCAGTTTTCGTTCAAAATCGGTTGACGTGAACGCAGTTGCAAGCCGTTTTGGTGGCGGTGGACACGTTTTGGCAAGCGGTTGCCAAATGAAATGTGAATTAGAAGAAGCGGTTGACGATATTCGCTATACCGTAAGTCAGTTTATCCCCGATTAAAATGAAAGGATTTATAAACGTAATAAAACCTGCGGGTATGAGTTCAGCGTACGCCGTGGGTGCAGTCAAAAAAAAATTTAATTGTCCGTGTGGACATATGGGCACGCTTGACCCTATGGCGAGCGGTGTCCTGCCCGTAGGTCTTGGCAAGACGTCAAGACTTTTTGACTATCTTTTAGATAAAACCAAAACTTACGTGGCAACTTTTAAGTTCGGCTTAACCACCGATACTCTCGACAGTACGGGCAGTATTATAGACAGTACCGACTATATTCCCACTGAAACGGAGATAGAAGAAAAACTGAAAGATTTTATAGGAGATATAGAGCAAGTTCCACCCAAATATTCCGCCAAATGTATTGACGGGAAGCGTGGCTATCAACTTGCAAGGCGAAATATTTG
>SVIL01000087.1 GCA_015069505.1 Clostridiales bacterium
TGTCTTTACCGCTTATCTCTATAATCGTACCTTGTTATAATAAGGAAAAATACATATCAAACTGTCTAAATAGTTTAAAGTGCCAAACGTATGATAACCTACAACTTATTTTAGTTGACGATTGTAGCACGGATGGAACTAAAAACATTTTGGAAGAGTTCGTAAATAAAGCCCCCAACGCCGAACTACACTTAGCAGATGGAAAGGGTGTTTCCCACGCACGGAACTTAGGAATTTCTTTAGCACGTGGAAAATACCTTACTTTTTTAGATGCCGACGACTTTATCTCCCCCTATCACGTTGAAACACTTTTTAACGCACTCGTAACCACGGAGTCTGACCTTTCCGTCTGTAGATATAAAAGGGTTGGTGAAAACTCGGTTTTTAGCAGTAAGCATTTCAAAAAAATTAAAGAAGGTAAAAAAACGCTGTTTGATAAGACCTTTGTATGCAGTACTTTTTATCCCAAAAAAAGTTTGATTTTTGCGTTTGGAATAAGCTTTATCGCACGGATATTATTATGCAAAATAATATTAGGTTTTTAGATGCTTGTAAGCATACCGAGGATACTTATTTTAATTACCTATATATAAAACACGTTAAAAAATGCGTTTTCGTAAATAACAAAACTCACTACTACGTTCAATCTAAAAACAGTCTTGTTCGACAAAAATTTTCTGAACTTAGGCTGGATATGTTTTTAAGCCTTGACGAGATAGTAAACGATAGTTACAAAAATTATCCCCAAATGATTGATTACGCACACGCGATTAGGGCTATAATGACTTGCGAAATTTTATTCTTCTTAAAGTTTAGCAAGTATCGTAATCCCCTAGCCGTAAACAAACTTTTGAAATATATAAAAGAAGATTCAAAACACCTAAAACGTTGTTCACAAGTACCGCTATACAGACGGCTACTCGTTCCGTTAGTACCTACGGCTTGTAAAATCTTTTTATGCAAAAGACTTGGCGAAAGCATCGACGGATATTCTTTACCAGACAATTTTAAAAATTAAAGCACCCGATTTCGGGTGCTTTATTTTTTAGTTTTCAACGATGGGTTCTTCCGTTTCCAAATAATCGCAGTCGTTACTTTCTACGTCTATCGCTTCTGAATAAATTTGATTAGTGCCAACCTTCTTTATATACAAGTTTTGGTTAGAATAAGTTTTAATCAAGTTCTCGCCGTTCGGGTGTACCCCGTAAAATTTTTTTATTATCATAGTTGTACCCCCGATGTATAGTTGGTTTTTGATATGATTTTACTTGCCAAGTCACTCCAGTTAGTTGAAATTATCCATTGCTCGTACAACTCGTCAGGAACGACTATTTTTAAAGTGCTTGGCGTAAGCGTAAATGCGTTTGCGTTGACGAGAGTTGGAACGCTTTCATGTTCAGAAAAATCCATCACCTCTAAACTACTGTTGTTTTGAAAAGCGTTTTCGCCTATATACGTTAAAGTTTTTGGCATATAATAAGACTTTACAGATCTATTTAACTGAAATGCGTTTTTATATATAGTTTGAACGCTTTTACCTATTTTTATTGAAGAAGTAGTCCTTGAAGTAGTTTCACTTTTGAAAAAAGCATACTCGTTAATCTGCGTTATATCGTCGCCAATCACAATCGTTTCTATGGGAACGTTGCTCGCAAAACTATTCCATATCGTACCGCTGCCTAAAACAGTTAACTTCTTTAACGACTTAGGCAAATCCGCCGTGGAATCGACCCCAAAATAATCTAATAGTTTATATCCGCTAATAACGGGTAAAGTTATATCTTCAACACTAGAACATCCATTAAAAGCACCCTTTTGGATACTCGTAATTTCCCCTGAAACCGCAAGCGTTTTTATTTGACTTAGCCCCGCAAACTTGGTTGAGTTTATAGGATTTTCAGTTTTAGGGATGTTTAGGTTTATAAGATAAGACAAAAAGTCGTGTGCGTGGTTTTTGAAATATTCTAAGTTGACTACGTTATCACAATCGTCCTCGTAATTAGGTGTAGCCGACCTTATTTTACCGTCAACGTCCCTTTGCACGACGCTACCGCCAACCGTTAACGGCGTAGCCTCAACCACGCTAACTTCGTTGTTCGCATTAGAAACGTAAACGAAAGACTTATTCAACTCATTACCCGTGTTTATCTTGTCAAGTTTGCCCTCGTTTTGATTAACTATTGACTTTACAAGATTAAGTAACGTTTGATAGTCTTCATCGTCAACGGGAACGTCCTTGGGTGGTACGCCCTTAATTACGCAAAACTGAACGCTATTCGTAGTTAAGACTTCGCCATTACCCAAAGTTACGTAAAATTGAACGGTTACAGACCCGTCGTATGCAGTAATACATTTTGGCAGTTCGTAATTGTAGGTAGAAAATTTAAAAGTTTTATCTCCGTCAACAAAAATTTTTTCACCCGTGTTTTCCATCGTATGCGGAAGCGTACTTTCCCCGTTCGGCAACGTAAACGCAACGTCAACTATGCTATTCTTTTCACACGGCATATAAAACTTTATTTCGCTTGCCTTATTAGAGCCTTGAAAAACTTTTTCGGGTTCAACGTACATTATATCACCCGAAGATTTAAAGAAAAATATCATAAAACGTCTCCTTTATTGTTTGGTTATGGTAAATCGCCCTTTCCGAAAAACCTAACCGTTTCGGGTTTATTTTACGATATTTTTTATTTATGTCAATAAACGTATGACGTTAAAATTACAATTTTTTAAATTTACTTTGCGTCCGTTCTAAAATTTAGCACAAAATCAAACCCCTCGTTCGACTTACAAACGAGGGGTTTGATTTATTATTTTTAGTTTAATACGTACACCGTAATTCTATACGGATCTAATGCGGTTTGATCCCCGAAGATATGTGAGCAAACGCTTTCATACCCCTTATCAACCACAAATTGTTTAAGTTCTTCTTGCATAATGGATAGACCACTTTTTTGACCATCTCTAAACGAACTTTCGTGTCCATCTATTACACTTTGGGGAATATTTATAAACACGATAACTTTGGGCGGAAATTGCTTAATTTTTTCTAAGTCCGCCATAACGTCTTTATCTACGGCAACGTCAAACCATTGCACCTTGGTATAAGTAGTGCTATCCCTATCCGTCAACAAATATATAATCGGGGCGTGTGGGAATACAAAAACCTCATCCTCTTTATCAGA
>SVIL01000088.1 GCA_015069505.1 Clostridiales bacterium
CCGTATAGAGAACTTGTATATTCTGACGTGAAAGTGCCCTACCTTATGAATTATTATAACGATACGATAGTATGTTATTCTTATTCAAAGGCATTGTCACTACCGGGTGAGAGAATCGGGTACATAGCGGTAAATCCCAAAATGAAAGATTCAAAGAACGTTTATTTGGCAATTTGCGGTGCGGGTAGGTCGCTTGGGTACGTATGTGCACCAAGTTTGTTCCAACAAGTCGTAGGTAAATGCGTTGATTGTACGGTTGACGTTTCGGTCTATAAAGAAAATAGGGATATATTACTAAATGCGTTAACTGAATACGGTTATGACTGCGTTAAACCGGACGGTGCGTTTTACTTGTTTGTAAAAGCGTTAGAGCCCGATGCTTACGCTTTTTGCGAAAAGGCTAAACAACACGAGATTTTAGTCGTCCCTTGCGATGATTTTGGCGTTAGTGGTTACGTTAGAATTTCTTATTGTGTCGATAAAAAAAGAATTGTTAATTCTTTACCTGCGTTTAAGGCGTTGATGGAAGAGTATAATTAACTTAAAGTCATAAAAAAGCCCCTGCAACAAACTGTTGCGGGGGCTAAATTTTATTTTGCGGTTAATTCATATAAATGTTGTTTGTAACTTTCCATAGATTTGATAATGATTTTTATTGCTTCTTCTCTATCGGCTTCCACGTCAACACTCGTATTTTTGTTTTCTAACTGTTTATAAACGTTGAAAAAGTGTCTCATTTCGTCAAAAATATGTTTTGGTAGGTCAGAGATGTTTTTATAAGTGTTGTAGTTTGGGTCGGTAAATGGAATAGCGATAATTTTTTCGTCTTGTGAACCGTTATCGTTCATAACGATTACGCCGATAGGGTAGCATTTAACCAAACTCATAGGTTGAAGGCTTTCTGAACAAAGGATTAACACGTCTAACGGGTCGTTGTCCTCTGCCAAAGTGTGTGGGATAAACCCATAATTTGCGGGGTAGTGCGTTGAAGTGTATAAAATTCTATCAAGTCTAAGTAAACCTGTTTTTTTATCCATTTCATATTTTTGTTTAGAGCCTTTGCTAATTTCTACAACGGCAATAAACTCTTCCGGTAATATTCTGTTACTTTCGATATCGTGCCAAATATTCATTGTTTCACCATCCGATTTTTTTTACATTTTATCACAATTAGATTTTTATATCAACTTTTTTTGCGTAATTAACGAATATTAATGTTTAACTTGTAATATAACTTGCGATTTTTTGTTTTTTTTGGTATTATATATATGATGTATATAACCACTTTTTTTAGGAGGTGTTAAAATGAGCGAAAGTTGTTCGCACGATTGTTCAAATTGCTCAAAAGATTGTTCTGAAAGAGATTTTAGGGCACATCTTAACGAGATGAGTAATGTAAAAAAGGTTATAGGCGTAGTTAGTGGAAAGGGTGGCGTAGGTAAGTCGCTCGTTACGGGTATGCTATCCGTTTTGGCAAATAGAAAGGGTTTTTCAACGGCTGTGCTTGACGCTGATATTACGGGACCTTCTATTCCTAAAATGTTTGGCGTAACTAAAAAGGCAACATGTTTTAACGATAAACTTATAGTACCCTCAAAGTCTAAAACCGGAATACAAATAATGAGTATTAATTTGCTTCTTGAAAACGATACAGACCCGGTTGTTTGGCGTGGCCCGATTATTGCGGGTGCGGTTAAGCAGTTCTGGACTGACGTCGTTTGGGGTGAAGTGGATTATATGTTCGTTGATATGCCACCGGGAACAGGCGACGTTCCGTTGACGGTTTTTCAATCTTTACCGCTTGATGGAATTATTATCGTTACGTCCCCGCAAGATTTGGTTTCAATGATAGTAGGGAAGGCAGTTAAGATGGCAGGGATGATGAATATCCCCGTCTTGGGTATAGTAGAGAATATGTCCTATTTAACTTGTCCCGATTGTGGCAAAAAACTTAACGTTTTTGGTGAAAGCAATATAGAAGCAGTTGCAAAATCGTTTAATATCGACCTTATTGCAAAACTGCCGATATCACCGGACTTTGCAAGATTATGTGATAGTGGAAATATTGAGGATTTTTCTGGTGATTACCTTGATATTATGTCTGACACAATATCCAAATAAATAGTTTTTAGATTACAATATACTCGATTTTTTATAAAAAAATTCCAAAAAATTTCAAATAAAACCCGTTGACTTAGCGGGTTTTATTTGTTATAATAAAAGCGAACATATGTTCGTGTGGTGTTTTTTTATGATTAAAGATCGGGTATATTTTTGTATAGATATGAAGTCTTTTTTTGCTTCCGTTGAGTGTGTTGAGCGGGGGCTTGACCCGTTTAACGATAATCTTGTAGTATGCGATATTACCCGTGGAAGTGGAACGATTTGTCTTGCGGTATCGCCAAAGATGAAGTCGCTTGGTGTGAAAAATAGGTGTAGGCTTTTTGAAATCCCTGAAAATATTGAATACGTTACGGCAAAACCAAGGATGAAAAAGTATATTGAGTACGCTGCAAAAATTCACGGCATTTATCTTGATTACGTCGATAAGTCGGATATTCACGTTTATTCTATTGACGAATCTTTTATCGACGTTACAGACTATCTTAAACTTTATAAATTAGACGCAAAGGTTTTTGCAAAAAAACTTGTTAAAGATATCAAAGATAAAACAGGGATACCTGCAACCGTGGGAATAGGTACTAATTTATATCTTGCCAAAATTGCGTTAGATATTACGGCTAAAAAAGCACCCGATTTTATAGGTTATTTAGACGAATTTGAATATAGAAAAACTCTTTGGCATCACAGACCCATTACGGATTTTTGGCAAATAGCAAACGGTATGGAAAAACGGCTTGAAAAAATGGGAATTAGGGATATGTACGATATTACCAGACACCCCGAAAAATTTTTATATAAAGAGTTTGGTATTAACGCCGAACTTTTGATTGACCACGCTTGGGGCAAAGAAAGTTGTACGATAGCTGATATAAAAGGATACAAGGGCAAAAGTAGATCCGTATCGACGTCGCAAATTTTGTTTGAAGATTATTGTTTTGAAAAAGCACGTATCGTGCTTATAGAGATGATAAGGGATACTGCTTACGAACTTATGAGCAGGAACGTCGTAACCAACAGACTGAACGTATATATAGGGTATT
>SVIL01000089.1 GCA_015069505.1 Clostridiales bacterium
ACGAAGTAAGGGTTGTTTTCGAGAAAGGCAACGGCACTAAAGTTTATATGACAAAAACAATTCGTGACGACGCAGTTTGATAGGAGAATTATGCTTGATCAAGATAAACTTCTTGATTACGTAAGAAAAGCAAAAAATGGTGACGAGTTTGCAAAATCTCAAATATTTAATCACAACGTTCCGCTTATAAAAAGCATTGTTAAAAGGTTTTGTGGTAAAGGTGTTGAGTACGACGATTTGTTTCAAATTGCAAGTATAGGTTTTCTTAAAGCAATTCAAAATTTCGACGAGTCGTTCGGCGTTAAATTTTCAACTTACAGCGTGCCTATGGTCATAGGTGAGATTAAACGTTATATGCGTGATAACGGGGCTATAAAAGTGTCCCGTACGATAAAGATTTTGGCGAATAAAATCAATCGATTTATATTTGAGTATCAAACTCAAAATTGTGAGTCCCCAACTATTGAATTCCTTGCTGAAAAATTTAACGTTTCAAGTGAAGAAGTCGTTGTTGCTTTGGACTCGTCAAAGATGCCTTTATCTATATATGAAAAGTTTGACGACGAAGACGAAGGGCAAGAATTAATCGACAAAATCCCTTCCGGTGAAACAGAGGATAAGCTTGTCGAAAAAATTCACTTATCTAACGTTATTGACGCTTTAAACGAGCGAGAAAAGAAGATTATAATTATGAGGTTTTTTAGGGATAAGACACAAGGCGAAGTCGCTGAGAGTATAGGCGTTTCACAAGTGCAAATTTCAAGACTGGAAAATAAAATAATTGAAAAAATAAGAAATAAATTTAATCGCTAAAAAATTTTTTTAGTTTTCTCACCCCGCTTTTTGCGGGGTTTTTTGCTGTAAAAATTTTCCTTGTAAATTGCTTACAAGGGGTAAAAATCAACTTGTGTCAATTTATTATCAACATCACGCCATTGATAGATTTTGGGCATTATATTAAAATATATAATGTATTAAAATGTAGATAGATTTGTCATTTATAGGTGGTGTTTATGCAAAAAATAAAAAATGGCTTGTGTTTGATATTATGTTTTGTTTTATCATTATCGGTCGTTGTCGGTTTGACTTTTTTAAACTTGGATAAAACCGTTCACGCTGACACGGAAACTCAAAAAGCATTGAGTTTTTGTGATGATTTTACAACAACCAAGCTATCTTCAACAAAACAGTTTTCTTATAATAACTTGGTTAACGATGCACAAGTTGACGGACTATTGACGGGTGCGTCTTGGGGTGCAGGTGTAACCGCGGGTGATGGTGAGATAATTTACAAGATAGAAACAGGCTTAATGGATTCATACTTGTTTAATTTAAAACTTAATATGAGTTTTAGGTTCTCTCATCAAAGTATTACCAACTACATAGGGGAAAATAAACTGAATATACTTGTTTACGTAAGTAATGATAACGTGACTTATGAAAAGGTATATGATGCCTATAACGACACCGATAAAGGATATCCTTCCAACGTGCCGATAAAAGGACCGGCAGATGAGGGTTTTATAGCAACTTTTAATAAAGATATTGACTTATCCACAAAAACTAACGAATTATCGCAAGTATTTGTAAAAATTGAAGTATTACACCCAACCTATGATGAGTTGCTGCCAAAGTATCAAGAAGCGGGACATATCGGTAATAATTCAGGAAGCACTATTTTATTAAATTCAATAGGTGCAAAAATTTATAAAGTAGGTTTTGAGGCTGATTTTAAGACCCGTGAAGAAATTTTGGAATCTTTGCCAAAGAGTACGGAAGATTTTGAGATAGACTTTGATGATGCCCCTCACGCTAGTACTGAGTGGAAGGCAGATTTTTTTGAAGTTGACGGGTTAAAAGTTGAAAATTCACCTAAATATAACAAAAACAATAAATTATTAGGCAACGGAGTGCAGTATAAAGACGGCTATCACGGCGTTTTGACGAGTTACGCAAACAGTCAAGGTTACTTTATATTAAGGTATTATTCGCCAAACAAGACCTTTAAGCAGGCTTTTGTTGAAACGTATGCAAGGTTGTTTAATTATCACGGCGATTATGAAACGCCAAAACTTGATTATTACGTAAGCCTTAACGGTAGGGATTACGAGATGGTTTTTTCAAGCAAATTGCTTATAAATATGAGTGGTAGTAATTGTGTGGAAAAGACTGTTGATTATAGTCCGTACGTTTCCGGAAAGCATGAATTTTTTGTGAAAATTGTTTTAGAGGCAACGACGGACGTTTCTTGGATAAATATAAATAGGTTTGCCGTTGACGTTGAGTATGAAACGGTTGATTTGACGATTGATTACGGTAATGGTCAAAGTTTTACCGTTAAGCAAGATAAAGGTGGATTAATCGATCAATCTAATTTTGAATTCCCCGTGCAATACAATAGGTTGAATCAAAAGTTATTCTTAGATGAGAAACTTGAACAGGAATTTACTGCCGATACACCTATAACGCAAAATATGACTTTATATACGCAGGGTAGTTGGGGTGAATATACCATTAATTACGTTTTAGACGGTGGAATAAATTCTGCGGACAATCCATCAACTTATAAAAAGGATAGCATAATTAACCTAAAAAAACCAACTAAAGAAGGCTACGTGTTTGCGGGTTGGTATCGTGACGAAGCCCTTAGCGATGCAGTATTTTCAATTTCTAAAGGGCAAGAGGGCAACGTAACTCTTTATGCAAAATGGATAGAAGATAAAGCACTTGATATAGATATCCAAAAAGATTCAAATACTAATAACACAGGTTGTGGTGGAAATATGGCAGGATGTTTGCCGTCGGTTACTTTGGTTTTATTGGCTTCGGCAATAGTGATTTTTAAGTCGTTAAAAAATAGAGGGTAGGAAATTACGTATGAAAAGCATTAAAAATTACAAATCTAAAATGTTCTTTATTTTACTACTTTCTTTTGCGTTGATTATGTCTGTCATAATTGCGTTTTCTTCTCTTAAAACGGAAAACGTTTTAGCGGCAACGGGCGATCAATTAACCGATGAAGAATGGTATGCCTTATACGATAGTCAAGATGAAATTGATCATATGTTAACCGTCGGTGGCTCGGTTGACGATACTAAATCTGAAGCAAAGGTAACCTCTCAGTTTAAGGAAGTTTCTTCAAACGGCGTGGTTGCGGG
>SVIL01000017.1 GCA_015069505.1 Clostridiales bacterium
TTAATTATATGTATAATCGTGAAAACCCTTATAGCACGTTTTACAAAAATCAAGTGCATAAACTGGCGAACGACCACAGTTCTTACAAGACAAAGGGGTTGCCGTCCGACGCTAGGCGATCGAACCCCTAACCTTTGCGTCCGTAGTTTCTACTTTTTTGCCTATTTTTTCATTGTTGTTCATTGCTAATAATCGCTATTTTTTGGCTGTTTTTGGGCTTAAAACGCTCAAAATGGCTATTTTTTGCTATTTCACGTAAGAGCGAGTTTTATAAATGAAAAGCGAGAATTATATGATATTTGGCATTTTTTTGCACAAATCGTTGCAGTTATCGTAGCACTTTTGGGCGTTAAAACCAACATAGAATTTTATTAAATTTTTTAGGTTTTTTATTCACTCTTTTTTCCTTAAAATTTACGCCAACATTTATCTTTCATAAAGTCTTTAATTGATTTTATATCTTTATCTTCATAATAATCAATTAGCATTTTCTTGAACTCTGGAACATTCTTTTCTGGTATTACAAGAAGTCCTTCCCCTTTAGATATTAAATAATGATTAGCAAAAATTACTGATGCTCTTTTATTGCCATCATTAAAGACTTGTGTTTTCATACAATATAAGCACAATTCTATTGCCTTATCTATATCACTTAAATCACTATATACTATCTTTGAAATGCTTTCCTTGACATCCATTTCAATCGGCAATGGTGGAATATATGTTGACCCACCTATTGATACAGGAACACTTCTTATCTTGCCACCATATTCATAAAACCCTTCATTTACAAGTTTGGCAATATTGCAAAGTATATAATAATCACTTGGGGCAGTTATAACATCTTTATCTAAAATGAATTCCCACGAATGTTTTAAGTTAAGAATTTTTTGAACGTCGGTCGGTGTAACGCCATAAACTTTACCATTTTCCAAAATTGTTTCTGTTTGTGGAAATGTTGTTGAAACACCTTCTAAAACTGCTTGGTCGTAAATTAAACTCTTTACGTTAGCCCTTGCAAAATCTAAGTTTAATAAAACCCTATTAGAAATAGAAGTATCTACATAACCTAATTCAGCAAGTTGCTTTTCCAAACTGCGTATTTTTTTCTTTAACTCTCTTACTTCTTTTGTTTGCCTTAGTAAAAGAGCATACAACTCATCAGAATATTTGTCTATATAAGTTGATTGCAACTTACCGTTTACACGCTTTCTTATATACAAATAACTGCCTTCTGACAACTTTTTAATTTCAACAGACCCATCATAAGGAATAACTTTTAACTTAGATGTATATTCTGCTTTTTCTCTTAACAATTCAATTATACTCATAAGATTCTCCTTTTAGGGAACATTTGTAAACTAATTATAACTAATTGTTCCCTAAATGTCAAGAGTTAATGACATTGTTTCTATAAAAAAGAATGGTTGTCGTCCACCATCCTTTCGTGTTTAATATTTTAGGAAATGAAAAGCAATCTTACTTTCCATTAACCTCCTTGTCTAAATTTTTAAATAAATTTGTATATACATAGTCGTATTGAAGATATCTTCCATAAGGGCAATTCCCCTGTTAGGGGAATTGTCAACTTTTGTTGACAAAAGGGTTGCCGTCCGACGCTATGCGATCGAACCCCGAGGGGTTCGCTATCCGCATTTGGGGATAGCAAAAAAGGAAAGGGACTCGCTTCTCTCGAGCCTCCCGCAAAACAGTACACTGGACTGTTTTTTCGCCTTTGGCGAACACGCCACTATTGTGGCTGGCTCCTAATTCGAGTCCCTTATGACGAAAAATATCCCAAGCGACATCAGTCACTTGGGATATTTTGGCACACCATAAGGGACTCGAACCTGACTTATAAAATTAAAATCATTAGATAACTACTGACGATTTGTAATTTTCTATCCCTAAATTTTCCCTTAATAAATGCATTTTTGACAATTAGTTGTCAAAAGTCATTAGCATTATTCATTGACTTGCACGCTCATTATATAATGGGCGTGTTTGTTTGTCAATAGGGTTATGACGGACTTTTATATCCCACCCTACGATAAGTTTGACATAGCCCCCATTTTGTGCGGCTTTGTAAGAAAGGAGGTTATCTTTATGAAAGATATACAATTCCTGCTAATAGTCGTTGGTGCGATAGAGTTAGCATTAAAGATAATTGAATACTTCCGATAACCCCCTTAGGGTTTTATTGTAGCACAAAAGAGTGACTATGTCAATAGCCACTTTATCTTACTTTTTTCACCCACCCTACGTTACTGAAATAACGTCGTAATCAAAAAGTCGTCCTAAGGGTAAAGGTTTTCGTTTCTCATAATCTATAACCACGCAGTAATTGTTCGCGAAATCACAGTACTGCACCTGATTAAGTAAGCACGGGGGGATATCTGCGTTAGCAATATCATAGACGCTTATTTGGGCGTTTATGCGTTCTAATTCAGTCCTTACCCTATCACGGATTAAGTACGTTATTATAGGCATATCGCACACGTCAACGTCAAGACGTTTACAAGATTTTTGCGAATACCAATAACGACGTTTACCACGCCCGAAAATCTCGCAACCCTTACGGATATACTTCATACAATAGTTTGCCACCTTTGGTAGCCACTCGTCGCCTTCGAGTTTTACAATCGACGAAAAGCCATAATTCCACGCCGTTACGTTATAAATCTTGCGATTATACTTGTTTTTTCGCCCACTATACACAAGTTTTAATTCTTCATCGGTAACACCACCGATTAAGAAGTGAAAGTGCAAAGCCCCGCTCTTATGACGTTCGGGACAACCCCAATAAAACATATTAGGGAATTTGGCACGCATTTTAGAACGCCAATAATTAAACTTACTTAAAGTTTGTTTATCGTCGTAACGGTTTACCTTTTCGGGCGAAAAAGTCAAAGTTAAAAAATACTTCCACTCATTAGCGTTTACGATTGAACGGCAATTATTTTCAGTTCTAAGCCTTGAACTACGCAAACACCGTAAGACGTCTTTGGGCTTTTTCTTGCCCAAAACCTCGCCCGACTCTAAATCCAATATGTGGGCTATGTCGTCTATGTAAATGGTTTTCTTTTTCTTTTTTATAGCACCTAAACGTGCAATAAAAAATTTATGCTTTGTATATTCACGCATATAAGTTGTATGTCTTCTTAAACAATACATATCTATCCTACCTATATTTTTTATTTTTTGAATTTTTTTTGACGGGAAAATGTCAAAACACACCTTTAAGTGTGCTATATATCAAGTAGTCGCACACCCCCTTACTTTCGCCGTGGCGAAAGTAAGGGGGAAAGGTGGGTTTTTATATTGACAAATTTTTGTCAATAGTGGGGTTAGTTAACAAGTAACCGCGACTATTGAAGTTAAAATCTAAGTTTCTCGGCACACAGATATAACGTATATCTTTCTTATTAAGGTTTGCAACCTCTTCGCTACCGTTTTCCTCATAGTAACCTATCTTAAAGAAACCTATTTTCCTTTCAATTTTTGACAAATAGTTGTCAATTTTGGTAAGCCGTGCAAGTTTCTTTTCGGCTTTTTTAGGGTTAAATCCCTTTGGGATTTTATCCGCAAGCGTAGGATGTTTTAGTTGATTACCAAGGTTTACTATTTTGGACTTTAATTTGCGTATTTGTTTTTGGATAAATTCCGCCGTGTATTTTAGTTCTAAACTGACTAAATACCACTTTTTTGAACAAGTTCCCTTAAACGCAAGGGATATATCCCCCTTTCGTTGGTCGGCAAGGATACAAAGCCCGTCACTTACTTGTCTATGCGTTGAAGCCATTTTGAAAGTGTTTTCAGTTTCTATTCTTGCAATTAATTCGTCATCGGTTAAGTTGGCTTTGCCTAAATCTTTCCTACGTGCGGAATTGTTAAACCTATCCCCGAACTCGTCGCAAGCGAGTAGGTTCTTTTCGGGTAAACGTTGTTTCATAGTGAAATGGTCGGGTTTAAGTTCATAACTCTTTTTACCGCTTTTTGAGGTTATCTCTTGTTCCTTAAAAGCGTAAACGCACGGGATATAATCCTTAATATTTTTAACATAAAAATCTAATGACTCTTCACGGGTTTTATAGAGTTTCCACTCAAACAAAATACCGTTTTTAGCACACTCTAAGAGTTTGTCACGAATAGGCAAATTCTTATAATATTCGTATTGTAAGTCGAAAAACTTTTGCGGTTGCAAATACATTATTATATACGTCATAAGTAATGACTTGCCAACGCCTTGTTCACCGAACAATCCGAACGAACATTTTAAGTTGTCTAAAAACGCGTGAAAGTTGTTTACACGCTTATGACTGACCCTTACGCCGTATAAATTTTTAATCGATTTATCGCATAAAATTAGTAGTATAACGGCTAAAATGCCTTGAATAAGGCTTGTAAGATATATAGCGTAAGTATCCATATAATAGCAAAGGTCATATATTCCGTAGAAGTACCAAAATAACCCGTTCCATATTATAACGGGGATAAGGTGGTATATATACGTCGGTATTAAGTTTTTATAGTTCATAGTAAAAATAAAAAAGCACAACAAAAACAAGTTATGTTTAAGTTGTGCTTTTGTTCCCCCCTTAATTAGTTAATTTTTATTTTCTCTTTTTCCTACGTGGGAATAATACATATACTATTACACCACCAATGACTAATAATATTACAGTGCTACTTATTGCTATACCCGTATTGTCTTCAAGCCATTGACTTATGGTGTCGCCTATGTCTTGCTTGTCGTCCGTTGCCGGCGTATCGCCCGTGTTAGTATCGGGGTAGGGTAGTGGCTCAAAGTCGGTATCTGTGGAAGTATCCGTTAGTTTCCACAAATACGGTACTTTATCTTCGGTAAATAATCTTTCCCCGTTTAACATACAATCGCCTAATTTATTTCCCCAAGAGTCGTAAAAATATTCTATACCCGTTGCTACGTTGAAATCATAATATGTTAAACCGTCTAATTCCACAATTTTACAAGGCAATTTTATAAAATGCCACTCGGTAGAAATATTTATTCTTATAAATGTTTCAGTACCAGAGTTTATGTATTCCGAAAAAGTAAAGTTAGTAAGAGTTGCGGGGCGATTATTCATTGATTTAGGTATTCCCATAAAAAGATAATCCCCCTCTAACGCCTCATAACTTACCCTATAATATCCCACACTATAACCACTGCCCGCCTCAACTTCGGTCATTGCCCAATTTTGCGTGTTAGGGAAGTCTTCACTATCCGCACTTGCTTTGGTGGTTGGGGATATTGCCCCAAAAGTTACCACCATTAAAAGCAGTGCTAAAATTGTGCTTATCCAAATTAAAATTTTGTTATTGCTTTTTGTCATTTTTTATTCCTCTCTTTTTGTTCTTGTTTTTCCAAACGCTTAAAGTATTTATCACTGTCACGCTTCAAGCGTTTTTCTTCTTTAATATCCACTTTTCTTTGTTTCTCAATTTTCCTTGCCCTATCTTTAATCTGCTTATCGTGTTTCTTCTTTTCGTCATACTGCTTTTTATATTCGTATTGTTCGTTACGTTTCTTGTAATCTACTTTGCTATCGTCCCAAAAGTTTTTATATATCCATTTTAAGACGAGTATGACTACAATAGCCATAACAACCGAAGACAAGACGATAACGACGGTTGGCAAACTGTTTGTTATAGTATTCGTAAGTGGTTGTAACAAGGCGTTTAGCCCGAATACACCGCCTACGCCCATTGCTACCACTATTGAAATTATTATAATGTACCACATAAATTTTTCCTCTCTTATCTTTTTTTAATAATTTGTACTAAAATAACTACGCCCACAATTACTGCTATGGTTATAAATATCGTATGGTCGCTTGTTAAGTTGTTCCATAAATCGCCAAGAGTATTGCCTACGTCTTTTATAGGTTGGTCGCCTTCGTCGAAATCGCCACCGTCTTCACCTACAAGTGCGAATTTTTCCGCACCGTCGGTATAGAATACGTAGCAACTTGCGTGCGGGGCTTCTGAACCTATTAGACCCGATTGATTAAACGCAAAACTAAACAAACTGTTTAGGTACGCATAGCCGTAGTCGTCGCGTAAGGTTTGGAAATTTTGATAGTCAAGGACTATGTCATACGACATTACTTGCGTTAAACCCATTTTAGACGTTTCACCGAAAATAGTATTCCATAACTCGCCGAGCGTATTGCCTTGCGGTATCATTGCTATACCGAAAAACCCGTGTAAATCTTCATACGCCATATTGTCTAACTGTGGGTACTTTTCCAATAAATAACTGAAAAAGAACTCTTTACAGTCCGAGTCTATTACCCTCTTGTCTAAATACGGTTGCATAAATTCTTGAAAACTTTCGTTTATATCTAAATACATAACCATTGAATTACCGTCAACCGTTCTCGTCTTAACTGCAACGGATTTTAAGTAATATGCAAGGTATTCGTCATTACCTCTCGGTATAAAGGTATATGCTTGTGAATTGCCACAGTTTAACTCAAAGCCTAAGGCTTCCTCAACTGTGTGTAATACAATACCGTCATCGTCAATTCCCACGTCGCATTGTGCCGTTACACGCCTTGCGAACGGTGTACCCTCTATTCCTTCTAAATAGGTTATTTTAACGCTTTGAGTTACGCCGTTGTCTATTAAGTCCCTATACGGCGAATTTTCCCCAAAGGGGTTTATCTTGTCTAAGGTCTTTGCACAATAATACACTGACCTAAACGAGGTTGAAAGCGTTGCACTGTGCGTTATTCTAACGTCGTGAACGCCAAAAGGATTACTGCCGTTATCTACGTGTATTGCGTAAGACATTGTAACGTAATACGAAGTTAACGCGTTAAGGTCGGATATTTTTATTAAAGTTTCCGTTAAGTCAAAATCTTCTATTTTACTTGCCGTACTCGTTGCAAACTGAAATACACCGCCTACACGCATTTGCGTATTGTCTTCTATATCGTAACGACGTTCAAGACTCTTAGTTACGTGAAGATTATCCGTACCGTTGTAGTTGATATCAAAAGCCTGTGTAGTTATGGGGTAATACTTACCGTCGGTAAATTTGCTTAGCGTGAATATAAAGTTTATTGACGATTGACTGTCAACCCAAAATAAGTTGATGTACGGCACCTTTGACGGTGCGTACGTGTAAAAATCGTTTATTACGGGGTCTTTTAATTGCAAACCGAAAACTAATTCCGCGTGGTTTATATCATTAATATTCGTTTTAATTCTACCACCGTTTACCATTTGCATTGTACCGTCGGTTAAATCGTCTTTATGGTCCATTGTTTCCGCTACTTCCTTTGGTACTTCGAATATCTTTTGTAAGTCTTCTATTTTGGGTATCCTTTCATCCGTTTCCCACGGGTCGGTGGGTTTAGATTGTTCGACCGTATCTGCTTTTGTTAGTTGTGGTTGCCCGATAGGAATACATAATATAGCAGTAAGCGTTAATATTAATATGGACAACCATAGTATTATGTTTTTTGTTTTTGTCATTTTCTTTATTCCTTATCATTGTTTTTTGACAGTTGGTTGTCAAGAATAAAGGGGATAGGTTAAAACCCACCCCCTTTTCCTTCACTACAAACTATCGTCTAATTTTTGTTTTTTTGCTATGACCCAATCAATAAAATCGAATATTTTTGGTAAAAGCACCGCTATAATTATTAAAAATATTAGTTCTTGTATTAGAAATGGTAACTTAATAAATATCGTCCACAAATGCGGTAGTTGTTCTATACCCTTTACGATTAAATTGTAGCATAGCGTAAAAACGCCTACAACCGGCATAACCTAATTATGCGGTTGCTTCGGTGTTTTCGTCTTCAACGACATTTTCAACTGCGGGTTTATCTTCGTTAACCTTGTCAGAAATGGTCGTGCCGATTGTTATCGCAGACGTTCCGATTACACCGAGAAGTGCCAAAATTACTAAAATCTTAGTAAACTTGTTGTTCTTCATTGTCTTTTCCCCCTATGTTATTTTTTTATAAATTCGTAATCAAAGTTACGCAATTTATCTCGTCCGTTTTCGTCCGTTGAATAGTCGTACGTTGCCGTGACTTTGTCGCCTACGTTCGTCATATCGAACTTGGTTTTATCGACCTTAACACTCATAAGGTAAGCGTCCTCATAGCCCCTTTCTTTCGTATAGCCTACGCCACCTAACACCTTTACGGTAAAGGTTTCGGGACGTTCGGGTACTACGACCTTTTCGCCCTTAATAACGTATTCCATTTTCTCTCTTGCCTCAGTTACTGTTTTTTCCACGATAATACAATTTTCGTCTTTGAATTTTCTTGCCATTTTTGTTTCCTCTCTTTTAATTTATTTTTTTATTTTTTATTTTGCGTGGTGGACAACACGCTTTTTATCGTTAGTTGTTTTTCAACTCTTACGAGTTCGTTGTACGTTTCCTCGTACAAGTTACTCGTTATGAGATATACCGCCCACTGCGTGGACGATTGCGACTTTGTCGCTTTGTCGAATTGTTCGTATAGTTCAGACAGTTGGCGTTGCAAACTGTCGTATATGTTATATCTATACAGTCGCAGTCTAAGAGTTTGTAAAACTCGTTTAAGTCGTCCACAAAATCAATGATTTGTGCTTGTTTCTTGTGCTTTACGTCTAAATATACCGCATAGCCGTTTGCCTTTTTCTTTGTCTTTTCCATAGTCCTTACCTTTTCCAACGTCAACTGACGTTGCCTTGACAGTAGGTTGTCAACCTTTTTATGTATATATTATACAGTAAATTTACTGTATTTGTCAAGTATTTTAACTGTATTTTTGCTGTTTTTTTAAGTATTTTTACTGTATTTATTGATTTTTCAAAAATAAATGATATAATTTTAAAATCAAAAATAATAAGGTGGTACTATGAACATTTTTAACGAATTAGAAAAAAAATTTCAAAAACAAAACGAACTTAAAGAACTCTTTGATTTTAAAACTTACCAACAATACCAAGACATTAAAAATCAAGAGTTAATTAGTATTAAAAATGCACTCAAAATTGCAAATAAATTAGGTTATAGCCTTGATTATATTTATAAAGAGTTTTTAACAACTGAAAAAACAGACTTTAACAATTTATTTATAAAATTGAGCCCTAGCGAAAAAACAACAATTTTAACAATTATAAATGGATTTTTAAATAATAAATAAAGAAATAGACTTAATAGTTATTTATCAAATTGACAGTTGACTGTCAAAAGTTATCCACAGGGGTAGTACTATGAAACTCAAAATTAAAGAATTAAGGGAACAACTAAACAAATCACAACAAGAAATCGCAAACGATTTAGGACTCAAAATAAGAACCTATCAAGAAATTGAACGAGGCAATAATCAAGCAAATTACGAAACGTTGATAAAATTAAGTAATTATTTTAATCGTTCTATCGATTACATACTTGACAATATCAACGAGAAAACATATATACCACCGAAGAAAAAATAATTCTTCAAAATATTAAAAAGTTATCAACAAACGACAAAAACTCAATAGTAGCATTGATTAAATCACTTATCAAAGAATAATAAGGTAGGTATTTATTATGTTTGATTTGGAAGAATTCCGAAAAAGCAAAGGACTCACACAAGTTGAATTTGCCAAAATTCTAAATATGGCACACCCGAGTTATAGCCGAAAATTAAAAACGAGTTCACAACTCGAAATTGAACACGCACTTAAAATTGCTAATTACTTCGGATTGTCTTTGGATTACATCTACAAAGACGAACTAAACAACCCAACGTCTGATGAAATACTTTACAAGTTACAGAAGTTGACCGCCGAACAACGTTCGGTCGTGGAAAATGTTATTGACAGTTATTTGTCAAATTGACAGTTGACTGTCAAAAGTTATCAACAAGGGGTAAAAATTTTCGCCGATTTTCCCCCAATAGCCTAACCCTTTGTAAGTGCCTTGAAAATCGTATTAAGGTATGTCATATAGAGGTTGATTTTTTGTTTTTGTATGATAAAACCCCATTAAAATACTTAAAGGGGTTTTGTTAAATGAATAATGAATTAGAATTAATTAAGGGTTTAATTGAAAGGTTAGAAAATTCTTGTAAAAAGAAAGTAGTTAAATTCACTAAAAAGGAGTTATTAACTATGCCAAGATTAAAAGATTTTTCTATACGTATTAAAAATAACCGTTACTATGAAATACGCTTTCAACGTTACGGTTATTCAAAAAGTTTTTCAAGTAAAGACCTTAAAACCGCAAAGGCGAAAGCCTTTCAATGGTTATCCGCATTTGAAACGGAAATTAAGGCAAATATTGCCGTACGTCAAGTTAACTGTAATAATCAAACGTCTTTCACGCTTTTTAGCGTTATAGCGGACGAATATATGTACGGGTTTAAGATTAAAAAGGTAAAGAAAATAACCTTTGAGTCTTACGAACAAACGTACAAACGTAACATTTTACCCGTCTATGGTAAACTTCCACTTAAAGCAATTACGCCGATACTTTTACAAACGAACCTTGAACGGTTACACCAGATCAAGCCACGTTTGTGTGAAGACGTGAAAATGTTATTGAATAACGTATTCGACTACGCCGTAAATAAAGGCGTTTTAGACCGTAACCCGTTAAAACTCGTCTATATCGAAAAGCACGAACGGGTTAACGGTAAGGCTTTAACCCCCGAACAAGAACGACAATTTATTGCCGACATAAAGGGGAATATTTGCGAGTACGACTTCTTACGTATGCTTTATTGCGGTTGCCGTCCTTGTGAATACCTTAGCGGTATTTTAATCGATGAAAAGCGTAACACTTTGACGATTAAAAACGGTAAGTTAAAGAGTTACCAAAAGATTAAAGAACGTATTATTCCGATTTTTCCCAAGTTTAAGGAAATTATGAGCGGAACGCCAAGTGGTAAAAGTCAGAACTTTATACAAACCACTTTCAAAAAGTTTTTGCCAAGCAATAAACTTTCCGACCTAAGACACACTTTTACTACAAGAGTCCAAGAGTGCGGAATAAATAGGGATTTGGCGGTTATTTGGTGCGGTAGGACCTTAAACGATATTACCGGCAAGGTTTACACGCATTTTTCCGACGAATACCAACAAGCCCAAGCAAAAATGCTTGTATATTAGTTCGTTTTTCCCTTATTTTTCCCTTAAAGGTTGCTTAAAAGGTCCTTTCAAGACACGAAAAAAGGCACTATTCAGTCATTTTTTGGTTAAAAATCACTAAATAATGCCTCATTTGGCACACCATAAGGGACTCGAACCCCTAACCTTTGCGTCCGTAGCGCAACGCTCTATCCAATTGAGCTAATGGTGCTTTCGTATAGGCTATCTTTTTGACAGCCTATACATTGTATTACATTTTTTTTACTTTGTCAAACGGTTACACTAAAAATTTTACTGCAATATTGCTTTAATTCTTCTAACGCCACCTGACGAACTCTCTTCCTTCTTAATTATAAACTTTCCAAGGTCGCCCGTATTATTAGCGTGCGGTCCGCCACAAATCTGTTTATCAACGCCTTCAATGGTATAAATACTTACCATTTGGTCGTCTGACGTAGGATTAAACACCCCGTACGCACCTTCACTTACAGCCTTGTTATAAGATTCTTCAGTCCTAACGACGGGTATCTTTTTAGAAATTACGTCGTTTACGAAGTCTTCTAATGTTTTAAGTTCTTCCGCCGTCATTTTGTGGTCACAGTTAAAGTCAAACCTTAACCTTTCCTCTGTAATGTTCGACCCCTTTTGCTCGGTACCCGTACCGAACATCTTTCTTAAACCTGCAAGCATAATGTGGGTTGCGGTGTGATAATTAGTCGTCTTTTCAGTCTGTTCGGTAAGTCCGCCCTTAGCCGCTTGTGCCTGTGCCTTAGAGAGTTCTTGGTGTGCCTTAAATGCACTTTCAAACCCTTCTTCATCAACGGTAAACCCACGCTCTAACGCAAGTTCGATAGTGAGTTCAACGGGGAATCCGAACGTGTCGTAAAGCCTAAACGCTTGCTTGCCTGATATTTGAGTTTCAGGAACGTAAGAGGGGTCTTTTTCGGACATAAAGGCGTTCTTCCTTTCCATCCCCACGATACATTTATCAAACTCTTTCATACCCGCGGTAAGTGCGGCTTCAAACTTCTTGATTTCTTTGCTAATTTCGTCGATGATATAATCTTCTTTTTCCACTAATAGCGGATAAGCGGTGTCGTAAACCTTTTCAATAAAGATTTTTGCAACGCCGTTCATTTCGTTAGCGTCGATGCCAAGGTTTTTACAATACCTAATAGCACGGCGTAAAAGCCTTCTTAAAATATATCCCGCACCCGTGTTTGACGGAACGATTCCGTTCATATCCCCGATGAGCATAACAGCAGTACGGGTATGGTCTGCGATGATACGCATAGCCTTTCTGTCCTCTTCCGCACCGTCGTAGTCCTTGCCTGAAACGGATTCAAGGTACTTAATCGCACCGTCGAAAAGGTCGGTCTTGTAGCCGTCGGTAAGCCCGTTTAAGAATAATAACAACCTATCAAGCCCAAAGCCCGTGTCAACGTTTTTATTTTCAAGTTCGGTGTACTTTCCGCCCTCTAATTTTTTATACTGCATATAAACGTCGTTGCCGATTTCCACGTATCTACCGCAGTCGCAGTTAACGTCGCAAGTATCACAGCATTTTTCGTCGTGGCGTGGATAAAACCACTCGTTGTCAGGACCGCAAGGCGTCCCGACCGTGCCTTCTAATTCCCACCAGTTGTTAGATTTATCAAGATAGAAAATGTTTTCTTCTTTAATTCCAAGTTCTTTTAGGTAGCCTGCCGTTTCGTTATCACGGGGTACGGAATCGTTGCCCTCGAAAACGGTGGAACAGATTTTGTCCTTATCAAACCCAAAAACCTGAGTCAAAAGGTCGAACGACCATTTGGTTTTTTCCTTTTTAAAGTAGTCGCCAAGACTCCAGTTACCCATCATCTCAAAGAAGGTGAAGTGCGTTGCATCGCCGACCGAATCAATATCGACCGTTCTAACGCAACCTTGAACGTTACAAAGCCTCGTACCCTTCGGGTGCTTTTTGCCGAGAAGGTACGGCATAAGCGGTTGCATACCCGCAACGTTGAACATTACGCCCGTCTGCCCGTCACCGATTAGCGATACCGCACCGATATTGACGTGCCCACGGTCTTCGTAAAACTTAATCCATTTTTCTCTTAATTCTTTCGAAGTTATCATATCTAAACCCTTGATTTTATTTTTTAGTTAAAGTGTAGCTATCCTTGCCGTCTTTTACGATATAGCCGAGTGACAAAATCTCGTCCCTAAGTGCGTCCGATTTTGCCCAGTCCTTATTCCTTCTCGCTTCAAGCCTTTCTTCCGCCTTCAATAGTACTTCTTGCGGAACGGCTTCGTCAGTCTTCTTATACTTTTCAATAAACGCATCGGCATCGGCTTTGAATAATCCCAAAAGCGAATAGGTCTTTCTAATCTGCCCTAAGATATTGCCCACAGCCTTATCGCCCGCATTAATCATTTGTTTTGCCTTTTTAAAGTAACCGTAAAGGTTGCTTATCGCAAGTGCAGTGTTAAAGTCGTCATCCATACACCTATCAAACTCTTGGTCGATAGTCTCGTCCTCGCCGAGGGCAGGCAAGCCGTTAGCAGCGGCGGTTTTATAGATGGTATAAAAGTCTATCAAATGCTTTTCCGCATCGGGGAACAAGTTATCCGTGACGTTGATATCCCCACGGTAGTTGGTTTGCAAAAGTGCAAACTTAACCGTTTCCGCCGAATATTTATCCATAAGGTCTTTTAAGAAAAGGCTGTTGCCCAAAGACTTACTCATCTTTTGACCGTTGACCTTAATAAGCCCGTTGTGTATCCAGTAGGACGCAAACTGTTTGCCCGTCAACGCTTCGGTCTGAGCGATTTCGTTTTCGTGGTGGGGGAATATTAAGTCCCTACCGCCACCGTGGATATCAATGCTATCCCCGAACGCCTTTCTGTTCATCGTAGAGCATTCTATATGCCAACCGGGTCTGCCCTCACCCCAAGGCGAAGTCCAACTCGGCTCGCCCTCTTTTGCGGACTTCCAAAGAGCAAAGTCAAGCGGTGACCTTTTTTGTTCGTCGTTATCAACCCTAACGCCGTTCATAGCGTCTTCTAAATTCCTATGCGACAACTTGCCGTACGCAGGGAAACTTTCCACCGCAAAATACACGTCGCCCTTATCCGTCTTGTATGCATGACCCTTTTCGATAAGGGTGGATACGAAGTCGATAATATCAGATATGCTTTCGGTGGCTTTAAGCCAAACGGACGGTTCGCCCACGTCAAGCCTTGCCATTTGCCTATCGATATTTTCAATCATTTCCTTAGCGTAAACGTCGGCGGGAATACCCGTTTCGTTAGACTTTAATATGATTTTATCGTCCACGTCCGTATAGTTCCTCGCATAGGTTACGTCGTAGCCCTTTTTCTCTAAATATTTTCTTATAATATCGTAAATCAACGCTTGATAAGCGTGCCCTATATGAGCCTCACCCGAAACGGTAATACCGCAAGCGTACATTTTAACCTTTCCGTCCTCTAACGGAACGAATTCTTGTTTTTTACCTGTCAAGGTGTTGTAAATTTTCATAATCCACCTACTTTTCTAAATTTTTAACCTTTTCTTCAAGTTCAAACAGTCTTTCCCTAAGATTGCAAACTTCCTCTTGCAACGGGTCGCGTTTTTCCTGTTCTAAGTCGGGTAATTTTTCGCCGTTAATTCTAACCACACGCCCGGGTACGCCCACCACGGTTGCGTATGCAGGCACTTCTTTTAACACGACTGCACCCGCACCTATCTTAGCGTATTCACCGACCGTAAACCCGCCGAGAATTTTTGCCCCCGCACTGATTACCGCACCTCTTTTTACGGTGGGGTGACGCTTACCGCTCTCTTTACCCGTACCGCCGAGCGTAACGCCTTGATAGATAACTACCCCTTCTTCAATCTCGGCAGTTTCACCTATCACTACGCCCGTGCCGTGGTCGATGAATACCCCGCCCGCAATCTTTGCCGCAGGGTGAATTTCAATACCCGTAAGCCATTTTGCAAACTGACTGGTCATCCTTGCCAAAAGTTTTAATTTTATTCTATATAAAAAATTTGCCCACCTATGCCAACTTAAAGCGTGAACACCCGAGTATGTAAGCCAAATTTCAAACTTGCTTCTTGCAGCGGGGTCGTTTTGCTTTGCGGCACGTATATCGGCACGTAACCTTTTAAACATAAATACCTAATCTAATAAAAGTTATTAACATAATATCACTAAACCGCCGTCCAACGCAAGCAAATAAAAAGGGTTAATAAACTTTAATGTTCATTTTAATCAGTCTGTCTTTAAGATCGGCGGGAAATTTTTTATCAACCACTAAGCAATCTATATCGCTAAGCCTGCAAAAATTATACGGGGTATTTTTTTCCACCTTAGAACTGTCAAGCAGCATTATAACGCAGGTGGCTTTGTTTATAACCAGCGACTTTACTTCGGCTTCCGACTGACTTCCGCAAGTAAAACAGCCCGTTTCGGTAATAAACCCCGTTGCGGTCATAACCGCGGTCTGAATATTTACGTTCTTTATAAAATCCGCACAACTTTTTCCGACCGTAATAAAATTGTTTTTCTTTACGTCCCCACCCATAAGTGCAACGGTTGGCTTATCCTTTCTTAAAACCGTTTCGGCAATGTTCATAGCGTTAGTTAAAACGTAATAACTATCGTCGGGCAAAGCCCTTGCAAAAAAGGTGGTGGTCGAACCGCCGTCAATAAACACGCAAGACTTTGGCAAAACTAATTCCACCGCTTTCTCGGCTATCTCTTTCTTTTCGGCAATATTAAAGTTTATACGCTCGGCAAAATCTGCTTCCTTTGCTTTTAGCACCGAATCCACGGATATTGCCCCGCCCGAAATTCTAAGCACGGCGTTTTCTTCTTCAAGACGGATAAGGTCACGACGCAACGTCATTGACGATACGCTGGGAAATGCAAGTTCTAATTCCCTAAACGTAACCTTGCCCGCTTTATCAACGAATTCTTTTATAAGACGTAATCTCTCTTTCATATCAAACCTCTTTTAGTATTGTACCATTTTTTTAACCAAAAAAGCAAGGACGGGTGATAAAAAATAACAAATTAGGCGTTAAAAATTTTCATTTATTTAATTTTTAATCATTTGGACTTTAAAAGCATTGATTTTTTAGCAAAATGGGTTTATAATTAGAATAATATTTTGACGTTGGAGAATAAAATGTTAGATTTAAGAAAGATTCAAGAAAATAAAGAAAAGGTTGTTGAACTTTTGGCAAGAAAGGGATATAAAGCGGATTTTGACCCCATTATCGAAATGGACGCGGAAAGACGCAAAATTATAGGCGAAGTTGAAACGTACAAGGCACAACGCAACAAGGTTTCAGCGGAAATTCCACGCCTAAAAAAAGAGGGCAAGCCCGTTGACCATATCTTTAAGGATATGCGTGATTTAGGCGATAAAATCGCTGAGTGCGACGCAAAAGCTTCCGCACTTGAAAAACGAATTTTCGACGCTTTATCCGTAATGCCTAATATCCCCGACGAAGACCTTCTCCCTGGGGAAAAGGAAAACAATCAAGTGGTTAAGGTAGTGGGCGAAAAACCTAACTTTGACTTCCCCATGCAAAACCACGTTGACCTATGCACTAAACTCGGTATCATCGACTATTCCCGTGGGACTAAACTTTCGGGCGGTGGTTTTTGGCTTTACCGTGGTGACGGTGCAAGGCTTGAATGGGCACTCTTAAACTTCTTTATATCAGAACACTTAAAGGACGGATATGAATTTATCCTTCCCCCACACCAACTCGGTTACAACTGCGGTTTTGGTGCAGGGCAATTCCCCAAATTTTCAGACGAAGTTTACTGGCTTGACTGCGACGAAGATAGGATGAAAAACCGTTTTATGCTTCCCACCGCCGAGACGGCTTTGGTAAATATGTATGCGGGTGAAATCATCGACGAAAGCAAACTTCCTATGAAGTTTTTCGCTTACACCCCTTGCTATCGTAAAGAGGCGGGGTCTTATAGGGCTGAAGAACGTGGGATGATCCGTGGACATCAATTCAACAAAGTTGAGATGGTGCAATACGCTCACCCAGAACATAGCCACGAAGCGTTTGAGGAACTCGTAAACAAGGCTGCAAGCCTTATTGAAAAGTTAGGGCTTCATTTTAGAATCGCTAAACTTGCCGCTGGGGACTGCTCGGCGTCTATGGCGAGAACCTACGACATCGAAGTATGGATTCCGAGTATGGGTATCTATAAAGAAGTAAGTTCGGTTTCTAACGCAAACGACTATCAAGCAAGGCGTAACAACACCAAGTACCGTGACAGCAAGACGGGTAAACCCGCTTTCTTGCATACGCTTAACGGGTCGGGACTTGCTACGAGCAGGGTTTTCCCCGCACTTATCGAACAGTACCAAAACGCCGACGGTAGCGTAACTATCCCCGAAGTTTTAAGACCGTTTATGGGCGGACAGGAAGTTATTAAGCCTAACAAATTATAAAAATCTATGCCGTAAAAATTTTTACGGCATATTTTTTGGGAATTTTGCGTTGACTATAACGATTATTTATGATAGAATAAATTTAATACTTGGTATTAAAAACTATAATGATTAAGGAGTATTTATGAGCAGTAGATATCAATCAGCCAAACAAGATTACTTAAAGTTTGGCATAGACACGGATAAGGTACTTGAAAGACTTTCTAAAATCCCCGTTTCCCTTCACTGTTGGCAAGGCGACGACGTTACCGGTTTCGACCACGACGGGCCTTTGACGGGCGGTATTCAAACCACGGGTAACTACCCTGGAAAGGCAAGAACGCCCGAAGAACTTATGGCGGATATGGAAAAGGTTATGGCACTTTGCCCCGGCAAGAAAAAGCTTAACGTTCACGCTTGCTATGCTATTTTTGAAAAGGGTGAATTCGTGGATAGAGATAAGTTAGAACCCAAACACTTCAAAAAATGGGTTGACTTTGCTAAAAAACACGATATGGGCATCGACTTTAACCCGACCTTCTTCTCTCACGAAAAGGTTAATAACGGTCTTACCCTTTCAAGCCCCGATGAAGATACCAGAAAGTTCTGGATTGAACACGGCAAGGCTTGTATCCGTATTTCCGAATATTTTGCTTTAGAAACGGGTGTTCCATGCGTTATGAATATTTGGACGGGCGACGGCACTAAGGATATCCCGTCAGATAGGCTTGGCCCACGTATGCGTTATAAAGACAGTATTGAAAAAATACTTGCCGAACCTTACGACCGCAACCTTGTTAAACCTTGCGTTGAAAGTAAAGTTTTCGGTATCGGCGTAGAGGCTTACACGGTAGGCAGTGCAGAGTTTTCACTTTCATTTGCGGCAATGCACGAAGGTTGCTTGCCACTTATGGACAACGGCCACTACCACCCCACCGAAGTCGTTTCGGATAAAATCCCCGCACTTCTCGCTTTCTTCCCCGAAATCGCACTTCACATTACCCGTCCTATTCGTTGGGACTCAGACCACTCGGTATTATTCGACGACGAAACGAAGGAAATGGCAAAGGAAATCGTTCGTTGCGACGCTCTTGACAAAGTTTATATGGCACTTGACTATTTTGACGCAAGCATTAACCGTATATCTTCTTGGTCGGTTGGTTTTAGAAGCTGGCAAAAAGCACTTCTTCTTGCACTTCTCACACCAAACGCACAGTTAAAGGCTTTACAAGACCAAAGCAAATTTACACAACTTATGATTGAGCAAGAAGCCGTAAAAACCCTTCCTTTCGGCGACGTATGGAACGAATACTGCTCTCGTGCGGGCGTGCCCGACGACTATTCGTTATACGCTGAAATCGAAGCTTACGAAAAAGAAGTTCTTTCAAAAAGATAATCTAAAACTAAATATATTTTAAGCGGAACGATTTTCGTTCCGCTTTTTATAGGCGTAGAAATGACCTTGACTTTAATTATCTCGGGACTAACTATCTTGTCGTTAGTCCTTTCCGTACTGTTCAAACCTTATATCGAAAAAGGGCACGTTAGAATAGGTTTATACTGGACCGTTTGTTTAATAGGCGGGATAGCAATTCTAATTTCAAACTGTCTCCCCCTTTCGGTTGCCATTGACGGCATAATGGCAAACACCTCGGTTAACCCACTAAAAATTTTGACCTTGTTTTTGTCGATGACCTTGATATCTGAATTTTTAGACGACGCGGGGTTTTTTGAGTACGTTGCGAACAGAATATTTTTAAGGACCAAAAACGGAAGCCTTAAACTGTTTTTAATAATCTATTTTACGGTTGCGTTTTTGACTATTATAACTTCTAACGACATAATAATATTGACCTTTACCCCAGCAATTTGCATATTCTCTAAAAAAGCCAAAATCTCGCCCTTGCCATTTCTCATCGGCGAATTCGTTGCGGCAAACACTTGGAGTACTATGCTTATCGTTGGCAACCCCACTAACGTTTACCTTGCACAGTCGTTCGGGATAGGCTTTTTTGATTACTTTAAGGTTATGTGGCTACCCTCGATAGTTGGCGGGGTTTGTGGGCTTTTGGTCCTTTTATTGATTTTTAGAAAACAACTTTTATCGCACACGAAATTCCTTTTTGACGGGATAAAAGAAATCAAAATAAAAAAAGCACCCCTAATAATCGCACTCGTTCACCTTGCCCTTTGCCTTGTCGCACTTGCGGTTTCCGACTTTATCGGGGTGGAAATGTACCTTATTTGCCTTATCGCATGTCTGTCGCTTACCCTTATCAACCTCGTTTACGGGTTAATTAAAGATAGGTCGGTAAAAGCACTGCTTCACACTTATAAAAAAGCCCCGTACGAACTTATCCCCTTCGTGCTGTCTATGTTCGTTATAGTCTTAGCACTCGATTACTGCGGTTTTACAACCCTCGTTTCAAACCTTTTGGTCACAGGCGAAAAAACCGACTCGATTAGTTTTGGGTTTTTGTCCGCATTAGCGTCTAACCTTTTAAACAATATTCCGATGAGCGTACTTGCCGAAAAGATAATTGCTTCAAAAAGCGTTTACGCACTTTTCGGTAGCGTAATAGGTTCTAACGTGGGTGCGTTTATTACCCCTATCGGTGCGTTGGCGGGGATAATGTGGAACAAAATTTTACGCAGTTACAAGGTTAAACTTTCGTTCGGAAAGTTCGTGCTTTACGGAACGGCGGTGGCTATCCCAACCCTTTTAGCGATGACTGCAACGCTATATTTCGTTCTCTAAAAAGCGTGGCAAAGTCGCTTTGGTTATTTCAAATCACGCTTGAAATTTTTTTACGTTTGTGATATAATAAATGAAAGGTGAACAAAATGAAAAGAATTGCACAGTTTTTTAAGGTTGATATTTTAGAGTGGGAAAAGGAAAATCTTGCAAAAGATTACGATAGCATAATTTTGCCTCGCCGTGCCACCAAAGGCAGTGCAGGGTACGACTTTTTTGCGGTTAATTCCTTTACCCTTAACCCGTCCGAAACGATAAAAATCGCAACGGGTATCCGTGCCAAAATCGAGGACGGTTGGGTGCTTAAAATTTACCCACGAAGCGGGCTTGGGTTTAAGTATAGGCTTACGCTAAACAACACCGTGGGGATTATCGATAGCGATTACTACTACGCAGACAACCAAGGTCATATATTTATCAAGATGACCAACTGTGGGGATAAGCCCTTGACGGTAGAAAAAGGCAAGGCTTTTGCACAAGGCGTATTTTTAGAATACGGCATAACCGTTGACGACGACGCTGATTCAGAGCGTACGGGCGGATTTGGCAGTACCGATAAAAAATAGTTTAAAATAATTAAAGGGGTGCGTACGAGTTTTCGTACGCACCCCCTTTTATATAAAAATTATTTCTTTTTCTTGAAGAGATCGACTACTGACGCGTTAAGCATAAACCAACAGAACGGGGTGGTTGGGGAATCTTCCATTTTCTTATACAAGAACTTAAATAGTAAGTGTGACAAAAATCCGCTCAGCACTCCCGTCATCATCCCTGCGATTACGTCGGTGGGATAGTGAACCATAAGATAGTTCCTTGACGCAGCCATAAGCACTACGGGGATAATTAACAACCAACTATACTTTTTGTGTTTGCTTGCAAAAAATATACCCGAAAGCGTACAAGCAATGACGTTAGTATGCCCTGACGGAAAAGAATTTTCACTCTCGGTGGGGCACCCTACCGCCGCCCAAAAGTCTTGGAATTCCGCATGGGTATAAGGCCTTGCCCTTGCGACGAGAGGTTTTAAGGTGAGGTTTACCAAAATCCACCCTATAAGTATCCCGATTAATGCGGTAAGCCCGTGCCGTCTGGTGTGCTTAAAGAGTAGCAGCACCACGCCCAAAACTATCATCATTATTCCGCCCTTGCCAAAGAACGAAATAAATTCCATAAGCGGTGTTAAAAAACCACCCGCTACGTTTGCCAGCCCGTTATAAAACGAGAGTATCGAATAATCAAAACCGTGAAACACGGTGTCAAGCCAGTTTGCCATAAAACCTCTCTTTAATCTTCTATCGTGTATTTATATAGCGACGATTTTGAAACGCCACGCTCTTTTGCAACCTTTTTTAAGGCTTCCTTTTTGTCAAGCCCCAAATCCAAGTATTTTTGGATATGTTCCTTTTCGGATAGTTGCAAATTCGGGTTGATATTTTCACCCTTATCCACTATAAGCACGTATTCGCCCTTGGGTTCGGTGGGCAGTCCGTCCTTCAAACTAAACCGCTCTACTGTTTCGTGCAGTTTAGTAATCTCTCTAACTGCGACGGCGTTACGCTCGCCAAACACGGCGTATATGCTTTCAATATCCTTCTTTACGTCGTGCGGGGCTGAATAGAAAATAAGTGGCATATCAAGGTTTTTATACCTTTCCAAAAACTCTTTCCGCTCCCCGCTTTTGTCGGGCATAAAACCTAAAAAGCAAAACCGAGAGGTATCCACACCGCTTAAAACGAGTGCGTTTACAAAGGCACAAGCCCCTGGGATAACCGTAAAGTCAAGCCCTTCTTCAATAAGCATAGTGGTAAGAACGCACCCTGGGTCTGAAACAGACGGCGTACCTGCGTCGGATATTACCGCAATATTCTTGCCCTCTTTAAGTTTTTTTATAATCTTTTCGCCCGCCTCTCTTTCGTTAAACTTATGGTAGGAAAACAGCGGTTTTTTTATATCGTAATGATTAAGAAGGGTTATTGAGTGTCTGGTGTCCTCGCAAGCGATTTCGTCAACGGCGTTTAACACTTCTATCGCCCTAAACGACATATCTTTAAGGTTGCCGATAGGCGTCGCTACAAAATATAACATTAGTTTGATATCTCCCTTAAAACTTTAACGCCACTTTTACCACCCTTTACCGCCTCTATCATAAAGACGTACGGTGGCTTATTGCCGCTTACGACCATCTGCAATTTTTTAGGCTCTAAATTATATTTTTTAAGTTCAGTTACCACTTCTATAAGCCTATCCGCACGGTGGACGAGGTTTACCCTTCCGCCAAACTTTAAGCATCTTGCGACGTTTTTTATAAGGTCGTCTAAGGTCAAAGACACTTCGCTTTTACACATCGCAATCTCCTCTCTTTCAGCCGAGTCCCCCGCTTCTACCTTCATATACGGCGGGTTACACACGATAAGCGAAAACCGTTCGTTGTACTCTGACGGGATATCCTGAACTTTAATATTTTGACAGTCAAAGATGTTTTCCAAACCGTTATGCTGCACGGTTTTTTTAGACAAATCACTAAACGGCTTTTGCATTTCAAAAAGAGTTACGCTCTTTATTTTACCCAAATTTTCACCGTAAAGGTGCAAGCCGACTATTCCGCTCCCCGCACAAAAGTCCGCAACCACGTCTCCCTTTTTAACCGCAGAAAACCGCGACAAAAGGACGGCATCCGAAGTAAAATGGTAAAGGCTGTCGTCTTGGTATATTTTAAGACCGTTTAGTTGTAAGTCCTCTAATCTTTCCATATTAATCACAAAATTTAAGGCACGATATTTAATCGTGCCTTAAAGGTTTTTGGTTTGCTATTCTTATTCTTCTGAAATAGCCTCTACGGGACAACCTGCTTCACAAGCACCACAACTCATACAAGCTTCAGCATCGATAACGTATTGAGTTTCGCCTTCGCTGATAGCCCCGCATGGGCAAGTGTCGGCACAAGCACCGCAAGAGATGCATGCATCGCTGATTTTATATGCCATCAGAGTGTACCTCCTATTTAATTCTACATATATTCTATCACAAATAATTTTATTTGTAAACAACTAATCCAAAATATTTTTAATCTCTTCGTCAATATCTTCAAGATTTTCTTCTTTTTGGTTTACGTTGCCTTGTTTGTTTTTCTTAAAGTTGATTTTATCCGTCGGAAAGTCCTTATACACGTCCACGTCACCCCTTGGGATTTTAACCTTAGTGATGAGTTTTAGCATATCGTTTGAAACGACCACCCCGTCACCCTCAGGCGTACCGACG
>SVIL01000090.1 GCA_015069505.1 Clostridiales bacterium
AACGCTCTTGCACGGGCGGTGTTTCTTTCTTGACCCGTAGCATTACCTACGGGGCATATGTGACGGCACATCCAACAAAACCTACAATTATCTACGATATTTTTCGTTTTATCTGAAATCATATTCATTTTCACCACCCTCCTTACAAGCCAAGTTTATACGGATTCATAATTCCGTTTGGATCAAGACCCTTCTTTATGCATTCAAATACTTGCATTGCAGGTCCGTATTGTTCCTTCATCATCCTACCAAGTTTGATGCCTACGCCGTGGTGGTCGTTTACTACACCGCCGTTTGCAATTGCAGTCCTTACGCCAAGCGTCCATATCTTGTTATGTAACTTCATGGCTTCTATCGGGTCTTCGGGCGGATTGTCAACGATAAACCTATCGTAAATCATACAACCCCATTCATACCAGTGTGAGAAGTGTGCAATAAATCTTGCTTGTGGGAAGTTCGTTTCAATTGCCTTTTTCATTTCCCAGTAAATCTTTTCAATCTTGTCGTACGGTGCGATGGTGTCCATCGTTCCAAACATTTGCGGTAAATCCATCATATGTCCCGGATAGAAGAAGGTTATCTTTTCCTTCCACCACTTTTCACCGTATTCACTACCTAAATCTTCTGCACCGTATTTCTTAAAAGTGTCAAGAAGAATCTTTTCTTCAACGTCAACTAATTCTTTTACGCCTTCGTACGCAATATTCATAAACGCACCGGGTTTTGCAACGCCTACGATTTTCTTGATAAGAGATGCCGTTTCCGCATCGTCGTATAAACGCATTACAGACGGTTTAAACTTTTGCAAAACTTCCCTACTTGCCTTAAACGCCGAGGACATATCCTTAAACAAGAAGCCCCTAAAACGACGAACTTCAGGTTGTTCATAAATACGGATTTGAGCCTTTGTAATAACGCCCAAAGTTCCTTCACTACCGATAAAAATTTGGTTTAGGTCAGGACCTGCTGCATGTTTTGGTGCAGTTGAAGTATTTATTATATCACCGTTTGGCAATACGACTTCCATAGAAAGAACCATATCGTCAATTTTGCCGTACTTTGTGGATACGACACCTATACCCCTATGTGCCAAAAAACCACCAACAGTTGAACAAGTTAACGACGATGGATAGTGCATCGTTGCATAACCCTTTTCATTGGCTATCCACTCAATATGCTTGTAAATAGCACCCGTACCACATTCGATATACATACTGTCGGTGTTGACTTCGTAAACTTGATTCATCCTTTTTGTATCAAGAACGATACCGCCCGCAACGGGAATTGCCCCACCTTGCGTGCCACCGCCACCACCCCAAGTAGTTACGGGGATTTTATAGTAATTTGCGATTTTTAGTACCTTTGACGTTTCAGTTGCATTTAGCGGTGAAACAACGAAATCTGCCTCCGGCATCTTTCTGCCTCTATCCGCCCACATTCTTGACAACCAAAAATAATCAACGCTGTGTGAAAGCTTGTCAATCTCACGTATAGAACAATTTTCTTCACCAACAGCATCTTCTAATTCAGTTAAAATTTGCGTCCTCAAAAATTCATTCATAAATAAATACATCTCCTATTTATTATTACATTATAATAATAAACTATGGTAATTTTTTTGTCAAGAATTTTTGAAAATAATTTTCATAATAGCCGAATTTTATAATAGTTTTTTTGTTTTATAGTTGTATTTTGAAAGTTTTTTTCATAACCTTTTTGCTATGCTTTCACTAAAAAAGTTAGTATTTTAGATAAAAAAGGCGATTGACAAGTTGAAAAAAATATTGTATAATCAATTTTAATTAGTAAAAAAATTAAAAATGGAATTAAAAAGATGGAAAGTACACTTTTTAAAATTAAATCATTATTTGACAAGATGAGCAACTCTGACAAGAAAATTGCAAACTTTCTTTTAGAGTCGCCTCAAAGCATTATCCCCTTGTCTATTTCGGAACTTGCCGACAAGTGTAAGTGTAGCGAAGCAACTATCGTTCGCTTTGCAAAAAAGTTGGATTTTGACGGGTATCAACAACTAAAAATTTCTATCGCACAAGAAAACAACGTTTCAAGCCTAAACGAAAAAATTTCTGTTGACGACGACGTTTTTGACGTATTTACAAAGGTTTGCAACGAGATTTACTTCTCGTTAAACAAAACCAAAACGATTATCAATAAAGAACATTTAGAGGAATTTTCCAAAGCAATAATAAACGCTAAAAACATTTATTTATTCGGGCTTGGTAATTCGGCGGCAATAGCACTTGACGCTGCACATAAGTTTTTAAGGCTTGGATTAAAAGCCAACGCTTATACCGACAACCATATGCAAGTTATCGTTGCTTCACACGCAACGAATAAGGATTTAGTGATAGGTATTTCCCATTCGGGTAGTTCAAAAGATATCGTTGAAGCCTTAAAGATTGCCAAGAAAAATCAAGCGACAACAGTTTGTATTACCAACTTTGGAAAATCACCCATAACGAAAGTTAGCGATATAATTATAAATACTTGTTCGGATGAAACTTCACATAGCATTCTTGGGTTAAATTCAAGGATTGCACAACTTGCTATAATAGACGCAATTTATTCTTATCTCACCTATCATCTGCCGAATATAACCGATGCAATAAGCAATACCGAGAGTGCATTGATAGGTAAAAAGTTTTAACAAAGACTTTGTTAATTCAAAACCGCCACTAAAAATTTTAGTGGCGGTTTTTTTAACTTTTAACTAATTTAGCAAACCCCTATCGCACGGCGGTTTGTTTTTTTAATTTATAAAGTTCCTCTGCCACAAATCTTGCCTTTGTAACGGGAAACCCGTCTTGTGGGAAACAATAATATAAGCATTTATGATCCCCTATACAAATTATATCACCTATCTCATACCAAAAATAATCCACGTTTAGGCTATACGTTGACAGGGCTTCTTGTTTAAAGACCACTCTATTATTTTCATCTTTAAGCGTTAAACCCGTATCGTCTTGGGTTAAAACCCCGTTTCCTACGTCGTACAAGCACTTGTAATCAGCCAACGCCAAAACCGTAACTGGAATATTTTGTCGATAAGTA
>SVIL01000018.1 GCA_015069505.1 Clostridiales bacterium
ACCAAGACGGCTTTGAACTTAAAGTTACGGGGATACTTCGCCCGTCCAAAGATGCGGATACTCAAATGCTTACGGGTGCGATAGGTTATACCCATATGCTTACCGAATACGTCATTGAAGAAGCAAGTAAAGCAGAGGTCGTTTCCGCACAAAAAAATTCGCCTACGGTTGACGTTTTGACGGGGCTTCCGTTTAAGGAAAACACGGGTAATTTATCCGCCGCTGAAAAGAAGACTGCGTTGCTATCGTATATTGAAACGCTTAGCGTTAATGAAAAATCCGACTTCTACTTAAAAGTCAAAAGCGTAATGGACGAAGATGATTTGGAAGCACAAACTAATGCGATGTTATCTATGCCGCAAATGCAAAATAAAGATTTACTTAAAATGCAAATCGCTGCGGCTTTGTCAAATCAAACGGGTATGTCGGTTGACCAAATCAACGCATATCTTGACGATATGACCTTGCAACAACTGCACGCACTACTTACGCCGACTATTCAACAAGGTATAAAAGAACGGTACGCACAAGGCGTAGAAACGCAACTTGAAGGCTTAACGGCGGAAGAAAAGGCAAATCTTTTGGATAGCGAAAAATCTTCTTATACGGACGAGCAGGCTTCTCATTATTACGACAACGTAATGGTGTTCTCAAACTCATCGTTTGAAGATAATATGGTGTTATTCGGGTGCTTGGATATTGATTCCCCAAAGACCATAAACATTTACGCAAGCAGTTTTGATAAAAAAGATATCATTGAAAACGCTATAAAGGTTTATAACGACAGCGTGACCGACGAGGCGTCTAAAATAAGTTATACCGACTACGTAGGGCTTATGATGTCATCGGTAACCCAAATAATCGATGCGGTGACTTACGTATTGATAGCCTTCGTTGCGATATCGCTAATCGTTTCATCAATAATGATAGGCGTAATAACCTTAATATCCGTGCAAGAACGCACCAAGGAAATCGGCGTGCTTCGTGCAATCGGTGCGTCAAAGCGAAACGTTTCAAGTATGTTTAACGCGGAAACTATTATTATAGGTTTTATTTCGGGTACGCTCGGCGTAGTGGTAACATATCTGTTATGTATCCCGATAAATATTATTCTAAACGCACTTACGGGGCTAACGACCCTAAAAGCGGTATTGCCTATACCTGCGGCGTTAATTTTAGTGGCAATAAGCGTATGCTTAACGCTATTCTCCGGCATTATCCCGTCGAGAAGTGCGTCAAAGAAAGATCCTGTCGTTGCACTTAGAACTGAATAATCAATAAATTTGTTGCCATACAAAAACCCACCCCATAATCCAACGTTTATGGGGTGGGTTTGTTTTTTGTTAATTAAAGGTTATGGGGTATAGGGTAAGGATATTTTCATCTCTGAAAGCACCCTTTTCCAGTCGCTTACGCTTCTGACGTTTTCGGGGTATTTTTTGTATAGGCAACTGACTTTATCAAATTTTGGATTAACCGTCGTTGCACCCACCCACTCTCTAACTCTATCGTTGTCAAAGGTGGGGTTATCCTTGTTCCATACCCATAACGGGGTGGGCCAAAGCCTAACTTTTGCATCTATTGCGTCATATACCGATTTATCCACCGCCCAGTTGCCGTGGTGTGCCATTTGCACTATGTCCGCCTTAATTTTTTCAGGTGGGCATTTTTCTAAAAACAATTCACCGCTAACGTCGTCAAGGTCGCCTAAAATCATAACCGATTGACCGTCCGCCGTAATCTTTATAACTAACGAACTACCGTTTACGGAAACGTCCTTTTCATCTTCACGCGTATGTAAAATCTCAAAATCAACGCCGTCAACGGTTATGGTTAACCCACTTTCAACACTGTCGGGGTTGATTAGGGCACCGTTAAGATTTTCATATAGGAATTTTCCATTTCCCAAAACCACGTCGTCGTAGTTTTTAAGTGCGGTTTTTAAGCGGTCGATAAATTTATCGCTTTCGTCCGTCCAGTCTTTATATCGGTTTTTGGAAAAGTCGGTAAAATCAAAGTAGATATTGTTGACTTTATAATTACTTTCTTTTGAAAACCGTTCAAACTGTAAGATCATTTCGCCAAAATGATCTTCGTGCGGGTGGGTCAAAAACCACCCTTCAATCTCAAAATAATCGTTTTCGTTAAGCCCTAATATGGCACGTATTGCAGAGTGAAGGTAATAGCAGTGCATAGACCTGCAATTCCCACCGTCAATAACGATTATTTTGTTATTTTTCGTGCGAATTACGATACTCATCATAAGCACGTCTTTTTCAGGCGTTAACAGATATAGTTCAACGGGACTATTCATCACGGTTTAAAGGTCGGTTACTTGTAGGGTAATACTGAAATTGATTTTCTCGCCTTTCTTGATAACGCTGGTTTTATACGTTTCGTCAAGATAGGTCGTGGTCGGTTCAAAACCTAAGGCGTAATCACCGCTACCGCCACTGCACCATTGTACGAAGCAGGGAAGTGTGTCTTTGGAATAGGTGAGGGTAAATTTTTTGTTGAGTTTGGTGTTGGTAAGGCTTGCGTACCCGTCCTTGGTGTCTATAAAATAGCACCTTTCAAATTCACAGTCAACAGCATCGGAAAATACCGTTCTGTCCCCCATACGCTTGTTTGCCCAGTCCGTCCTTGCATATACCTTGTTTACGTTAATATCGATTAAAGTGCCTTCGTCAAGCATAGGATAACCGAGGTTTACGTGGTATAATAAGCAGTATTCGACGTCCGAATAGGTGCGGTTTTCAAGTTCGTCGTTAATAGTGAATTTATCCGAACCTATCTTCGTGCTTACCGTACGAATCACGTTAAGTTCTTGCCCGAATAAAGCACTAAAATGAATTTGGGCTTTGACTATAATGTCCTCGCCGTCTATTTCCGCTCTTAAAACGTTTGCGGGGATATTGTGGAAGGTGCCGTGAAGAACGTTTGGTGAACCGCCGACTTGGTCTAACCCGCAAGTGTAAACCATACCGCCTTCAAAACGGTTTAAGAAAGGCAATTCACGCTTGGTAAAACCGTTTTTGGAAACGAAAGATATATTATCGTTGCCGTGCCACGTTTGCATAACGTCAAGGGCTTTGCTTTCGTTTAGCATAAAACGAATTTTGCCCGTGTTTATCTCAATTACTTTAATGCCGTCTTCTTGTCCGCCACTTAAAACGTAACGTCTAAGATATGCGATTTGACAAATATTATTAATCTTTCCGTTCATAATAAATTACCACCTTTTATTTAATAATGTTATTTTACATTATACGGCTTAAAAAATCAAGCATAAATTTAAATAAAGAATATTTTATTCTACTATTGAAACTTTTGCCGTAAACTGTTATAATAGAAAAGTAAATTGAAGGAGGATGTGTTTATGCAATTTGAAAATTTTGAATCTCTCGTTTTGACCCGTCAGTCGTGTAGGGATTTTAAGAATATCCCCGTTGAAAAGGAAAAATTAGACAAGATTATGTCTTTGTCGCTTATGTCCCCGTCAGCGTGTAACAGTCAACCTTGGAAGTTATACTGTGCAAATTCCCCCGAAAAGGTTGACGAAATTAGAGCGACCTTGCAAGTTCAAGACCGCAATAAGTTTTTGGACGGTGCAAAGGCGTACATAGCCGTGGTTGAAGAAGACGCAGTTCTAAAACCTTGGTTAGAGACTAAGTTTAATAAAAATAGGTTTATTAAGTACGATATAGGTGAGTTGGTTGCATACCTAACCCTTTCGGCAAAAACGGTGGGGCTTGACACCTGTATAATAGGTTGGGTGGACGAAGATGCCCTCTCAAAAGTCTTGGGTCTTAACGAAAACGAGGCTTGCAAAATCGTGATTGCAGTTGGCTATTCAAATCAGCCCGTTCGTGAAAAAAAGAGATGCACTTTTGAAGAAAAGGTTGTATATATTGACTAAAAAGATTCCGCATAAATTTTTATGCGGTTTTTTTTATCCAAAAATTCCTTAATAATTTACTGCCATTTTGCTTTTTTGCCTTTTTTGACGCAAAAATTAATTTAAAAAATGTATTGACAACTGTTTTTTGCTGTGATATAATCAAAAAGAATTAACGTGGAAACGTTTCCAAATATTCAAATTTGCAGTTTTTTAGGAAATTGCAAATTTATATAAAGGTGGAAACGATTCCAAAAATAAAACAAAATAAATTTTTTTGAAGCCTAGGCTTTTTTCGTATGCTAACGCACACGAAAAAAGTACTCTTAATGGATTTAATAGGTTAAAGGTGAGGTATGAGGACTAAAAAATTATCTACGGTACTACTTAGTGTTGTGATGTGCGTATGCTTTTTGATGGCTGGGTTGGGGCTTTTAAATAAGACCGAAGTCGTTAAAGGGTTAGAGATTGAAGGTGCGGCAAACGAGTTTTCGTTTACCGAGGAAACTATATCGGACGGGCAAAGTTTTGTGTTTTCTGCAACCTTTAATTTTATAAGCGGTCAAGCGGTAGGGCTTGCTTTTGGCGGCGTGGAAAATGAAAGTTGTTTCGTTTTCAATATGGATAGGTTTGAAAATAGAGTTAAACTTATGTATTTTGAGTTTGATGGTATGGGCGGATC
The DNA here is from genome assembly GCA_015069505.1 of Clostridiales bacterium. Lineage (GTDB taxonomy): Bacteria > Bacillota > Clostridia > Christensenellales > Borkfalkiaceae > UBA1259. The sequence continues at coordinate 4,581 of SVIL01000018.1, forward strand.
TACCGACGTGGTGCTTTTGACCGATTACTTTATAGGTAACGACAAAATGACCGTAAGTGAAAATAACCTAGTTGCACCAAAAGTCAGAGAGATTCCTTGGGTACAATTAAAGATTATATTGTCTTGTGAAGAAGAGGAAACTATCGTTGAGTTTTACGTGGATAATATTCGTAGGTTTGGCGTTGATAGGGTTATAAAAATGGAAGATTTTAGCCAAACCGCTACTTATAACGGTGGAACCCTTGGGTTTAACTGCTTTAACGCAAAAGCGGGGATTACCGACGTTTATACGGGTGAAACGGACTATTCTTATTACACCGAATTATATCGTCAACAATACCATTTTTCACAGTACCGCAGTTGGAATAACGACCCTAACGGTTTAGTTTATTACGACGGCTACTATCATTTGTATTATCAACACCACCCATATTCAAATTACTGGAGTGATATGTACTGGGGGCACGCAAGAAGTACCGACCTTTTCCACTGGGAATTATTGCCGATATGTTTATTCCCCGATGCAGACTGGTCAACCGGTAACGGGTATATGTGGTCGGGTTCTGCTATGGTTTACCATAAGGGCGTAAGTGCGGATATCGACGGGTTAAATTGGTATCCAAACGGCAATGGCGACGGGCTTTTGGCTTTTTATACGAGAGACGGCGGTTACCAAGACCAAATAATTATGTCGAGTGACGACGGCGGTATGACTTGGACTAAGAGAAGGTTGATTTCACAACTTCTTATTCCCGATTACACGACAAAGACCGACTGCCGTGACCCGAAAGTATTCCCCATTAAGAAAGACGGTGACAAGGTTACGATGTGGGGTATGGCACTTACGGGTCTTGCCACTAACAACTTGTGGTTCTTAAAGTCCTCAAACTTGCTTGACTGGTCGTATGCCGGTGGATTTAAGGCGGAAAGCCCTGAATGCCCTGACGTAGTAACGCTTAAAGCGGACGATGAAACCGAACACACCGTAATCACTTTTACGGGCAGAAGATATTTGGTCGGTGAACTCACTTACGACGAGGATAGTGGAAACATAATATATAAGGATCTAAACGGAAACAATTTTGCGGATATGCAAATGTCCGATATACCTTTCCAAACGATGGATTACGGCAAAGACTCTTACGCAACTCAATCGTATTATATAGACGATACGTCAAGCACCTATTACGGCAAGACCGTTTCGGTAAGTTGGTTTAGCGGTGTGCCAAATCACCCTGACTCGATAGAGAGCGGTTTGCTTGCGGCACTACGTAAGGTTTGGAACGGTGGCGGTTTTACGATTCCCGTTGAATGGGGACTTAAAAAATCGGATAGCGGTTATCTTTTAACACAAACGCCTATCGTTAAAGATACTACTGCTTTAGACAAAACTTCCGTTTACACGGCTACGAATAAAGCGGTAGATGAAACTGAAAATATTTTAAGCCAAGTTAGTGGAAGAAGATTAGAGATCAACGCAACGATTACGAACGCTAATAAAGAGAGTTTGGCTTTCAGAGTGGGCGTTTCGGATAGCGAATATACCGAGATAGGTTGGAACCAAACGGACGGTTATTACGTGGATAGAACTTACACTTCTGACGGTGGACTTACTATCCCCGCGTATAGGGTAAAATACACGTCGGGTGCAACGGCTTCTAACGTTCAAACCTTCTATATCTTAGTTGACGACGGCGGTGTAGAAGTTTTCTGTGACGACTTTACTATTCCTTTCTACGTATTAACGTTTATATCGCCTTATTCTACGGGCTTATCCTTTACGGCAAGCGGTGACGTTACGGTAAATAGTTTGCAGATAAACGAAATTGCTACGGTATGGCGTGAGGATAATGATTCAAACGAAACGGTATTGCATTTGGATAAAGATAGCGTGGAATTAGACCTATCACTAACCACCTCTCAAACGGTAGTTGCTTATTCGACAACGGACATCGCAAAACAATGGGAAGTTGAACAAGGCAGTGATATCGTAGAGGTAACGCCAACCGAATCGGGTGCGATTATAACGGCTAAAAAGTCGGGTACTGCGGTAGTTAAGGTAACCTGTGGAAACGCTGTAAAAAGGGTAAACGTAAAGGTTTACGGCGGCAGCAAGGACTTTGATTTGACCTTCTCTAAACAAGGCGTTAAGTCGGGACAATGGCTTATGACTTCTAACGGGCTTATAGGTAAAAGTTCGTCGGGCGACGCGTTTATCTTGTCAAACGAGAGTGCAAGCAATTTTAATTACGTAGTAAAATTCGATTTGAGTTCGGGTACTGCGGCGGCGGTTATGTTCCGTGCAAAAGAGGACATGACCGACTATTACGTTGTAACCTTTGATAAGAACGAAAACGTAATTAAGTTGTGGACGAAATCGGGCGTGTTACTTTCGTCACACGTTACGGTAGCCGATTTAAGTGCTATCGTCATAGGTGTTAAAGCACAGGGTAATAATTTTATAATCTCGCTAAACGGCAAAGAGGTTATGAATTATACGGATACGAGAGAGGGCGTTCCAACCCAAGGTCAATTTGGACTTAACGTTTTCAACGCTAACGTTACGTTTAGCGACGTAGCACTCGTGTCGTCAGAGTACACTTTTAACGGCAACGACCTATCCGTAAAAATGGACGTTAAGCAGTACGTAAACGCTATATATAACGTAAGTTTGGGCAACGCACTCGTCCCCGTAGATTTTTACACGGTGACGGATAAGACGGTTAAAATTTCAAGTAGGTATTTTAGTTTGTTACCTGCGACGGGTCTTTACGAATTTAAGATTGAAGGAAGTGCGTCGCTGAACGAAGTTAAGATAACCGTAAATAATATTCCCGAAATATCTATTAACGACCTTTCGATAAAGGTTAATGAAAACGCAGTGTTCTTTATCGGGAACACCGCAGTCAGTCAGGTTACCGTAAACGGTAGGCAGTTAGAGACTAACGAATATAAAGTTAAGGATTATATGTTAACCATTTACGCATCGGCGTTAAGTGAAGGCGAAAACATCGTAGCGGTCGGCGACGGTTTGTCGGCAAAAGTTACCGTTTCACCCGCTAATACGGAAAGTTTGAAATCCTCCGGATGCGGAAGTAACTTTAACGTGGCGAATATAAGTTTGATTATTCTCGCATTAGGCGTTGCGTTCGGGATAAAGATTTTAAGGAAGGAAAGATAAAGTGGCTGTAACGATTAAAGACGTGGCAAAATATGCAGGTGTTGGCGTAGGCACCGTTTCAAGGGTGCTTAACGGCGAAAAGTCGGTCGGTGAAGAAACGAGACAAAGCATTTTATCTGCGATTGAAGCACTTAATTATACCCCCAATCAAATGGCGGTAAAGTTAAGGAAAAATGCAAATAAGATTATAGCGTTACTCGTTCCCGTTATAAACCACCCGTTCTTTGCTAAGTTTGCCTACTACGTAGAGGACGAAGCGGATAAATTCGGGTACTCGGTGCTTTTGGTGTCCTCTCAACAAAAGATAGCAAAAGAGTCGGAAATTTTAGCACGCATACATAGACGTGAAGTTGACGGGGCAATTTTCGTTACCCACTACGAACACGATGAAAAAGAGTTGGTGGGATGCCCCATAGTGAGTATTGACCGTAAAATTTTGGACAGTATTCCGTACGTTACCTCAGACAACTACGACGCAACCAAAAACGCAATAAGTTTTTTGATTGACAAGGGTTGTAAAAAGATAGGTTACGTCGGGTCTAAACCGCTAGTAGAGTCCGAGGTTATGCAAAGGGTAGAGGCCTATAAAGATATAATGGCTGAAAAATCACTTGAAACGTTTATAGTTGACGAAGTGATTGAACACGGCGAAGAATATAGAGTGGCTTCGGATTTTATCGATAAGTACAAAGACGTTGACGGGGTTTTTGCTTCGGGTTATACGATGGCACAAGCCTTTTGCGAAGTGGCAAAAAGCCGTGGCTTAAAAATTCCGCAAGACGTTCAACTCGTTGCCTACGACGGCTCGTTTAACGAGTGGGAGGACAGAAGCGTGCCTATTACTTGCGTTGAACAACCCGTTGAGGAAATGGCAAGAGAGGTCGTAAAACTACTTATTACAAAAATGTCAAGTAAAGACGTTCCTTTAAGAACTGTGCTGAAAACACGGTTTATTGAGGGCGAATCTACAAAATAAAAGAGAATAGGAGAATAGAGAAGATGAGAAAAGTTTTTAAGTCCATTTTGGCAATATGTTTGGTGGTAGTGATGTTGGGTGCCTTTGCGGGCTGTGGCGATAGTTCGGGCGGTCCAAATTCACCTACCATTAAGGTTGCTTTCCACGTTGATAAAAAGTCAAAAGAAGGTATTGCTTACAGTAGGCGTGTAGATGCTTTTAACCTTGCGTATAAATCACAAGGTATTGAAATTCAAGCGAGTTATATCGCTCGTTCGGCTGATGCGGCAGGATACGAAGATAAACTTTTAACGCAAAAATCATCTGGGACTTTGCCAGATATCATAACTTTTGACGCACCTAACTGTGCAAGTTACGCTCGTTCAAAAATTCTTTACGACGTTACTAATCTCGTTTCGTCAGACGTTAAAAACGACTTTATAACGGTAAACGAATACAACGGTAAATTGTACGGGTTGCCTATTCAGGAATCAAGTGCGGGATTCTTCTATAACAAGAAAATTTTTAGAGATGCGGGCGTTGACGTTTCTCAATACACCGTGGAAAATCCGTGGACTTTTGCACAGTTTAAGGACGTTTGCGAAAGAATAAAAAGTCATTGTCCAACTTATGCAGTTGATATGCAATTAAAAAATACCAACAGCGAAATGGCAACCTACTTATTATATCCGTTAATCTACGCTGCGGGCGGACAATTCTTGTCAGAGGACGGGCGTACCGCAACGGGTTACTACGACAGTGCGGCAACCAAAAACGGATTTAATTTTATCAAGGATTTACACACGTTGGGTTACACCGGTTACGATATAGGTGATACCGACTTCTATACGGGTAAGGTAGGTATGTACTTATCCTCAGGTTGGACAATTCCGGAACTTGATTCAAGAGATTACGCACCTTTCCAAAGCCGTGACGACTGGGGCTTGTTACCATATCCAAAGGACGTTACGAGGGCAAGTGCTACGGGAAGTTGGTCTTATGGTGTAACGGATAACGGTAGGACGGACAAGACTAACGTTATAAAAGTTCTTGAATTCTTATGTTCAAAAGAAAGTTCAGAAGTCGTTACCAACGCAACGGGTATGATTTCCGCACTTAAATCAGTTAATAAAAACTACGCTGTGGGTTCACCCGAAGATATACTCTTAAAACAATTAAGCACAACGGGTAAGGCTCGCCCCGTTACGATAGGTTACACCGCTTTCTCTACTCAGTTCGGTAGAACGATAAGAGAGATGAAGGATAGCAACGATATCAATACTGTAATCAGCAACAGAACGAGTGGCTTACAGAGCGACCTTAATATGATTAAATAGTTTTTGGGGGAATCTATGTTAGGTTCAATGTTAATAGTGTTCGGTGCCTTTGCACTCATATTTTTAGGTGTAGTAGGGTTTGACTTGATTAAGGCAAAGGCAAATGGAACACAATACAATATGCGTACGAGTTTCGTGGCTTACGGGCTACTTATTCCTGCGGTAATTTTAGGGTTTATATTCGTACTTTTGCCCATAATCTATTCTTTGGGCTATGCGTTTACCGACTATGACTTTTTCGACCCCGAAGGTATGACTTTCGTATGGTTTGATCAATTCAAGTTGATATTCGAAGAATTCGCAAGGAAAGGGGATATATTTCTATCCCTAATAAACACCTTAAAATTCGTGGTGGTAGTAGTGCCGTTGCAAATAGGTCTTGCGTTAGCCCTTGCACTTTTCGTCAACAACGAAAGAAAGTGCGTAGGCTTGTTTAAGGTTTGCTTCTTTGCACCCGTTGCAATTTCACTTGCGGTAACTTCTTATCTATGGAAGAGTATAATGTCGCCGAGTGAAACGGGGCTTATGAACCTTATTTTAGGGGTGTTCAATATTCCACCGCAAAGTTACATTGAAGACGTAAACAACGCAATGTACTGGATAGCAATTTTGTCCGCTTGGCAAGGCTGCGGATATCAAATGCTTATATTCTTATCAGGGCTTTCCAACGTGCGAAAGGAACTTTACGAAGCGGCGTCCCTTGACGGTGCGGGTAGTTTTAGACAGTTTTTACATATCACTATCCCCGGTTTAAGGTCCATTTCGGTTTACGTAATTATCACGGTGTTTATCGGTGCGTGTAGGGTTATGATTCAACCTTATCTTATGTCGGGGTACTACTCTCACACGATGACTCTTTCGCTCTATATGTACACCTACGGTACGAGATACCATTTAGTCGGCTATTCGTCGGCGGTGGCACTACTTATGACGATAGTAATCGGTTTGATTACCTATTTACAAAGACGGTTTTTGACAGAGAAGGATTAGTATGGAAAATTCAGTTGTTATTTCAGATTACGAAAAAATGAGGCGTAAACAAAAAACTATTAACGCTATAAAATCCACCGTCTATTACGTATGCGGAACGATTTTATCGTTAATATTCTTGTTTCCGTTAATCTATATGTTTGTAACTTCGGGTAAATCGCAAGGCGTATTCGCAAACGATGCGGGGACGTTTAGGATGTTCCTTATAGACTTTTCTAATTTAGGGATGTTTGCGACTAACTACGTAAGGGTCTTGACCGAATACGATATGTATAAATACGCATTAAACAGTATTATTTATGCGGTCGTAGCAATCGTGTTAAATATCTTGGTCAACGGTCTTGCGGGGTATGCGTTGAGTAAATTCAATTTCCCGGGGAAAAGCTTTTTCAGTTTTATAATTTTGTTTTTGATGGTCGTACCCGTTGAAACGTCAATTATCCCACTTTACTCTATCGTGGTTAACACGCTTGGGTTTAAGGGCGATGCGGCGGTATTTGCGGTAATTTTGCCACCTGCGATAAGCATCTTTAACATATTCTTGTTTATACAGTTCTTTTCGGGCATACCAAAAGAGTATGAAGAAGCGGCGTCGCTTGACGGGGCGGGGACAATGCGAATTTTCTTTTCGATGATTTTGCCCCTTTCAAAACCCATCATAGCAACCGTTGCGACGTTTACGTTTATAGGCGTTTGGAACGACTATCTATGGCCAACCTTGGTACTTCCACCGCCTAACGAGTGGTCGTGGCCGTTGTATCCTATACAGTCGGCACTTACCACCATACAAAACATCACCGGTGTAAGTGAAGGTGAAAAAATGGCGTCGCTCGTTATCACGAGTATTCCTATCTTCGCAGTGTATATCGCTGCACAAAAATATATTGTCAACGGCTTCGGCTCGGCAGGTCTAAAATTATGAGAAAAATAAAGATGAAAAAATTAATATCAATTATCCTTTCGTTATTTACCCTTTTTTCGGCTGTAATGATTACGGGTTGCGGTGATAACGAAGTGGTTAAGGAAGGGCTTATCCGTTCGTATTCCTTTGATGAAACGACGGGTAATACCACCAAAGAAAAGGTTTCGGGTAAAGATGCAAAAATAGAGTACGTTTTCAGTGACGAAACGCTTGAAGATAAACTCTTTAAGCAACCGTCCGACCCGTTAAGGAAAGAGGGTATAAGCGGAAAGAGTTTATATATGGACGGATTTTCCACTTACCTTCAAGACAAGAGTTTTACCACGCCTAAAAAAGCGTTGGCTTTATCGGCGTGGGTTGCACCGAGGGTGTTTGAAAACCTTCCAGGATACGGCGGTGAAAGTATCGCAAGGGGCAACACAAGGCTTACGGCGATCGTAAACCAAGGTAATATTGAACTCGGTGAAGGCTTCTTGTTCGGGTACGGCAGATTAGGGCTTTGGGGTATTCAACTTGCCCTTACTAACGTAGAAACGATGGAAGAATTCGTCGTGGCGTTTTACGATCCGTTGAACGCTTTGCCGTTATATCAATGGTCGCACTTGGCGGTTAGTTTTGACGGTACTACGGGGTATATCGGCTTGTTCTATAACGGAACGGCTTCTTACGAGTCTTTTATCCCCGAACTTAAAGGTACCGAAATCATAACTTCTTACGAAACGATGTACGTGGGCAATTATATCGCCCCCGTTGAAGAGTTTGGTATTTTCCGTCAAAAACCCTCAGGGCTTATCGACGAAGTTAAGATTTATGAAAAATCGTTAAAGACCAAAGAGGTAAAGACTTTGTACGGTCAAGGTGCTAAAAACGGCGTGCATCCTTATCTTGATTTTTCGCAAATCCAACTTGATTCGTCCGTTTATGCAGGGGATAGGCATCGTCCACAATATCACGCATTGCCACCTGCGGTTTGGATGAACGAACCACACTCACCCTTCTATTATAACGGAAGATATCACGTATTCTATCAACATAACCCCTCAGGCCCGTACTGGTCGCAAATCAGATGGGGACATCTCGTATCTGACGATATGATTCACTGGGAATACGTTAAGGACGCAGTCGTTCCAACCAAAGGGATTTGTCCCGAAGGCGTATGGACGGGCGGTGCTTGTATAGGTCCGGACGGTACGCCGTGGCTTGCGATAACCGCGGGTACTACCACTTCTACTTGGAGTGGTCAAAACGTGGCGTTTGCACACGCAGTTGATCCCACCGACCCCAACTTAACGGAGTGGGTTGTTGAAGAAACGTTGGTTATTACCCACCCGAACGACGATTCACAAGGGGAAAGAGATCAATTCCGTGACCCCTTCGTGTGGTTTGACGACGGCATATATTATATGATGGTTTCCACCTCAATTCCGGGTAGGGGCGGTTCTGCAAATATATACACTTCTACCGATATGCGTGAGTGGGAATATAAAGGTTACCTCTATGAATGCGATTACGTTAAATATCCCGAGCAAGGTGCTCACTGGGAATGCGTTGTAATGCTACCCATCACCACTAAGGACGGTTCGCAAACCAAGTACATCTTGTTCGATTGCCCTCAATATACCGTTGACGGTTATATCGTTGAGTGTTATTACTGGATAGGTACGTTTGACAAAGCGGCGTGCAAATTTATCCCCGACGATCACAAACCTAAGTTGTTTGACTACGGTTTCGGCGTATATACAGGACAGAACGGTTACACATATTTGACCGAAGAAGATATAAGTGCAGGCAAGACCTCTTACGAACAAGGCCGCACGGTTATATACGCAATCGCACAAGGCAAGGACGCAGGTACCGAACAAAATATGCGTGCGGGTTGGGCACATAACTTTGCAATTCCGTTAGAACTTCATCTTGCGGATAACGGCGTTGACGTTATAAGAGAACCTATTAGGGAAACGGAATCTTTAAGACAAGAAACGTTGTATTCTTATCAAGGCGAAGGTCTTACAGCAAGTCAAATTAACGAGCAAATATCTAACGTTCGCGGCGACCTTCTTGAAATAGACTTAAAGTTCACGTTAGCCCCAACCGCACAGACCTATAAGGGCGGTTTGTACGTAAGATATAACCCCACCGAGATAGCGGGGGACACCGAACGCACCAAGATAGTATTCGGTAACACGGGCGTGTACGTGGATAGGGCGTTGAGTTCGCTATATACCTACGTGGCAACTCACCAGTCAAGGACTTGGGCGAATACGGGCAGGGAATTTTCAGTAAAGATTTTGCTCGATAGGTCTATGTTAGAGATGTACGTAAACGGGATATCGTCGTTCACTACGAGAATATATCCTAAGTACGGCGATTCGGATTATTTAAGTTTCTACGATGAAAACGCAGGCTTAAAGGTAACGGAATTTATCGTTAGAAGGATGGGCAGTGCTTATTCGGATACGGTAGTTCCCGCTTACTACGGCAACACGGGAAATTTGGCGGATAGGGTGTAAGATATGAAAAAGATAATCATTTTATTATTGACAATTATATCGACGATATCGTTTTGCTTGTTCGCAGCATCTTGTTCTGACGGCAAGACGGTGGAAACGGAAGTAATAAACGGCGGATTTGAAACGGCAGATCTTTCTGGTTGGACGGTGGAATACGGCGATGCGTTTACGGACGATAGCGTATCTTCACGCAAGACCTTCACGTTTTCATACGACGATAAACATAACGTATTAGACGTAAATCAAACGGGTAACTGGTACTTGTCAGGCAAAGGTTTTGACTTAAAGTACTCTAACGCAAGAACGGGTGCTATTCGTTCAAACAACTTTACCCTTACCGACGGCATACTTTCATTTAAACTTGCGGGCGGTGCAGTTACGCACGGCAAGGGCGAAAACGCCCCAATGAAAGACGATTCAAGGATTTGTTTCTTGGGCGTGTATAGGGCAGAAGACGATCTTTTGTTAGTAAGACAGACTAACGAATACTTCTTTGAGCACACCACCCCGTACGTAATCCCCAACGACTATGCAACGGGTTCGTGCAGTACGGATAACTTTAACGAATACTACTTGGATTTAAGCGAATATATCGGTCAAGAACTCTATATAAGGGTTGTGGATAACGACCAAAGCGTTTATTACGGGTATATAAGCGTGGACGATATAAGAATCGGTGCTACCGCTACCCCACAAGCTGAGGGCGAATTCTTTACCAAAACTCGTAACTATCAACAAACGGTTTCCGCCCCCACTATCTACGATATCGCTAACGGCGATTTTGAAACGGGTTCGCTTGCGGGTTGGACGGTCGTAAGTGGCGATGCGTTCTCTCACGAAGGCGTTAACAGTGAAAAGGTTTGGTGGAACGAAAACATAACCTATTCAAGGGACGGAAATTATCACTACGGTATGTATAACCCGCAAGGCACGGGCGTAATGCGTTCAAGTGAGTTCGTGCTTGGCGGAAGCGGTTACGTATCCTATAAACTCGGCGGATGTGCAGACCAAACTAAAACGTATATTCGTTTTATGATGAAGGTGGACGGCAAACCCGATAAAGAAATCGCAAGATTTTCTAACTTCAAGTTCTGGAACAACCAGTTCCCATACGTACAAAACGGTATGAGATTGTTAAACCTCAACCAGTACTACACAGACCTTTCAATGTATTTAGGTCAAACCCTATATATTGAAGTGGTTGACGAGAATACGAGCGGTGACGATTTAGGGTGCATAACGCTTGATAGCGTAAAGACCTACTGGGAAGAAAAACCCGTTTGGTACACCAGTCAATCTTATAAAGCAGTAGTTAACAGCGATATAGAGATTGAAAGTGAGTATCAAGTTAAGAACGGTACTTTTGAAACGGGTGATTTTACGGGTTGGACGTTAAGTAACCCCGTGGCAAACCAAAATATAGCGTACGTATCTAACGCTAACGGTTGGTGGGCGGAAAACTTCCCTTACAATAAAAAGGGCAACTATTTATTGACGGGTATAGGCGAGTACGAGGGCAACGTTGGAACGATAACGAGTTCGGCGTTCACCGTCGGCGGTTGTGGTTTTATAACCTATATGCTTGGCGGTTGCGGTGACCCGAGTAAATGTTATATCTCGATAATCGACGCAAGCACTAACGAAGAACTTATGAGAGTTTCTAACTCTTACTTTAAGGATATGCCAAGTGATGCAACGCTATTTATAAACAAGGGCGTAAACCTTGCGAATATGGTTGCGTATAAAGCCGATTTAACCGCGTTTATGGGTAGGTCGGTAAAAATCCAAATCGTCGATAACGCAACGACGGGTTGGGGTCTTATCACGGCCGACAGTTTTATAACCTACTACGCAGACGTTACGGCTATTCCCGAAAATACCGTTTTGGCAAGGAATATTAAGCCTAACACCGTACTTGGATTAAACAACGAATACCAAGTATATAACGGCGACTTTGAAACGGGTACCCTTGACGGTTGGACTTTGCAGTCGAAAGACGGGGATATTTTGAACGTTAGCCACGAGGAATTCTGGTGGAACGAGTGGTTTGACTATAACAAAGACGGCGAGTACTTCTTAGACGGCTTTAAGGGCGTTGAAGCTGCGACGGGCAGTTTGACGAGTTCGGCGTTTACCGTGGGCGGTTGCGGAACGATAACCTTTAAACTTGGCGGTGCAGGTAATTCCGAACTTTGCAGAGTGGAAATTATCGACGCCGAAACGAGCGAAGTTTTATACGCTTTCGGCAACAGTGAGTTTAAGGAAAGAACTAAAAAATACTTCTTCAAAAACAGTCCTATCGACTTAGCGAAGGATGGTGCTTACGAGGCTAATATGGTGCTTTACAAAGCGGATATATCAAGCCTAAACGGAAGAAGCGTTAAGATAAGGATTGTGGATAACGCAACCGAGAACTGGGGTTTAATTTTTGCGGATAGTTTTATAACTTATTACGAATCCCTCAGCGATATCTCGGCTTTGGCGGTAACCGCAACGGATATTAAGAACTAATTATAATATCGGAAGTTGGGCGTTTGCTCGCAAGGACGCACAACTGATGTTTTTTCAAACGAGAAGTGCAAAAATAGAGATATTTTTGCAGTAAAACGCTAGTTTTACAAATTATGAGCATCTGCGAAATAATTTACTTCTTATAGTTTATATTACAAGAATTTTAGAGAAAAAAATATGGAACAAACCTTAAAAGACAAAAGACCAAAATTTCATATCTACCCCGAACGTGGTTGGATAAACGACCCTAACGGTTTGGTATATTTCAAAGGCGAATACCACGTGTTTTTTCAGCACTATCCCGATGCAACGCACTGGGGGCCTATGCACTGGGGACACGTGGCGAGTGCCGACCTAAAAGAGTGGCGAAGGCTACCCATTGCCTTATATCCTGGTGGCGAAGGGGATAAGGATGGGTGCTTTTCGGGAACGGCTATCGTATGGAAAGATAAACTTTGGCTAATCTATACGGGCTTTATTGAAAACGGCGGCGGCGAAAACGTTAGGCAGATACAATGCCTTGCATCAAGCGATGACGGGGTTAACTTTATTAAGCACGGCGTTATCATAGGGTCTAACGAACTGCCAGAAGAATATAACCCTTGCGATTTTAGAGACCCAAGCGTGTTTTACGAGGACGGAATCTTTACGATGTTCGTTGCGGCAAGGCACAAACAAGGTCGTGGCAGGGTGTTGGTTTATAAATCCAAAGATCTATTCAAGTGGACGTTTAGCGGTGACTTGTTTAACAAGGACTGCGAAGGCGGTATGATAGAATGCCCCGATTACGTACCTTCTTTAAACTTGTTATTGACGAGCGAACAGTTTGCCGTACGAAAGGAAAATTACCACCTAAATATCCATACCACTAAATACTTTATCGGTGAATACGATAGGTCCAAATCGGTTTTCAACGTGCAAAGTGAAGACGTTTTGGATTACGGCTTTGACTTTTACGCAGGGCAAACGTTTACGGGTGAAGACGTTTTGATAGGTTGGATGAGTATGTGGGATAGAAACATCCCGTCCGAAAAGTACGGTTTTGCGGGTATGCTTACCGTTCCACGCCGATTAAAGGTGGTTGACGGACAGTTGCACCAAACCCCGATAGTATTCGGTAAAAGCCTATTAAAAACCAAAATCGATAAGTCTTTCAAGGACAACGCAGTAGTCGGAACGATAAAACTTAAAATAAAAGACTTAGAAAGTTTTTCAATGCGACTTAGGGGCAAGGGTGACGAGTGCGTTAAACTTTGCCTTGAAAAGGGTGAGTGGGTGTTCGATAGGTCTAAACTTTCAGAGAAGATCACGGGCGTAGAAAAGGACGAGTTCTCTTTAAGTGGAAAAAGGTGTATGCCGTTTACTGGGAATAAGGAAACCGAGATTACCGTGGTTATGGACTTATTCTCTTTGGAAATTTTTATAGACGGCAAGGCTATGACTTCAACTATTTATCCCGACGATGATGCTGACGAAATTGCTATTGAGGTAAAATCGTCAAATTGTGAATACGAGAGGTTTAGCGTAGAAAACAAAATTTAATAGATATAACCGCAACGGCAAGGGTATTAACGGGTACCTTTGCTATTAGCGTTTATATAGTCCAAGAATTTTAAGGACGCCTTTATAAATCAAAATGGAGGAAAAAAATGAAACAAAACAAGACAAAAACGTACGTTCCCGTTTCTATAACGGTAATCTGTTTAGAAGAGATGAACGTATTAGCAGCGTCTAACTGGACGCAAGATGACAAATGGTACACGGATATCTTTGAGTGATAGGGAGGGAGAGTATGAATAACGTATTAAAAAATAGGATTATGAAAACATTATTTGCCTTGCTTATCGGGTGTATTGCAACGTTTGGGTTAACCGCGTTTGGCACCGCAAAGGTAAATGCAAACACAAGTCCTTTGTCTAACGTAACGTCGTTTGAAATGCACGAAGGTGCAAGCGTTCGTACGAAAACCGTTACGGGTATTAGGTTTAAGGGTTTGTTGTCTGAAAGTGATTACACGACTTTGGAAGGTTTAGAGTCCGACGGCAGTAAAGTTAGTTACGGCTTATTAATCGCACCAAAAGATTACGTTGATGCAGTTCCGTTGACTGTAAGCACCGTCTTTGGGGCAGAAGCACACTACGGCTATTACGTTATGGACGAAGACGGTGAATTGAGTCAAGAGTCTGTAGGTGGCGAAACCATTATCGTAAATATTCCTTACGAAACTTTGACCGCTAACACGGAAGGTCAGTATGAAGTTAGGGGTACGCTTACCGAAATTAAAGACAAAAATATCGCTCGTGAATTCGTAGGGCTTGCGTATATTGCGTACACGCCTAACGGTGGCGAAACCGAATATTTAATGGCAAACTATAACGGTGGCGACGTTGCTAACAACTCTCGCTCGATTGCTTATATCGCACAAGACCTTTCTGAAAAATCTAACGATGCTGATTTTATCAAGTTGATGAAGGATATGTACCTTGATAAGGTTAGCGACGTTGATACTAACTATACCGTTCAATCTTACGTTGGCGAAACTTTGGTAAAAACCGAAAGCTTCTCCGCTAAAATCGGCGAAACCGTTACCGCAACGGACGCACAATTAACGGGCTTTGAACTTGACCAAGAAAACTCGGTAGTTAGCGGTGTTGCATATGCAAACGATAAACTCGTTCTAAAATGCGTATATAACCAAGTTGATACCGAACTCTATCAAGTTGCTAACGGTGGCTTTGAAGACGGTAAGATTATCGGTTGGACGCTTGCAGGCGACAAAATCGGTGCAGTTACTAACGAAACCCATTACTGGAAAGGCGACGAGTTAAGTGCAGAAGGCTTTGCTTTCGGTCTTGACGGCGAATATATGTTCAGCAGTTACGCTATTACCGGCGGTGACGAACATACGGGTACTCTCACGTCCTCAACCTTTACGGTTGGCGGAAGCGGTTGGGTAACCTTCAAACTTGGTGGTGCAAGGGATCTTAACTATATGTACGTAGATTTTGTTGACGCATCAAACGGCACAATCTTAAAACGTGCTTACAACGGCAACTGGCAAGACCAAGTTGACAACCAAAAACTCGGTTGCAAACTCAACGCTTACAGATTAGATTTAAGCGAATTTATGGGCAAAGAAGTTTACGTTCGCATAAGCGATAACGCTACCAGTAACTACGGCGTATTGTTCTTTGACAGTTTGAACACCTTATACTTTGCAAAACCGTCCGACGACTTTGCAGATGCGTTTATCGTTACCGAACACGTTCCCGCAACCGTTTACGATATCTATAACGGTGGCTTTGACAACAACCTCGCTGGTTGGATAAAAGACGGTAGAATCGGTGATATTTCCAGCGATACGACTTACTGGGATGGGGCAAAACAATTTGAAGCAGACGGCAAATTCTTCTCTGCTTACGCACCCGAAAATGAGGAAGGTGCTTACGGTACACTTCGTTCATCATCCTTCGTTGTTGGTGGAAGCGGTTATATAACCTACGCACTCGGCGGTGTTAAGGGCGGTGACGTTGTCTATATGGAAGTTATGGACGCATCAACTTCAATGCCGATAGCAAGATTCTATAACGACGCTATTGATGGTAAAGATTGCACGTTGGTTAAGTATAAGGCAGATTTAAGTGCATTTATCGGCAAAACCGTCTATATCAAGTTTACCGACCACGCATTTAACGATTACGGCTTGATTTTCTGTGACTCTTTCAAGACCTATTATGCAAACGCTTCTGACGTTCCTGAATATAACGTACCTGTTGACGCTTCAAGCAAAATGTATGAAGTTGGCAACGGCGGTTTTGAAATCAACACTAATTTAGGAGAACCGTGTTCAATCAACGGTTGGAAGTTAATTAGTGGCGAAGTTCCCGGAAGACTTAGTGCTCTTACTAACGTAGATTGGTTTGGTGATACTAATAAAGAAGGTGAGTTCTTCTTCCACGGCTTTGAAGAAAACGGCGGATATGAAGGCAGAACGGGTGTGCTTAGAAGCACGAACTTTATTTTGAACGCAAACGGTACGCTTTCATTTATGCTTGGTGGTGCAAGAAATAGTGAATCCTATATTCGTGTCGTTAACGCTTTAACCGGTGAAGAGTTGGGTAGATTTAACAATACCAAAACTGACAATGGTACGATGAGCCGTTACTTCAAACAGTTTGATAATACCGAAGCATTGTATTGTTATATCGAACTTTACGATAACGCAACGAACAATTGGGGCTTATTATGCGTTGACTCTTTTGTGGCAAACCAAGCAAGACCAAACGATGCTAATGATGCAGGTCTTATCGGTTAAAAATTAAACCTAAAAAGTATATTCAATATGATTTATTTGGCGTAATAAAGGACTGCCCCGCACGGGATTTCCCGTGCGGGGCTTTTTCTATATACTTTTAGTTGAAGTGCCGTCGTTAAACCCCAAACTTATCAAAAGGGCGGTATTGACCTTTCGCATAGTGATGGGGGAAAGTTCGCCTATCCGTTCTTTAAGCCTACGCTTATCAAGGGTGCGTATCTGTTCTAAAAGGATTACCGAGTCCTTTACAAGCCCAAACTCATTGGCACTGATTTCTATATGGGTGGGCAGTTTTGCCTTGTTTATTTGGCTTGTGACGGCTGCACCGATAATCGTCGGACTGTATTTGTTACCCGTGTCGTTTTGGACTATTAATATCGGTCTTACGCCACCTTGTTCGCTACCCACCACGGGGCTTAAATCAGCGTAATATAATTCTCCTCGTTTTATCATAATTTCTCCATAGTGCAGTTCGTACCCTTGTTATTATTTTATGTATTCGCTATTGTTTAGGTACCTTGCTACTATATAGAATATTTGCCCGCCCCGCCTAATTTTATACTGTAATTTTAATTTTTATGCGTTCAATAATTGACACCGCAAGATATTTGTAGTAAAATAATCAAGCACGTGGGTTGTTTTTAACCTTCGGCACTTGTAAAAAAATAAAGAATAGTAGATATTTTCTACTCATAAGGTTCCTTAGTTAAATGGATATAATAAACCCCTCCTAACTTTGGGATTGACTCGTGTAAACACGAGATTTGGCTAAAAGTAATACCTAAAACATGGCATTTCGTCGAGTTTTGGATATGTATTAACACGATGCGGAATTGATGCGGAATAACACCCCTAAAAAGGGTAAAATTGACACAATCGAATACTTAAACTATTCCAAAAGTGTGTAAAAGGCAATTTGAAACGGAATAGAAAAAAAGAGCCTATTTTTTGGAATAATAAGCGGAATAAAAATAAGTATTAGATAGAGTCAAAACGATAAAAATTTAATAAAATCTGCTCATAGTTAAACGGATATAACGGAGCCCTCCTAAGGGTGTGTTATTCCTAAAATGAACCCATCAAAACGGGGCAAAACTATGCGAAAACTGCTTAAAATCGTGCGTTTTAGCAACACGGCAGACGGCTAAAATAAAATTTGGTGACCTATTTGGTGACCAGGGCGAAAAAAGTTCGCCAAAGTGGGTATTGCTATATCCTGTAAAAAACTGAATACGTGTCCGTAGTTAAATGGATATAACCGTGCCCTCCTAAGGCACTATTGTGAGTTCGATTCTCGCCGGGCATACCAAAAAACGACCGATTTCTCGGTCGTTTTTGTATTGTAGTGCGTTATTTATTCTTCCTTAAATTCGGTTAACATTCGCAAGTGCGCTTGTCTGTAGTATTTCCTGAAGGTTGCCCATGGTAGGCTTGTATCTTGCGAGAAGGCGATTATCACGCCTATCAGTTCACCTTTATCTTTTGCCTCGGTAATTGCCTTTTCATAGTCTATTTTATTCATATTGTTTACTCCTTGTTTTTGGTAAACAAACAATACCGTAAACGGCAATTAAAGTCCAGTATAACTTGCCAAAAAGCCAAAGAAAAAGACCGAATTTATCGGTCATTTTCTTCATCTTCAAGAATTTCTATTAAAGTTTTTGCTTTTTCAAAGGTTGGGATATATTCATTTCTATCAATATTTTGATAGTTAATCAAATCTTCCTCTTTTAAGAAGGCCAATTTAGAAACATAAATTTGTTTTTCATCAAATGGAACAAGAGCGACTTTTTTTCCATTTATTTCCTCTTTAATTTGGTCGATTTTTGCGTTAAATATACCTTTTAACAATAAAAAATTAAGTTTTTTGCC
>SVIL01000019.1 GCA_015069505.1 Clostridiales bacterium
TTCACATAGATATTTTGACAAAATAATAAACTATCTTGGCGAAAACGGTATTGAAACGATTATGTGTACGCCTACGGCAACCCCACCGAAATGGATTTTGAATCAATCTCCCGACGAAGCGTACTTTGGGTACAATATGGTAAAATCCGAGCATGGGTCAAGAGAACACGTTTGTTACAACGGTCCGCTTTATCGTAAGCGTTCGGAGATTATAGTTGAAAAGGTCGCAAAGCATTACGGCAACAATCCTTACGTAATCGCATGGCAAACGCATAACGAGTATAATTGCCCACCGGTTAGAGAGTGTTTGTGTCCGCATTGCGAAAAGAAATGGCACGAGTGGTTGAAAACCAAGTATAAAGATATCGACGAACTTAACGAGAAATGGGGTAACGCCGTTTGGAGTAGGTCGTATCAGTCTTTTGAAGACGTAAACCAACCCAAATATACGCCGAACGGGCAAAATATAACCCTTTCAAATAAATACATTGAGTTTGGGCACGACAACGTTGCGGAATTTAACAATATGCAGGTTGAAATTATTAAAAAATATTCCGACCGTCCCATAACACACAACACCAACGTTTGCTTCCATATCAACGAAGAAACGGTATTTGAAAATTTAGATTTCGTAAGTTACGACACCTATTCTACCGAAGAGGAAAAGATTGAAGCCTTGTTCGGTTTCGATATGGAAAGGGGCTTAAAGCCGAACACCCCCTTCTTTTTAATGGAAACGTCAAATAGTTATACCGGACACGTGCATATGACTAAACCCTTCCATAAACGCGGTTACGTCAAAGCCGAAGCAGCGTCTTGCTTGTTTGCGGGTGGTTTAGGTTTTTGCTACTGGTTGTTTAAGCAACAACGTTCGGGTACCGAACTTGACCACGGGCATTTGATAACGTCGTGGGGTAAACTTTCCTCAGCTTGCGTAAACGTCAAGGACGTAACTAAACTTATGAACGAGGTTAACGACTATATCTTGTCCACCAAACCTCGCCAAGCCGAAACGGCAATCTTATTCTCAGACGAAGCAAGGGCTTACTTTGAGTGCGAGATGATTGAAGGTTACGACTATATAAAACAAATCCACGCCTTTTATGAAGCGGTTTCCGCAAACGGGGTTTACCGTGACGTGGTTTATGAAAGTTCTGACTTTGACGGCTATAAAGTGTTGTTCGTTCCATATTTGCCTTACGTATCGGATACGGTTTATGAAAAATTAGTTAAAGCCGTAAACGACGGTTGCACGGTCGTAGTTGGACCGTTCACGGGGACGAGAACCAAAGACCACACCATCCACACCGACTTAGCACTATCTAAACTTGAAAAATTTATGGGCGTTAACGTTTTGGATATCTTGTCTTTCAATAATCAAGACGCAACCTTTAAGGTTTTCGATAAAGAATACCCCTTAAAGTCAACCAGTATAGTCGTAGAACCCGACGGCAACCAAATCGGTCAAATCAAAGGCGGTTACTGTGACGGCAATAGCGTAATGTGGCAAAAGAATATAGGAAAAGGCAAAATCGTATTGCTTGGCAGCGTGTTTGAAAAAGAAGCCTTAAAAGAAATCACGTCAAAATTCATTGACGAAAAGGTTGATTTTGATAATCGTTCCACCGACGGCGTACCGCTATATAAGCGTGTAGATGCAAACGGGAATAACAGTTACTGTTTTGTAAACATGTGTGGCGAAGAAAAAACCGTAAAGGCGAAAGGTGAAAATCACTTCACCAAAGAAGCGGTTGACGGTGATATTATCCTTAAACCTTACGAGTACGTCGTAATCGACAAATGATTAGGAGAGATGAAATGGCAGAAAAAGTTAAGTTAAAGAAAAAGAAATTTTCTATTAAAGAGGATATAGAAGAGTTTAAGAAACATTACGCCTTGTTCTTGATGATTCTACCTGCGTTCATTTTCGTAGTAGTATTCTGTTACTGCCCGATGTACGGTATAGTAATGGCGTTTCAAGAATTCGACCCGTTTCTTGGCATATTTGACAGTCCTATCGTATTCTTTGATAATTTTACCTATTTTTTCAGCCGAAAGGCTTTTGGTGAAATTTTGTGGAATACCTTCTCTATAAGTCTATATTCACTTGCCGTCGGCTTCCCGATTCCTATCATCTTTGCGTTAAGCCTAAACAGTGTAGGTAGTCAAAAGTTTAAAAAGACTTTGCAAATGGTATCTTACGCACCATACTTTATATCGGTGGTCGTAATGGTAGCAATGCTAAACTCTTTTATGGACATAAGATCGGGTATCTTCAACAAGATATTAGGGCTATTCGGTCAACCCCCGCACGACTTTTTGTCGGACGCAGGTGCATTTAAGACTATATACGTTATGAGTGGTCTATGGCAAACGCTGGGGTGGAACAGTATAATCTATATCGCAACGCTTACGTCCGTTGACGTATCTTTATACGAAGCGGCAGACCTTGACGGTGCGAATAAACTACAAAAAATAATCTATATCGACTTGCCGAGTATTGCACCAACCACGATGGTA
Source organism: Clostridiales bacterium (assembly GCA_015069505.1). Lineage (GTDB taxonomy): Bacteria > Bacillota > Clostridia > Christensenellales > Borkfalkiaceae > UBA1259. The sequence goes on from SVIL01000019.1 coordinate 2,521, forward strand.
TTGTTGATATTGTCGGTAGGTAACATCTTGTCGGTCGGTTTTGAAAAGACTTATCTTATGCAAAACGACCTTAACTTGTCGGCATCAGAAGTTATATCCACATATGTTTATAAGATGGGTATTCTTTCACAAGACTACGGTCTTGGTACTGCCGTCGGCTTGTTTAACTCAGTTATAAACTTTGCGTTCTTGGTAACCGTAAACTTTATAGCAAAGAAGACCAACGGTTACAGCTTGTGGTAAGAGGGGGTAAATTATGAATCAAAACGATACTTTAAAAGCCCTTTCTAAAGCAGGGGTAAAGATAGTTAAAAAGCAAAAAATTCAAAAATCCAAATCAGACACGATATTCGATACGGTTAACTATGTCGTTTTATCGTTAATGCTCATTATATTCTTGTACCCGCTAATCTACGTAGTAAGTGCGTCTTTCTCAAAACCGTCTGACGTTATAACGGGTGCTATGTGGTTGTTCCCGACCTCTATATCCTTAGACGGCTACGCAAGAATTTTATCTTACGCACCGCTATGGCAAGGCTTTTTGAATACCATTTACGTCGTAGTTGTCGGCACTATTATAAGTTTGGTAATAACCTTGCTTGCAGGCTACGTTTTAAGTAGAGACGACTTTAAGGCAAGAAAATTCTTTATTTGGGTATTCACTATAACGATGTTCTTTGGCGGCGGTCTTGTCCCGACTTATATGTTGGTTTCCGAAACACTTAATTTAAGGGATTCGTTGATGGCTTTGATAATTCCGTCGGCACTATCTGTATGGAACATAATTTTGGTTAAGACTTACTTTACGTCAAGTTTGCCAAGAGATATTTTTGAAGCGGCTTCCATCGACGGCTGTGGTGATTTTAGGTTCTTTATCTCTATTGCCACCCCGCTTGCAATTCCGATTATCGCAGTTATAACTCTTTATAACGTAGTAGGTAAGTGGAATTCGTACTTTGACGCAATGATATATTTAAGTTCAGCAGACAAATACCCGTTGCAACTCGTCATCAATAACTTATTGATTGAAAACGACGTAAACAGTTTGGGTAGTTCTGGTGGCAGTTTGGATATTGAACACCAACTTATGGTTGAATCAATGAAATACGGTGTAATCGTAATCGCATCCCTTCCGATGTTAGTAGTGTATCCAATGGTACAACAATACTTCATCAAGGGCATAATGGTCGGTTCGGTTAAAGGTTAAGGTGAGAATATGAGACTTACGAAAATTTTATCGATATTAATTGCCGTATGCTTGTTGTTTTTTACCTTAAGCGGTGGCAGTAAAAAAGAATACGTAGAATATAGCAACGCTCACGTTCTAAACAATCTTGACGATTATCCTATCATAAAGGATGAGTATGCAGACGAAATCGAACTCAAAATTATGGGTTCTTCAAGCGGAACGATTGACGTTGACTGGAAAAATAACAAATTCTTTAAGAGAATGGAAGACCTCACGGGTGTCAAGTTTAACTTTGACAACATTTTCTTGGAAGATATGTATAAGCAAAAGAAGGGTTTGGTGTTTACCTCTGAAGACTCGATGCCCGACATCTTCTTTAAGGCGTTCTTTAATAACTACGACGAAATAACTTACGGCTCAAATAAGCAAATTCGTCCGCTAAACCAACTAATCAAAGATTACGCACCTAATATTCAAAAACTACTCGATGAAAACCCGATAATTAGGCGTTGTATCACCACTACGGACGGAAACATATACGCTTTGCCTACAATGTATCTAAACACCCCTAACGACAGCGTTATGCGTGCGTTTTGGTGGATTAATTTGCAGTGGCTTAAAGACGTTGGTGAAACCGACGGAAGTGGCGATCCTATTATCCCTACGACCATTGCTGATCTTGAAAGAGTTTTAACGAAGTTCAAAGAGCAAAAATGTTTTTCCAACTTCTCATCCCCGTTAGTCATTTGCGGACCAAGTGAACTTTTTAATCTTTTCCCGATTTTCGGGCTTGATATAAGTCAATATTACGTTCAAGCAGATGAGAACGGTGAGTTGGTTTTCGGACCTTTAACAGAAAACTTTGAAGTAGCCATAAACACCTTCAAAAGATTTTATGAAAATGGTCTTATAAACCAAGACTGGAACACGTTTACCGAAACCAAAAAATATCAATACGGTAAAGACGACGCATACGGATTGTATCAATCGGCATCACCCGTTTACGTATCGGGTGCGAATAACTTGCAAAAATTCGTAACTATCGACCCGCTTACGAGTTCGGTTAATAGCGAACCTTTCTGGTCGGCAACTTATCCGCTGGAAAGAGGCTGTTTTGCAATCACGTCAAAATGTCAATATCCGGAAGTCGCAATCAGATGGATAGATACCCTTTACGATACCTCAAAGCCCTACTGGGTGTGGGCGATAAACGGTAAAGAAAACGCAGAGTGGCACTGGAACGACCCTGAAAAGACTTCGTGGCAATCGGACGTTGACGATGCTGAATACGCAGAGGTAATGGGTACGACAATCGTTCAACCTGGTGACGGTATGCCGTACGCCGTTGACGAAACTTTCTTTGATAAAGAAACGACCAATAACGCAAGTTACGTTCGTCCTCAAAGAAATAGGCAAATGGAATACGGAAAGGTAAGCTTCCCGATGGTATATTTTTCAAAAGAAGAACTTAAAGAACTCGGCGGCTTATCATCTGATATAGATACGTACGTAAAGCAATATATTGCAAAAACCATAAACGGTGAGGCTTTTGACAGTTATGAAGTATTTAGCAATAAATTACGAAATGAATACGGGCTTGACAAGTATATGAGTATTTTGCAAAAAGCATACGACAATTTCTACGGTCTATAAACTAAACGGATAAAAGGAGAAAAAGGATGAAAAAAGCATCTTTGTTTAAACTAATATTTTTAATAAGTTTCTTTACGATTTTCATAATCGTGTCCGTTATAGGCAGTATGGGATTATTTAAATTCGATTCGGTTAAAGGACTAAACGACCCCAAAGACTTTTCCGCAACTTTCAACGAAACTGAAAACGGCTACGTTTTTAGTCTTGTAAACGGCAGGGAAGCGTACTACACCAAATACGGTGCAGTGGGCGTTAGGTTTAACAAGACGGATATCGGTGTGGAAACCGACCTAACTTATTATAATTACAGCACGGTTACCGAGATTGACGGCGGTTATAAGGCAGAGGTTACGATCACAGCCCCCAAAGGCTCAAAGATAAAGGTAACCGACTACTATTCAATCGCAAACGAAGTGGTTGATATCACAAGAACTATCGACGTTTTAGAAGTCGGCGAAGATCTTGGTTTTACAACCGAGTACCCGATATTTACCCAAAATATTGACGACTATTCTAAAAACGACTGGTTTAACCCCGCACAATTTTACGTGTCGGGTACGCACAATTTCGTGGTTACCAACGCAAGAACGGTCATCGACTCTGAAACCAATCAATTTATAATTTCATCGGATAACACGTCCGCACTTACGTTATCAAAATATAAAAACGGCTACGTTACCACCATTTCAGACTTGTCGCACACCCAACAGGTAACCACCTATGAAGACGACGAGGCGTTGAAAGACAAAATGATAATTGACGAAGATATTTCCGTCACGGGCATAAGCTTTGGCAATTACAGTGAAGAAGACTCTATGGATAAGTACGTAAGAATGTCTTATTGTTACCCTTCGTACGAGCAACTTTGGTCGGATAGCGGTACGGTTTGGAGACTATTACCCGTCAAAGAAAATCTTTCACGCACCGTGTCGTTTAGGATTTCTATCGAAGCGGAGGAAGACTATTATTCAATGGTTGAAAACGCTTGGCGTGATGCGTATAACGATATGTCAATCGTGGATAAGCGTTACGACCAAGAAGAAGTTTTCAACGTATTGTTAGATTCAATGCATCGCTCGTACGGTGTAAAACCTTGGGGTGCAAATAATATTCCAATGTATTTAACCAACGCCGAAAACTATCACCCCGAAAGTGGATTTTTGTATAGAAACGCCGATATCGCATTACTTATGTACAAAGCGGGCGATAGGCTTGAAGCGAGTGACGATGCGTCCGATAAAACGTTAGGTAGAGCGTATAAACAAAACGCAATCAAGGTTTTGGAATATCAAATCGATAAAGACAAGATTGACACGGGTATAGAATCCTGTGCAGCGGGTAGCACTATATATTATAGGCAAAGGTACGAAGGTCTTGCACTTCTTATCGACGTGTACGACTATTTTAAGGATAAAGATATAAGCTCTGCCGTAATAGAAAAAGACAACCTTAAAAACATTATTCTATCCAAGGCGGAAGCGTATAAAGACGAAACCTCGCCAATGGGTGTAATATTCTATACTAAGTTATGGAAATATTGTTCAGAAAACCCCACGGAATTTAGTGTGGATTATTCAAGAACGGCTATAAGATTATTAGATAAAATCGCGAAAGACAATAGATTCTTTGGTGGGTACTTCGGCTCAGTCGATAACCAAAAAGATAAATATATCGGCGTTGCCGAAGACGCAATGATAATCTTAAACGCATATCTTAATGTTTATGAACTTACAGGCTCACAAAGATACCTTGACCTTGCGAAAACTTGTGCGACTTGGCTTGAAACTTTCAACCTTTTGACCCCTATGAACTTAAACCTTAAAGGTGACGACGGTTCAAAACCCTACAACTCTTCGTTCATAGGCAACCAAAGATTCTTAGCTTACGGTTATAACTTTAACAATACAAGGCACTGTATTTTAGACTGCCCGACCGTTTCATCGGCAATCGACTTTGAAAAGTTATACGAAATCACGGGCGATAAACACTACCTTGATTTTGCTGAAAGGCTTGTTTATAACTCTTCAATATACGTTAATATGGGCGATAAAGTCGGACTAATGGACGACCCGCTCAATTCGTCGGGTAAAGGCTTTATCAACGAATTCGTCGGCAATACTGCGTCTAACGCAGACTTCCCGGACGGCGGTATAAGAGGTGCGGCACACACGTCAAATATTGCGTGGTGCGGCTATCAACTTCTCTACGTTTACGATAAACTTGCCGAGAATACGGACTCGAGTTTGAAAGGCAAAATTTTTGAAGTGGATAGAACGTACGACCTTGCAAAATACAAACTTTTAAGTTACGATTCCTCAAAGTTTGCTAATTTTAACTATTCGCCCGAAAAAGCGGTTGATGGCAACGACTTAACCTACTGGAACAGTTCGTCCTCAGAAATGGTAATCGACCTTAACGAAGTTTGTGGCGTAAACAAAATCACCATAACTTCGCTTTCCGAAACTAATTCTAAGATAAAAGTTTGGTTGTCTTACGATAACGTAAACTTTACCGAGTACGCCGAATACTCGTTTAACGGAACGAAATTGATTGACGAAGACTGCTTGTTTAAGACTAGATACGTCAAGATCCAAACCTTTGCTAACGACAGTATAGTGGGGGTAAGCCTAATGGGGCTTCCCGAATATTACAATACTTACAGTTACACCGCAACGCCGAGTATTGCCAGTGCTTCGGGCTGTTTGGATGCACTTAACTATAACACCGCTTGGTCGTTTAGTACCGATCAAACATTAGAGTTAGACTTTGGCGAAAAGAAGATTATAACCCAAACGGCGTTGACCTTTGAAACCAAATGGGAAATGACCCCTGGCGACGGTTTAAGATGGTACCAAGTGCCGTCAAATCACAGTTACGAAATCTACTATGAAGACGCGAACGGGGTATATCAACTTTATTCACAGGTAACCGACGAAGCGAAAATCGTTTACGTTGACCAAGTAACTGTTGAAACTCAAAAGATAAAATTAGTTGTTAAAACCAACACGGCAGTAAAGTTACAAGACTTTAAGGTTATGGGTTGCGATATGGTTGAGGAGGCGTAAGTATGTTGAAGAAATTTTTAGTAATATTCCTTTCGGCTGTGATAACCTTATCCGCAACGGGTTGTGGCGGTACGGACGACTTGTATAAATCATATATTACCACTCAACCCGTAGAAATCGAAACTATGTCTTACGGCGAAAAATCGCTTAGTACGAGCGTAATAAACTTTGCGGACGTGGAAACCCCCGAATCTTTATACGCCGTGTTTGGCGAAACCGAAACGGGCAGACCCGACGTTCAGTTTATCGATAGGGCAAGAAAGATTGACGATAAAATCGTAATCGGCGTTAAAGTGGGCAAAAAACCCCGTATGGCAGGTGTTTACGTCGAAGGCTTTGGCTACTACTTTATAAAGGATACTCTCAAAGTCGATACCGAATACGCCATAGCGTTGAAGGGCGTTCCTTTCGGCACGTTCAAGTTTATCCCATTTGGCGTGGTTGAAGACGAAGTCGTTTTAAGTTCGGAAAGTCTTTCTTTCACAAACGAAGGCCCCGTTTTCTTAGAGGGTGAAAAGGACGAAGAGTTTACTCTTGAACTCGGCACCGTAAAAGTCGTTGACGAATCCTATGTTTCCGCAAGCGACCTTTCCTTCGGTTTAGCGAAGAACTCGATTTTCAGTACCGGTGAAGTAACCGCTACAATCAAAGGCGATGCAGGCGTAGCACTTAGTGTTTACGGTACTCGTGCTACGGACATCTCAAAAGCGTCTTATATTTACGTAGGAGTTAAAGGTGGTAGGGCAACCGTTATAAGAAATCAATCTTGGGTTGAGGAAGTTTTAGGCGAAGTAGAAATTTCAAACTACTCTCAAACCGAAGCGTACGCCTTAAAAATCCAAGTCGGCGAAACCGATATTAAGTTGTTGCTTAACGACCAAGACCTTTTAACGGTTACCGAAAGCATAACCCCAAACCGCAATTTAGGCTTTAAAACCTATTCGCAAGGCTCTGCTATCGGCGAAATCGTTTATCCCGAATATACGCTTGAAAGTTATAAGACCTACGCCCAAAACGAGCTTGAAAATCTTGTGAACGTAAAATTCTATAAGGTGATAAAGCCTGAAACCCCAACTTATGATACTTGTTACGTAACTTCCGAACCGAAAGATTATCGTTTAACAAGGGACGACGTTAAAAGCGAATTTGACCGTGCTATAAAGAACGTGAACGATTCCACCACTATTGAAGACGCTACGGCAATTTTAACAAGAAGTTTTGAAAAGATTACCGAGTTGGTTTTGGAATCTTACCGCACGGACGCAAAGAACAGTTTAGAACCTCTTGCAAGCGACTGGTATGAAGTTTTCAATATGCACCCTGACGTGGTTGCGTATATGGAAAAGGATATAGACGACAACGGCGATGGATTTACGGACGTAAGAATAGGTGGCGACATCTTTAACGTTGACCTTACGCACGTAATAGATGCCTATACCTACGATCATAGATGGTGGATACCGAGAGCGTTATGGTTACCCGAAATTAAATCAAATATTACCAAAGAAATCGATAATTGTTCGTCCAAAATCTTGCTTGACTTCTTATATGAAGACTTTGCGGTAGAATTGATTCGTTCAACCTGTCAAAAAGCCATCGAAGTTTTCTATGCGATAAAGGCTTATAATGTGCCGACTTTTGACGGCAACGAAAAAAGTATCCTTTGGGAACCCGTTTGGTGTTATAACGAAGTTAATATGGCTGCATCTGCATACGTGTATAAAGGACCTGTTTCAAAATATTACGGCACGCCTTATCAAATGTATAGGTTGTCCCCGTTGTTTTATAAACCGGGCGAAATGAAAAACGGCGTAGCAGATACGGTTTACATTTTCAAACAAATAATAGAGTGGATTAGTACTGGCAATAGGCCTTGGTAAACAGGAAACATTATGAAAAGAGACGAGATTAGAATTAGAGACCCATTTGTACTTGTGGATAATAAATCCAAAAAATACTATTTATACGGCACGACTTGTTTGATCGAGGGCTATAAAACGGAAAGGCGTTTGTGCGTTTACGAAAGTAGCGACCTTGAAACTTTCAGTGACCCCATAACCGTATTTGACGGCACCGATTTTTGGGCGGAAAGCGACTACTGGGCACCTGAGGTTTTCTATTACAACGATAAGTACTATATGTTCGCATCTTTCAAGTCCAAAAACCGTTCAAGGTGTACTCAGGTTTTGGTTTGCGATACGCCAAACGGTAAATTTAAGCCATTGACCGATAAACCCTTAACCCCTGACGGTTGGGAATGTTTAGACGGCACACTCTACGTTGAGGACGGTAAACCGTATATGATATTTTGTAGGGAATGGTTAGACGTCAAGGACGGTCAAATGTACTTGGTTGAACTATCGCCTGACTTAAAGACCACCGTTTCCGAACCCAAATACCTATTTTCCGCAAGCGAAAATTCGTTTGCCACCCCGTTTGACGACGGAAACGGCAACCCGTGTTACGTGACCGACGGTCCGTTTGTGTATCGTGATAACGATAAAACGGTTATGCTTTGGTCAAGCGTCCATAACGGCGAATATTGCATATTGAAAGCCGTTGCCGATACCATAAACGGCAAGTGGACGCAAATCAAAAAACCCGTATTTAGTGTAAACGGCGGTCATTGTATGCTGTTCACCGACCTTGACGGGCATGAAAAGATGGCACTTCACTACCCAAACCAATGCCCACAAGAACGTGCAATGTTTCTGGATTTTCACAAATCCATTAAATAACGTAGGGTTTTGGTTAAAAAACAGAAATTATTTCCCTAATTTGGGTAATGATTTTTGCTTAAATTTTTGATATAATTTTATAAGATATATATTTAAAAAATATATTTAGGAGGAATACAATGAAACAAAAAGGAATAAAAAGACTAATTTTATGTCTAATTCCGCTAATGCTTGCGTTTTTCACGTTATCAGCAATGATGGCGTATAAACCGGCAGTTGCGGACGGTTCCGTTACCTATCCGTTCAGAACGGGTACGAATGCGTTTGCATACGGTCAAACTTGGACTACGTCTTATAATAACTGGACTCGTGTAATTTATCACGATGATGATGGTGCGTTTACTTTGAGTGGTAGCGAAGGTTATCTTGCAGTTCAAATGTCAACTGTTAATGAAGTTGGTATTTGGTCGTCTATTTGGGATACTTCCGAACACTTTAACAGTGGAAAGGCTTATTTTGTAAGTGAAGCAGGTGTCGCTTCTACCTTAGTTTATCAAGAAGGTCGTGGACACGTAATCCCTGCTGGTAGCACGGGTATGTTGGTTTTACCTCAAAGTGAGTTCGGTACAGTTGCTTGGTCAAGTTTCCCATATCTTATCTTGAACGTTCAAGCAGGACTTACTGAGAATGCAAATATTAGCATAAAACTTGGTGAAGCAGGTTACTATGAAAGTGCAACAGATACGACTTTGGAGAAAACGACCACTTTTGTGAGTGCCGATGATGCAAGTCATATTCAACACTGGGAAGGAACAACTGCATTAACACCTATCCCATTCGTTGAAGAAGATGTAATCGTCGCTTATCCGTTCAAAACGGGTACTAATGCGTTTGCATATGGTAAGACTTGGACGACTGAACACAACAACTGGACGCTTGCGGGTTATAAACCTAACGGATCAACGGTTAGTATCCCTGCGAATAGCAAAATCGCATTCCAAATTTCAACTGAAAATGAAGTTGCTTTTTGGGCACAAATTGCAGCAGGTGCAGCACCATATTATAGCGGTAATGCAAGTTTTATTGACGAACAAGGTGAAGAAACTGCGTTAACTTACGTTGAAGGTCGTGGACACGTTATCCCTGCTGGTAGTACGGGTATGTTCGTAATCAACGTGGCTGAATTTGACAGCACTGGTCTTGACCTTACAAACGCTACGCTTTTCGTTCTCAATCTTCAAGCAGGACTTTCAGAAAATGAAAACGTTAAACTTGGCGAACTTGGTTACTACACAGCTGCTGACGCAAGTGACTTTGCTTTTATTTCTACTTTTGAAAATGCAAATGATGAATGGAAGATTGTAACGTGGGGTGATCCAATTACTTCTACGTTAACACCTATTCCATACGTTGATGAATCACAACCTATTGCTTATCCTTTCAGAACGGGTGAATACGGTTTCGCTTACGGTGCACTTTGGAGCAATATGACCCAAACGGATGGTGATATTCAAAACTATCACAAAGCAGTATTTAATTTAGCAGAAAAATTCACACTTTCATCAACTGGTTACGTTGCAATTCAAGTAGAAACTGATAAACTTGTTGGTATAGCGTTCTCTGCTTTTGACGAAGATAATACAGAAGAAGATTTAGTTAACCATACGGCAACTATATACTTCGTACCCGAAGACGGCGAAACTGTTGTTTCTTATGAAAGTGCTTATGGAAATATTAACTTAGAAGCTGGCAGCAAAGGTATGATAGTAGTTCCCGTTTCAGCACTCGGCGACGCTGACGAAATCACCGCTATGGTTGTTACAATCAACACGCGTTGGAACGGTATGTTTAACTTGAAACTCGGTGAAATCGCTTATTATGAAAGTGAAACTGCTGAACCTCAAATGATCTTTGCACTTAACTCTTTAGATGATTTTAGAAGATTCTATTTTGGTAAAGTAGAAGGTGCAACCGACACTTTCACGATGATTGACGGCTTCTCTGTTGAATACGTTTCAATCTCAACCTCAGGCGATATCGGTCTTAACTTTTACGTTGAAATGCCCGAAGGTACTGAGTCTGTTGAAGGCGTTATGACTATGGAGGGTAAGGACGGCGTTGCTTGTCAAGGCGTTAGCAAGGACGGATACTTCGTATTCACTTGCAGCGTTCTTCCAAAAGAATACAAAAACCAAGTTACTTTGACTATCAATGGTGTAACCGCTATAACCACAAGCGTTGAAGGATACGTTCAAGGTTTACAAAGCGTTGAAGGTTTTGAAGACGCAAAGGCGTTGGCAAACGCACTCGTTGAGTACTGCGAAGCCGTTAGAGTATTCTTTGACGATAACGAAACGGTTACCGATAAAGTTGCCTTCTCTGCAGACCTTTCAGCATTCAAAGGCACGGTGACCGACAATGATAACAACGTAACTATTCTTGGTACGACCTTGTTGGTTGAAGAAAAAACCACTATAAACGTTTACTTCACTACTGCAATGGCAATTGATGAAGTTGAAGTTAGTGAAACCGCCAATGTCGTTTTGGTTGATGCTGACAAAAACCTTTACGTAGCACAAATCAAAAATATCGCTGGTAAAGCGTTAGACGAAGTTTACACGATAGAAATCGGCGGAGACGTAGTTACTTTCGGTGCTCTCTCTTACGCTGAATACGTTATCGGTAATGCAGAATCTTCCGCTGAACTTTATAACGTTGCCGCTACTATGTATAACTACAACGTTGTAGCAAATGCATACTTTGGTGCGTAATTAGGAGGTGTGATATGAAAAAGATATATGAAAACGTTTGTATTGATATTGAAGTTTTATCATCAACCAACGTATTATCAGCGTCAAGTGGAAATGAAGATGTCGGCGGATATTTCGATAACGAATTACCACTCATCCCAACAGGTTGGTTAAAGTAATCGTTATGAAAAGATTTTTAGCAATACTTTTAGTACTATCGGTAATGTTGTTTTCAGTTGCGTGTGATAACGGTCAAACCCCACCGCCAACCGAACAGCCTGGCGGTAGTACGGAAGTTATCCCGGGTGGTGAAAACGAACTTCCGCTAATTCCACCCGCTTAATAGCATCAAACTATAAAAGCCCCGTGCATTGCACGGGGCTTTTGAATTATATCTGCCACAACTCGCCGTAAGGCGAATAGAACTTGTCGTTAGACAAATAACACTGCGTAGCAATATAACTTGACGATTTATCGGCAAATATAACAAGAAGGTATGCAAAACGCATACCTTCTTTTTTGGCAGGGGAGACAGTGACTCGGGCGAAGCCCTGCGTAGTAAAACGGAGCAGTCAGCAACCGGCTTGCAAGGTTGCGTGTTAACTTTAAAACAAAAAAGTACCAAGTAAATACTTAGTACCATTTGGCAGGGGAGACGCGACTCGGGCGAAAGCCCTGCGTAGTAAAACGGAGCAGTCAGCAACCGGCTTGCAAGGTTGCGTGTTAACTTTAAAACAAAAAAGTACCAAGTAAATACTTAGTACCATTTGGCAGGGGAGACGCGACTCGAACACGCAACCGGCGGTTTTGGAGACCGCTGCTCTACCAATTGAGCCACTCCCCTAAAAGCATATAAATTATATAACAAAACTTTATTTTAGTCAAACAAAAAACGATAAAAAAACAAAAAAATGCGGTTAATCTTAGCCACTATTTAATTACTTTCAAAAAAAACCAACAAATTGCCGATTATACGGCATAAATAATCGTAAATAACTTGAAATCATATAAAATTTTTGCTAAAATAATAACGTTAAATTATCAATAGGGGTGTAAATTATGTCTTGTAAATATAAAATCGGTGTAATAGGTGCGGGCTTTATGGCATCTGCTATTGTCAGCGGTGCGATAAGGTCGAACGTCGTTTCGCCAAGCGAGGTTATCGTTAGCGACGTTTTTGAACCTGCCTTGCTTAAAATGACCGATATGGGTGTTGCAACCACCACCGACAATTTATACCTTGTTAATAACAGTGAATTCGTTTTGTTTGCCGTAAAACCCCAAAGCCTTTCAGAGGTTTTAGAGGGTATAAAAACGGGCAAATGCACGAAGTTTTTGTCAATCATGGCGGGTGTTAAAAAACAGCGTATAAAGGACTGTTTTGCTCTCTCTAAGGTTGCAAGATGTATGCCGAATACACCGTGTGCTATCGGTAGTGGTGCAGTAGGGCTTGACGTAAGTGATTTTGAGGATGAAAGTGATATTGCTTTCATAAAAAATCTTCTCTCGTCACTTGCCAAAGTGGTATTCGTTTCAGAAGATCAACTCGGAGCGGTAACGGGGGTTAGCGGAAGTTCCCCCGCATACTTCTATCTTTTCTTAAAAGGCATAATAGATGCGGGCGTAAAAAACGGCTTATCTTATAATGATGCAAAATCCCTTGCCGTTAATACTATGATAGGTAGTGGCAAGATGGTGCTTGAAAACCCCGATAAGTCCTTGGACGATCTTATCAACGCAGTATGTTCAAAGGGCGGAACGACTATTCAAGCGGTCAACGTGTATAACGAGGGCGGCTTGTCAGACTTAACTTTAAACGCTGTCAACGCTTGTATTAAACGCTCAAAGGAGTTGGAAAATTTGTAATGAAGCAAGTTTTAATTTATACGGACGGGGCGTGTTCGGGTAACCCCGGTAACGGCGGTTATTGTGCCATACTTATATATAATGGTATAGAAAAGGTCGTTAGCGGTAGCGAACTTGACACTACTAACAACAGGATGGAACTTTTGGCGGTTATAAAGGGGCTTGAAGCCTTGAAAGAACCTTGCTCGGTCAGATTGTTTAGTGACTCTCAATACGTCGTTGACGCCTTTAACAAGGGTTGGATAGGCGAGTGGCAAAGCCGTGGCTGGAAAACCGCAGGGAAGTCACCCGTTAAGAACGTGGATTTATGGCAAAGGCTTTTAGAACTTTTGTCCATTCACTTGGTTGAATTCGTTAAAGTCAAAGGGCATGCGGATAATCCCTATAATAATCGTTGCGATAAAATTGCGGTTGACGAGTATAAAAAACTAATTAAATAAAAGAATAATTTGCACGGTATAAAAAACTTTTTTGCAATATAAAATATTGTATGGGTATTGCTAATAAAATATTTTCCTTGCTTAAAAAGTTTATCTATATACTACTCATAATGCTTTGTGGTGTTACGGGTATAGTGTTTTCCTTTCTCTATATTGAGGCTTTCGGTATAGGGAATTATGGTAGCAACGGCTACCTTTCAAAGGCGGTAGTGCTTACGGCTATAACGGTGCTTGCGATATCGTCCATAATTTTTTACGGGGACACGCATAAGTTCATTTGTAAACTTTGTTATCTATCCGTATTTTTGGTATCAATTTTTTCTTGCACCTTATATTTACTTAAAATATTCGGGGTGTTAGACAAGTTTGACAGCGTTGAAAAATTCCGCATTTTTATATCTTCATACGATAATCTTGCGGTCGTAATATTTATAGCGGTTCAGTTTTTGCAAGTGGTCGTATTGCCTATTCCGTCGGTAATAACCGTCGGGGCAGGGGTGTTGATGTTCGGTCCGCTTAGGGGCGGTTTTTTAAGTTGTGTAGGGATTATAAGCGGTTCAATCGTAGCCTACTTTATCGGCAAGATTTTTGGGTATAAAGTGGTCAAGTGGTTGGTCGGAGAAGACGCCTTAAAAAAGGGTCTTAACCTTATAAAAGGAAAGGATAAAATCATCTTAATTTTCGCACTTCTGTTCCCGTTTTTTCCCGACGACTTATTGTGTTTCGTCGCAGGGATAACGACCGTAAGTCCCTTGTTTTTTATAACCACGGTTTTCATTACGAGGGCGATTTCAATCTTTGCTTCAACCTTCTCGTTAAACAACAGTTTAATCCCGTTTACTACTTGGTGGGGAATACTTTTATGGATAACTTTCTTTATCTTAACCTTTTTGATATTCCTATATCTAATGAAAAACGGTGACCAAATTGAAGGTAAGATACTTAAAAAGAATAAGTTAAATAAATCCTAATGTTTTTTGGTGCTATTATGCGTGACATAATTCTAAAAATCATAGGAATTTACTATGGAATTTATAGATGAAAAAAACTATTGTAATCGGTGGCGGACCTGCTGGAATGATGGCTGCGTATTCTTCTGCGAAAAGCGGAAATCCAACCGTCCTGATAGAAAAAAATTCAAAACTCGGAAAGAAACTTTACATAACCGGTAAAGGTAGGTGTAACCTTACTAACGACACCGACCTTAACGGATTTATGGAAAACGTCGTCGTTAACCCCAAGTTTTTATACGGCAGTTTGTCGGCACTTCTTCCGTCCGATTTAATGGACCTTTTTGAGTCTTACGGGCTAAGCCTAAAAGTGGAAAGGGGCAAGCGTGTTTTTCCGCTAAGCGACAAGGCAAGCGACGTTACTAAGACGTTAGAAAAAATGATGAAATCGGTGGGCGTTGAAGTGCTTCTTGACCGCTCGGTTTTGTCAATCGACGTGCAAGACGGAAGGGTCGTAGGCGTTCAAACCGAGGACGGTAAATTTGATTGTGACAAGGTTATAGTTTGTACGGGCGGTGTTTCTTATTCCGCTACGGGTAGCACGGGCGACGGTTATAAATTTGCCTCTAAGGTAGGGCATAATATAGTCCCGCCAAAACCATCTTTGGTTGGGATAGAGTTAGCCGATAGTTTTTATTCTACCGTGCAGGGCTTGTCCTTAAAAAACGTAACCCTCACGGCAAAGTTCAATAATAAAACTGTTTTTTCGGAATTTGGCGAAGCCTTATTCACACACTTTGGTATATCGGGACCTATTGCATTGTCTTGTTCAAGCGTTATAAACAAATATGACTGTAAACAAATTGAATTAAGCCTTGATTTTAAGCCTGCTTTGACCAAGGAAGTTTTGGATTTAAGAATACAGCGAGAGTTTAAGGACGAAAATCGCAAGACCTTATTTTCGGTAATGCGTTCGTTGTTGCCTAAAAACATGGTCGAAGTATTCCTAAAAAAAGCCTCGCTTAACGGCAACAAAAATTGTAGTCAAATAACCTTGCAAGAAAGGGAGAGAATAGTTAATCTTTTTAAGGATTTTAAGATGCGTGTAAAAGGGCTTAGACCTATTGACGAAGCCATAGTCACTTCGGGCGGAGTAAACGTTAAAGAGGTCAACCCAAAAACGATGGAAAGCAAGATTGTCGGCGGACTGTATTTTGCGGGTGAAGTCCTTGACGTTGACGCATATACGGGTGGATTTAACGTACAGATTGCCTTTTCAACGGGCTATCTTGCGGGGATAAATTAAAATAATGGAGAAAACTTATGAAAACTACGTTTAGTATTGCACTTGACGGACCGTCAGGTAGCGGAAAGAGTACGATTGCAAAAACATTATCAAAAAAACTTAATATTTTATATCTTGATACAGGTGCTATGTATAGGGCAACCGCTATAAAGGCAATAAAGTTAGGTATTGACACTTTTGACGAGGCGGGCGTAAAAACTTTTATCGACGATATCGACTTGCAAATAAAATACGTCGATGGCACTCAACGTACTTATCTTGACGGCGAAGACGTTTCGGAAAAGATTAGAGAACCGCACGTTTCAATGGCAGCGTCTAATATTTCAAGCCTTAAACCCGTTCGACTAAAAATGGTTGAGATGCAAAGGAAAATCGCAGGCAGTATGTCTTGCGTTTTAGACGGAAGGGATATAGGGTCTTACGTTTTGCCAAACGCGGACTATAAATTCTATATTACCGCAAGCGTTAAAGTTCGTACGGACAGGCGTTATTTGGAACTAAAAGAAAAGGGACACGAAGTCGATTACGATGAACTTTATAAAGAGATTGAACAGCGTGACTACAACGATAGAAATCGTGATTTTGCACCACTCGTTCAAGCCGACGACGCTATTTTGATTGACACGTCCGATATGACCGTTCCCGAAGTTATCGAAGCGGTTATGAACTATATTAAATAAAAAGGTTTTTTTATGAATTTTTGGCACAAGATACCTCTATTTATATGGAGTTTATTTTATCCTTGTAAAATACACGGCAAAGAGAACGTCCCAACCACGGGTGCGTCCGTTTTGGTGTGCAACCATTTTAGGGCAATAGACTGCGGTTTCGTTGCCCGCGTATATAACAAAGACGTGTATTTTTTGGCAAAAAAAGAACTTTTCAAAAATAAATTGTTAGGTAAAATAGTTACGTCTTTTGGGGCTATACCTATCGACAGGGAAAAGCCTGACTTAAAATCCCTTCTAAAAGCGTCGAAGGTCTTAAAAGACGGGCATAAGTTGGTAATATTCCCCGAAGGGACGAGGAATAAAACGAACGAAGTTTTACAAGAACTAAAAGGCGGGTCGGCAATGTTTGCTGTTAAGGCAAAATGCCCGATAATTCCTATGATGCTGTCGGGGCGTGCCAAGATTTTTAGGCGAACGCACATCATCGTTGGAAAGCCGTTCGAGTTGTCCGAATATTACGATAAAAAAATTACCCCTGAAGTAACCGAAGAAATGGACAAGATTTTATATCAAAAGATGGTCGAACAGGGTAAAATTCTTAAAGAGATTCTGAATAAAAAGAAAAAGGTTAAAAATGTTACTGATAAAGGGTAAAAATAGCGGATTTTGTTTCGGCGTAAGTCGTGCCGTTTCAGAAGCGGATAAACTAAAAGGTGATAATAACTACGTTTTAGGAGAGATTATCCATAACGAGCAGGTTATCAAAAGACTTTCGGATTCGGGGCTAAAGGTTATAAACGATATTGTAGAAGTTCCTTTGGGGGTAAACGATACGTTACTTATTCGTACCCACGGCGAGCCGAAATCCACTTTTGAATACGTAAAAAGTTTGGGCGTTAAGTTAATCGACTGCACTTGTCCGTTTGTAAAAGAAATACATAAAATAGTCGAAAAACATTTTTTAGAGGGCTACAAGATAGTTATAATCGGCAACCCTTCTCACCCCGAAGTTAAAGGTATAAACGGTTGGTGTGAAAATACTGCGTTGATAACCGAAAATTCCGAAGAAATATCTAAAATTCCCGACGAAAAGATATGTATCGTCGTTCAAACGACCTATTCGGAAGAAAAATTTGAAGAAATTATTAAAAATTTTAAATACAGTAGCATAAAAAAAGTTGCTATTTTCAAAACAATTTGCTATACTACAACAAGACGGCAAAAGGAAGCGGAAGAATTATCACTCTCTTGCGAGGCAATGCTCGTAATCGGCGGGGCAAAGAGCAATAATACTCAAAAACTCTTTGACATATGCAGTAAAAACTGTAAAAACACCTTTCGCATTATAGACCCTTCTACGTTTGATTATGAAAAAATAAAAAATTTTAATAAGGTAGGAATTGTTTTTGGTGCATCAACACCCATCGAACAATTTCAGGAGGTCATCTCGAATATGGAGAAAGTTACAGAAGAAATCAAAACAACTGAAACCGCTGAAACTCAAGCAGTTGAAGAAGTGGTAAACGCTGAAGTTGAAGTTTCAGAACCCGCACCCGCAGAAGTCAAAGCGGATGCACCCAAGAAACCGGTTAAGTCGGAAATGGAAGCCGCTTTCAATAGCATCAAGGCAACTCCGGACTGGCGTATCGGCAAAACTTTAGTTGCAAAGATATCTTTAGTAAAAGAAAACAGCATCGTCGTTTCGGTAAAGAACACGAAAGCGGATTTTTTTGAAATTCCTAACGACGAACTTTTAAGCGAAAACAAAGAAGATTACAAAGCGGACGCAGATATCCGCGTAATGGTTATCGGTAAAAACCCTGTAAGATTTTCTGAAAAGGCAATGGCAAAAGTTATTGCAGAAGAAGCTGAACTTGAAGAAATCAAAAACGGCAAAACTTTTGAAGCAGTAGTTGAATCGGTTAATAAAGGCGGTTTGATTGCAAAGTTCGGAAGATTCCCCGTGTTTATTCCCGCAAGTCAAATCAGAATCGGTTTTGCAAGGGATTTAGATAAATATGTTGGCAAGACTTTAAGGCTCCGTGCCGAAAAGGTTGAAATCAAGGGTGCAAGAAGCCAAATCATCGCTTCACAAAGAGTAATCCTTGAAGAAGAAAAGGCTGCAAGAGAAGCAATTAAAGCCCAAAAAGAAGAAGAATTTTTCTCATCTATTCAAGAAGGCGACGTCGTTCTTGGTACGCCTGTAAGATTCGCAGCTTTCGGTGCTTTCATCGACGTTAACGGTTTTGATTGCCTTGCACACATCACCGACCTTTCTTGGACGGGTTGCAAAGAATGTTCCGACGTATTAGAACTCGGCAAAGAATACGAATTCAAAATCCTTAAAATCGACCAAGAAACCAAGAGAGTTTCAGTTGGTTATAAGCAATTACAACCCAAACCTTGGGACACCGTATTTGAAAGATACGCAGTTGGCGATACCGTAAAAGGTAAAGTCGTAAGGATCGTTGCCTTCGGTGCTTTTGTAGAAGTTGAAAAAGGTATTGACGGTTTAGTTCACGTTTCGGAAATTTCTAACAAATGGTTAGAAAGCCCTGTAACCGCACTTCAAGTAGGACAAGAAGTTGAAGCTAAGATTTTAGACATCAACCCTGAAAAGGAAAAGATGAACCTTTCTATCAAAGCATTACTTCCTGATGCAGAAGTTCCCGCAGAAGAGGGCGAAGAATCTGAAAAGAAGGGTAAAGGCAAAAAACGTGCTTCAAAGAAATCAACCGAAGTTGTTGAAGAAGAATTGCGTGAATGGAAAGACGAAAAGGATAGCGGCGTTTCTATCGCAGACCTTATCGGAAACATTGAAGACTAATTCAAAATTAATTAAAAGAGCCTAATTTTAGGCTCTTTTTTTGTTTTAACCCCTTTTATTTAAACTATATATTTGACATATTTATATAATTAATGTAGAATATAAAGGTAATTTTTTTAAGGAGTTTGGTGATGAAATATTTTGAACTCATATCCTTCATCTTCTACTTTTTGGTAGTTTTAGGTGTCGGCGTTTACTTCTTTATAAAGAGTAAAGCGAAAAGTGAAAAGGACTATTTCCTTGGCGGAAGAAATATGGGTGGGCTTGTATCCGCACTTTCAGCGGGTGCTTCGGATATGTCCGCTTGGGTACTTATGGGACTTCCGGGTGCTATTGCTTTTGCAGGCTTAGGCGAAGTTTGGATTTCAATCGGTCTTTTAATCGGAACGATAAGTGCGTGGATATTTATCGCACCAAAACTTAGAAGATATGCAATCCTTGCAGACGACGCAATAACCATACCACAATTCTTATCAAATAGGTTTAAGACCAAAAGCCCTGTGCTTAGGGTAACTTGTGCGGTAATTTTCGTTATTGCGTATTGCATTTACGCAGCGTCAAGCATCGAAGCGTGCGGTAGGCTTTTCAGTTTGATTATTCCGGGTGTTGATAAACCCTTGGCAATGATAATTTCTGCTATCGTAATCGTGTCATACACCTTGCTTGGTGGCTTTAACGCAGTTTGTTGGACGGACTTTTTCCAAGGTATGTTAATGCTTGTAGCATTGATGGTCGTGCCGATTTGTGCTTTGTTTATCCTAAACTCAACGGGTACGGTCGGTGGCGTTGCTGTTACCACCCCCGAAAACTATTACAACCTCTTATCATCGGGTAAGTTTGACTGGGATAGTATTGCGGGTATTCTTACAGGTTTAGGCTGGGGCTTAGGTATTTCGG
>SVIL01000020.1 GCA_015069505.1 Clostridiales bacterium
CAACTTATAGATTATACAAATTATAAAAGAAATAAGGATTTTATCTAATATAAAAAAGTTATTTTAATGTGTTAATATAATTGGTAAGGACGAGGTCACCGGTTCGAATCCGGTTAGCAGCTCCATAGCCTTTTGGCAACTTTAACAAAAAGTCATCAATCTTGATGACTTTTTTGTTTTATTTCACTTTTTATTTAGTAAGTTTTATCAGCCTTGCTTGCTTTCCTTTGGATGCGGAAACTGTCAAGGTTTTGCCGTTAAACTCAAAGTCCATACCGCCAAAATTTTTAGGATAGATAACTTCACAATTCTTTAAGCCGTACTTTTCAAGGTCCATCGTAAAAATCTTAGGATTGTCACCCATATTGAACACGGCAAGATACACCTCTGACTTATCGTCGTTCGTTATGCCAAACGCATAGCCGTTCTTATTCGTCATACGACACATACCCATCGGAAAAACGGGATAAGCCTTTAATATGAACGGGTAAAGCGATTTATAAAGGTCAACGCCTTCTTTTAACAAGCCGAAGTTTTTATCGTCCATTTGCCCTATCTTACCCGAAAGATAGAACGCACCAAGTAAGCCGTTAACTACGTTATATACCGTTTGTTCGCCGTCCTCAAAGTCTTTAAGTTTTTCTTCGGGGATTTTTTCTAACGTAAAGTCGTCGAAAATTAACGGATACGGATAAACCCATATACCCGCCTTTTCTGGGGGCATAAGTGCCAAAGACCCGCCTATAATGGACGTGTACGCTACGTAGTCTTCTTGGTCGGACGTGGATTGAACGTTAAAGTGTTTTAGAGTACCCCAGTCCGAACGCATTGCACCGCTTCCGCAGTTCTCAATAACCATATCGGGGTGGCGTGCGTAAATTCCGTCGATAAAGTCCATAGACGCTTTTGCGTTGTCTTTAAGACCTTTTGCGGGGCAATCGCCGTACATATCCGTCCCCACGAGTTCGTGGTTGTTATGGTCGTTCTTTATAAACCTTACGCCCATATCGTACATTTTATCCACGCAAGAGTTAAGGTAGTCGATATACACCTTTGAACGCATATTCCCTTTGGGGCGGTGTGGGCTTGCAATCTCTCCGTTGTGGCGTTTTATAAAGATTTCGCCCGTACCTAATCTATCTTTAAGTTCTAAGGGTGCACACTCAAATTCAAACCACACGCCAGGTTTTAATCCCTTGCTTTTTATATAGTCAAGTATGCCTTTAACACCACCTTCAAAACGTTCGTCCGCTAAGTCCCAAACGCCTTGTTTGGTTTGCCAACCGTCGTCTATACAAAAGTATTCCGCACCGAGTTCTGCCGCACGGTCGATAAGCGGGATAAGTTTTGCGGTGTTCGGCATACCCCAGTTACAGTTCATATAATCGTTAAAGGTGAACGGGCAACCGCTTTTTGCAACGGTAGTTTTACGCTTATACTTTATAAGTTCTTT
The DNA here is from genome assembly GCA_015069505.1 of Clostridiales bacterium. Taxonomy (GTDB): domain Bacteria; phylum Bacillota; class Clostridia; order Christensenellales; family Borkfalkiaceae; genus UBA1259. The sequence goes on from SVIL01000020.1 coordinate 1,454, forward strand.
TACACCCTCTTCAAAACCGCCTTTCACTACGCCGTAAACGGACCTGCTTGAAGTATAAGATTCGCCTTTGTTAAGATTTTGGTACATACCAAGTCTTTCGTCAGCCTCACCCATACGCACTGAAAAGTATTGTGCGTGCGTGCCGTGGGTTACGTAAACTTCAAAAAACCAACTGTGTCCGCCCTCTATCTCAAAAAACCAACACTCGTTACGTTTTTTGTCCTCTACGATAAGTATAGGAAAGTATGCGTCGCAAGAAAAGGAGGAAACGGAATCAATTCGCCATAGTGAACGTTCCCACCAGTGCTGGGTACAGTAATAAACGCCGAGGTCTTCGGGCGTAGCCGTTCGCCATTGTGCCTCGCCCTGCCATTTGCTTATACAGTAGTGTATTAAAATACTGCCGTCCGATAACCTGTCTTTTATAAGTTCGCCGTCGTTGTAACAAACGCCGTTGGCGTTAGAACCTATCCTTGATAATACCCTTTGCTTATCACCGTCGTTAGTTACGGTTACCGTTTGCGATACGGCGTTTATATCCTCGTAAGTATCCACGTCGATTTTAACCGAAACGTCCTTAGGTTCTACGGTATAACCTATGGAAAACCCGTTTTCCGTTTGGGTCTTGCCCGTTGAAGTCATAAACGACGACGCCATGCCTACGGGTTGAAGTTTAAGTTCGGCTTCAAAATCGCTGTCGATTGAAACGGTGGAATTCGTATGCCCGAATATTGCGGGTTCATAAGCAGTGTCAAGGGATAAATTAAACTCGTCACCCTTATTAAAGTTGAATAATAATTTACTCATATCGGTCACCTTTTTCTTTTTGTTTTATTAATTAGAGTATATCATAAATCATTAGCGTTTACAAGGGATTTTTGAAAAAATTTAGGGGCTTAGGTATTAAACCTAAGCCCCTTTTTTTTACTTACGGATTACTCCCAAATATCGTAGCCAAAATCTTCAATTCCGTCAGCACCGTAAGATGCTTTTAAACAGTCCTCTGTAAGGGTAAGTACGTTAAAATAAATTTCTACATATTCTTTCTTTTTCATTTTTAGTTCCTCCCTTAACCTACGATAAACGAATTTAAAAGTTCGATCTGCTCTGTCTTCAATTTGGTGTAACCACCCGCTGTGACGTTTGCGTATTCGTCCGTCTTTAATACTGAAATATCAGAGATAAGTGTTGAAGCAACGTCGCTTATAGACCTTGCGGTGTCTGTAACACCTGCATAGAATACCTTTGAACTACCGTTTGCGTATTCAATACTCATATAGCCTAAACCTGAATAGTTCCAGTCGTAGTGGTGTTCTTTAATTCCAACTAACGCTGCACAGTAGGTCTTGTAATTGCCGTCTTCTGAACCTGTAAGCCCTACGGTGTTCGCTATGTTGAGGTGTGTTAACGTCGTGTCAACGTTGATAAGTGAATAATCAACCACTCCGTTACTCGTTATATCGTCAGTTTTTACAACCAAAGTACCGAAAGTTGGGTTTAGGTTAAGCGTTGAAGTCAAGTAGTTGTATGAGTCTGCCGATAAGAAGGTCTTCCATCTTAAACCAACAGGGTTTGTCATACGCATTGACGCACCATTATACATTGTAAAATCGACGAATACGGCTGTTATTGACTCTTTAGCCGTCACCTTGTACGAATAGCCGACAGGGTACAAACTACCGCCTATATTATAACCTATATGGATTAGTCCGCCACGGCTTATTTGTGGAAGCACAACGGATGAGTTTGCTTTAACAAGCATTTTTTGGATATCAGTTCCGTCGGCGTCAACAATTGTCAATCTGTGCATCGTGCTACCGCCATAAGTACCGAACGAGTAGTCCGTCTTTGTGCCGTTTGCGATGTTTTTAAGGTCGCTTGTCGCTGCGGTCGGTAGAGTTAGCGACGAGTAGTTGAAAGAATAACTAGTCGAATAACCTGCCATAAGTGCTAACGTTTGCAAGGTGGTGGTCTTTAATGGGTCAGAATAAACTTTGCCGTTAAATATACCCGTTACGAATATCGCTCCGTTGGCTGCACTTACACCGACCGTTAACACGTCGCCATTATTTACTTCAATTCCGCCGATATCGTCTAACCAGAAGTATCCGCCAGATGTCGTGCCGTTTGCAAATACCGTGTAATAGTCAGAGTTTTTGGGGAATACCTTGTAACTCGTTCCGTTCGACTTTTTCAAGAATACTTGAAGTTTTACGTCAACGCTTCTGGTGATAAAGGTGGATTCTTTATCGAAGAAGAACACACCGTCGTTTAAGATATTCATATTGATTGCGGTGTAGTAGCCCGTTTCAATGGTTAAACCGTTATATGCAATCTTTGTTCTTGTAGTAGCCGTGCTATTTCTATCGTAGATAACGTTGTTTCCATCTAAGTTTTGACGCATTGCGGTAATAGTTGGCATATCGACAGTTTGCATATTTTCAGTAGTGGAAACTGCGTCGTACATACTGTCGTCAAGTTCTAACGTGAAAGAGTTGAGCATTGGACGATACAAACCGCCGTTCACAACTGAATAGAAGTTGAAGTTGATTGTGTTGCCACCGTTTGCAAAGGACAATAGTCCGAACATACCCGGGTGATTATAACCGAAGAATTCTGGTTTACTTGCGTCAACCATAAGTTGCAATACTTTGTTGCCGTTCACTCCGACTGCCGTTGAGGTGGAAATATTAGTACCCGAACTGTGTCCACAAACTACCATTACTATATTCTTGTAAAGACTTGCAAACTTGTTCCAAACTTGTTCGCCCGTGTTGCCCGAAAAGCCGGTCATTCCGCCATTGTAACTACCGCTCGTGCTTGTGTAAGTATGGGTCGTAACGATTACTCTGTGGTCGTAATACTGTTCAACAACACCGCAAGCCCAAGTTAGAGCTGCATCACTTGGAAGAAGGTCTAAGGATAAAATTAGGTACTTAACTCCATCAACGTTCAAGGTATAGTAACTGTTACGTATTCCCATGCCTTCCATATACCCTGCGGCAAAACTGCCGTTTGACGTATAGGTATGTAGGCTATCCCACTCTGCGATAAGGCTTGAATTTGAACCACCGTCGTGGTTACCACGGTTTAGTGACCACGGTATTCCCGCTTGGTTAAAGCGTTGCATCCATTGAAGCCCGAGTGTAAGTTCGGTTTTACCCGTGTTATACGCAGTGGTATTGCCTGGCGAACTGTTAAAGTTGTCTGTCAAATCGCCTTGGTGCATTACGAATTGTAAATTTAACAAGTCCTTATTCTCAATTAACCAAGAAACGTTGTTATAGAACACGTTACTCGTAACGTCGTAATTAGTATTGAAGGTTCCGTCCGCATTGTAAAGGCTATTGCCACTTGCGTCCTTGAACGCTTTTGAGAACATCATTTGCGTATCGCCAAGTACCGCGATTGAATAATCGCCTTGCGTTGCTAAATCATTAGCAGATACGCTTACCCACTCTGGATTGTCAAAAACTTCGCCCTTAGTTGCTCTGTCGTAGTAGGAAGATTCTTCACCGCTTGCAAATTGAACGTCTGCAACTAAACCCTTTGAGGAAACTGAATTGCTCATATTAGCAACTATTTCAGTGTCGGATAAAAGATCGGTATATACCCTTACTTCGGCAATTTGACCGTTGAAGTCTGGGGTGTGGAAATGCGACATACTATCGTCGTTATAGTAATCGTTGCCGACGACTAACGGACGAAGTGGGTCGATATCTGCAAGTGAACCTGCATTGCCCGTGCTTGAAGCGACCATACTGCCGTTTATATAACAATATACCGTATCCGTCGCCGAATCTCTGGTAAAGGCTACGTTAAGCCATTTGCCAACTCTAACGTCAACGTTTTCAACCACGAATTTGTGTTTAACCGAGTTAGATACACGCCATGTAAATACGGGATGCCCGCCTGCCGTAACTTCCATAGAAACGGTGTTACTGCCTGCGACCATAACGGTTGATGAAACGTCCATCATACCGTTACCTATTATCGTACCGATATGGGTGGAATCGGCAACCGACTTATCTACCTTTATCCATGCGGAAAGGGTGGATGGCGAAACGAGTGTCTTATCGCTTAAAATAACACCTTCACTGCCCGTAAAGTTTTTACCAGCAGAGTTCACCATATACGAATAATTAGTAAGCGATGCGAACGTTTCTTCTGCAGCGGTTAAAACCGCATAATTAGTAACTTGTGCTTTATTAGTATCGCTCAATGCGTTATAGAGAGTGCGTGCGTTGATAATAGCGTTTTCAGATGCCACCGAAACGGTGCCGATGTCGTTTATGGCTTGAATAGTGGTTTTATAAGTATTGCTCTTATAATATAGGTTTTGACCTATAATATGGGGGTGTAAAGTCATCGTAGAAGATGAATCGTATTCATCATTTATGCCATACACCTTTACGTCGAAAAAGGCAATTTGTGATAAATCAAAGACTTCTATTTCACCAAATTTGACTTGATCATCCCTATTAAACTGCCACGCAACGTTCGTAAAGCCAGTTACCGGTGCATAAAGAGTCCCCGTGAAGTTTGCAGGAACCGTCATTCCTCCGATATTACCGCTACTGGGAATTAGGCTTGTATATCCCTTGCTCATAAAACCGTTTGCATACTCTACGTAGTATTCCATACCGTTTTCAAGCACCCAACACTGTCCGTAGTTGCTTCCACCGCTTGCTTCGTAAGGTTCAATACTTACGTAAAAAGGTTTATCCGATGGGTTGGTTACGTCAAGTGCAAAATGCGAAGTACCGGAAAGGTTTATATTATACGCAGGCCATACACGACTTGAACCGCTTGAAGACAACCCTAAGGTAATTTTATCACGCTCTAAATACCAACTTTCGTAATTATCAAAGTTTACGTTAGCAGACGATACTTCGGTGAAGCTTATTTCTTCGTAGGTGAGCATTTCCGCACGAGTATAACTATCAATACCAAAATAGTTGCCCAAATTTACACCGTCAGTATTCGTGGTAAGTGTATCGTTGGTTGAGTTGATGTGATTTAATTTAGACGCGTCAAACCATACGTTATTAAGATTACCACCAAACGTAGAATAAATTGTTGCACCATTCCACTTATAAGTCGGGTCATATACCACTTGATAAATAGAGTCGCCCGGGTTAATCGTGATATTCATATCTACCCTAACTTCGGCTGAACCACTGACTGACTTTGAAACGTCTAACCATAAATCTTCGGTTACGGTTGAGTTTGCGGGAGCGGTGGTCGATGGGGTTGGGTAAATTACTTCACCGATATTGCTACCTTCTGAAAATCTTACAAGTCTATAATACAACTTACTTGTACCCGACCAAACCCTATAAATTGAAGCACCGTAGTTCCAGGTTACGGCTTTGGGCATATTTGCCGGGGCGTGAAGTCCAACGGCGGTTGCACCGTTAGTCTTTGAACTTGCCGCCATCTGCAATCCATTATAACCAACGTACGATGCACGCTCAGACGAAGGACTACTTGACTGCGAACGCTCTGAACCGTTATAGGGAAGCAACGTGCGTGTGGTTTGCATATACACGTTTGGCGTAGTTTCGGCTACGGCTGGCTTAACGAAGGGTGTATATAATATCGCCGACAACGACAAACAAAGAACGCAAACCGCTGTTAAAGTTGATAGAAAAATTCCTTTTCTTTTCATCTTTGTTCTCCTTTTCTCCTTTTTTTTATTTTTTTGTTTTATTATATTTAACGCTTTAAAAAGCGATTGTTTTCGCTTAAACTATTAACACGCCTAATTCCCGAGCCAAAAATATGGTCGGGAATCAAGTTAGTACAAAATTTAAGTTTATGCAATTTTATTGTTTTGGTTTAGATAATCAAGAAGATCAAGATAATCAAGTTGATTTAGAACGCTCATTAAATCTGAATACAACTCTTGTTGCGTTCCGTTAGTTCCAACTATAACGTTGGTGGTGTATTCTATAACCGAATCTAAAATCTCGTTTTTATCCTTTGCCATATTCTTATCCGCAATAATCGTACTTAATTCGTCAAAGTTAGGGGTTTCTTCGTAGGTAAGGTCGTAAGAGAGTTTCATAAGGTCATAGTCTCTACCAGTATCGTACGGATAGTTGATAACCAACCTATTATTATCTATGATGTACGGGCATGGAATAAGTTGATGCCCTATATTATATCTACCTCTCGGCTCGTTGGTCTTAGTCGTATCAGGACAAACGAAAACGTCTTGACCGTCGGCTAACCTGTTGGTGTAATTAGGCGTTATTACGTCGCCTTCTTGGGTATAATGGACACCTTCAACACCGTAAACCATAAGTTTTTGACCTTCTGGACTAAATACGTAGTCTAACATCCTTATCAAACGCATAGGCTCGGGTGCAGACGGCGAGATACACCAACCGCCCCAGTAAAAATTCCAGCCACGGAACGCACCTTTATAAGTTCGGTCGTCGCTATCCGGTGGGGTTATAAGCGTTACTACGTCGTTTACTTCTTTCCCCGTCATTTGAGGGGTTGACATAAGTTCGTTTATTATACCGTCAAGCAAGAAGTCACCACTTGATACGACCAAGCCGACTTGACCTTGATAGAAAGACCTTAACGCATCGTCTTCACTAAGGGTTGAAAATTGCGGGTCAAGTAAGCCTTGTGAACATAAACTATGGAACCATTCCAACATAGTTTTATAGTTGTCGTGGGTAGCCGAAAGTTGATAATTTCCATCTGAATCAAGATAAAAATAAGGTTTTATGCCAAAACTTGCAAAGAAGTCTTGCAAAAAGTCAAAGTTAGAACTTAATTGCATTCCGTAAGCGTTTGTTTTGGTTTTGAAATACGTGAGCATTGATTCAAATTCGCTTAAAGTTTGTGGTTGAACGTAAACGTCGTCACCAGTCTTTCCCCTACCTTCGTTCCACTCTTTCATCCAGTCCTTTCTAACTATTATGATACGGGTTGTGTATCCTACGCTTTGAGGAATAAAATAGTTTTTACCATTTACCAAAGTCGTTTTTGCATACTGTTCCGTGCTTAAAATGGTTTTAAGGTTAGTTGCTTTACCTAAGCCCGTAAGATAAGGACTTTCTTCATCTGCTGCTTTATTTATGTAACCGTTAAGGTCGGTAACGACTTCTTGATAAATATAGTCGCTAAAAGACGCTTCATCCGGTTGCATGAAGAACATATCTGGGGAATTATCGCCCGCAATACGGTTCTTTAAATTGGTATAATACATACTTGAAGATGCCCCTTCGATTTTTATCGATACGTTAAACTTTTCTTCAAGATGTTTTAACACCCTGTCGTTCTCTTTGCCCTGGAATTTTTGCCAGTCCGGTGAGTAGAAGGTGTATTCGATGGTTTCGTTGGTTTCCGTATAGTCGTACTCTAAACCACCGCCGCCACCGCCACAGCCTACCGTCGTGAACAAACAACACACCGAAAGTACTAATGCTAAAAGTTTTTTCATAGTAGTTCTCCTTTTTTTTATTCTTTTACCGAACCTAAGAATATACCTTTTACTAAGAACTTTTGCGTAAAAAGATACATCACGGTTACGGGTAATATTGAAATTACGATTAAGGCGTTTTTGAAAGGCTCGCCTAATATCGATAGGTCAACCCCAACTACGTCTTGCGAGTTGGTATCAACGACCAAGTTTTGCAATACGTTCATAAACGGCCACCAAACCTTGTTTTCTTGCATATACACCTCTGCAGTCTGCCAGTCGTTCCATTTACCTATTGCACAAAACAGACAGAGGGTTGCGATTATCGGCACGGATAGCGGAACTATCAAATACAAAAGGGTTTGGAAGGGATTTGCCCCGTCAAGTTCTGACGCTTCCATAAGACTTGAAGGGATATTTAATATAAAGTTCTTCATCAAAATTATGCTATACGCACTTACCGCACCCGGCAATACCATTACCCAGAAAGTGTTGTCTAAGCCGTAACCACAAATGGTTAGATAGGTCGGGATAAGTCCGCCTGAAAAAAGCATCGTTATTAAGACGAAAAGCATCAACGTTCTACGTAAAGGCAAAGTCTTTATTGACAATGCGTATCCCGATAAAATTGCAACTACGACGTGGATTACGGTCGCTGCCGCCGTAATTAAAATACTTACTAACAAACTCGTATAAACCGCTGTGCTTTTAAACACTGCCACATAAGACATAAACTGAATATGACTAAATGACGGAAATAGCATCGACATATTTACTAATGCATAACCGTTTTCAGATATAGACAACGACAAAACGTTTAGTATAGGCACTAAATTTATTATTACCAACAACCCGAAAAAGGCAACTACTAACCAGTCGAATAAATTATAACTTTTAAGACGTTTGGATTTTACCATATTCCCTCACCCCCTAAAAGTTTTGCTATCTTATTAGATATCAGTATAAGCCCAAGGCTTATTACCGATTTGAAAAGCCCTAACGCTGTGCCAAGCTCGACTTCCTCACTTATATTCCTAAACACGTAGGTATCTATTATATCCGCAACGTTATATACGGACGTACTATACGTGTTGTAAATTTGGTCAAGCCCACCATTTAATATCCCGGAAAGGCTGAGGATTAATTGAATCGCGATAGTACTTTTTATACACGGCAAAGTTATGTGCCACATCTTGTGCCCACGATTGCCCCCGTCGATTTCTACTGCTTCGTATAGCCCCTGGTCTATACCCGTTATTGCGGCAAGATATATTATCATACCATAACCGGAATCTTTTAGCATACCCGAAAGTATCGTCAGTATTAAGAAAGGTACGTTGGTTTGAAAAAAGTCCACCTTGGCGAAGCCCATCGCTTGCAACAGTTGATTGACTATACCGTTTAAATTGAATATGGTTTTTAACATACCCGCCATTACTACCCAAGATATAAAGTACGGTATAAAAAGTATGGTTTGAACGAACTTTGCGTACTTTGCACATTTAAGTTCGTTAAATAGTACCGCCAAAAAAATCGGGTACGGAAATCCAAAAACTAACCTCAGTGCAAAAAGGTCAAGCGTATTACAAAATGCACGCCAGAAATTCGGGGATTCAAACAAGTCTATAAAATGAGTAAAAATGGGGTCTATAAACGGGCTTCCATATATGCCTTTTAATAGACGATAGTCTTTAAATGCAACTATAATCCCCCCCATAGGTATGTACGAAAATAAAACCAAAAAGACTATACACGGCAAAAACATAACGTAGTACGGCCAGTACTTTTTTGCCTTATCTTTTATAGATATCTTTGGTTTTTCGGGTTTGGGTAATTGTCCCATAACCACTTCAGGTTTTACTGAAATATTTTCTTGCGTCATTTTTCCCCCTTACTTAACGGTAAAAGTCGCTATTTTGTATCGTAGATTATCTTCATCTTTATGGTCTAACGGAAGGTTATACGTATCCACCCCGTCCTTTGCTACGGAAAGCACTATATAATACGTTCCTTTAGGCAAACTGTCGGGAAGTTTTACTTCAGCAGTACCCGTTGCTTCCACGGCTTTTCGGAGCGTCAAGGTATCTGCAACTATTAGATCCTTTACGTCTAAACTACTAACGGCAGTCGCTCTCGTTCGACCAAAAGTTTCGTCAACGATTTTGAAGGTAGGATTGCCACCGCCGTAACAAGGTGCTGCACCGTCGTTCTTTATCTTAAATTCAAACTTTAACGTTTTACCCGCCTTTATTTGACTGAATTTTACTTGGTTAAATACGAGACGGTAACCTAGTTTTAACGCAATTTTATCCTTGAATTTTGCAGCATCTGCCATATACGGATTGACGTTTATTCTTGCATAGGTTGCGTGACAATCTATAACTGAATTATAGTACGTCTCCAAAAATTCTCTGCCGTTATGTTCTTCAAGTAGAACGGGTTGAGTCTCATAGACGACAGAAGCGGCGTCGCTGTTCCCAGGTCTGCCTTCTTCAGGATAATTACTGTCTGAAACTTGAATGCTATGGTCGGACATACCTATACCATTATCCCTTGCGTATTCAAGAAGATCTAGGGTATTTGCCGCATCGTCGTTAACCATAAGTTGAACGTTCTTGAAGTATTTTAAGTATAGGTCAATGTGTTTTTTTCTCGTCGCAGCCGTAGCCCTATTACCAACGGTATATGACGAGTGACCTTCGCCCCAGTCACCAAAAGAGCCTATTTCAATAAATTCAACCTTGCCGAAAAACTCTGAGTCAGGTGAATCGTACCTCTCAGCCGCAGCCTTTAAGAAATTATCGAGTTTTTGAATAAACACCGCGTCGTCGTAATTTGCAACCCACGTTGCACGATAATTTTCATAGTCCCCTACGGAAACTTCTTGCCCACCGTCGTTTCGTATCCCTCTATTCAAGGCATATTCTTGTGCATCAACGGGAATATGATTAAATTCCAAGTTACCAAAGCCTTGTTCTGTCATTAGCGTTGGATACTGATCCGTAGAGTTTTTCAACGCCCATTTATACTGAACGCCTTGTGCCCCCGCGTCTTTTACCCAAAGTGGCGTTGACTGGTCGCCTGGGAAAGTTGCAACCCAACAAAAAGCTATACGTTTGCCGTGGGCTATCCAGTCCCTTGCGATCTTGTCGGTAAACTCCCAGTTAAACTGTCCTTCAACCGGTTCTATCCAGTTCCAACCTATCCTAAAAAAAACGGTTGGACACGGAAAATCGTCTAAATAATCCCCTTCTAACAAGTTATTATTAAAATCATAAATGGTGTTTGCGTAATAAGTAAAGTTGAAACCCATATCGGGGTTAGTTAGGACTTCACCGTTGTCGCCTAAATTGATAACGTTTTCAAGTTTACTACCACACCCATTACATCCTACCGATGAAAGACACGCAATTACAGAGAGTATTAATGCTAAAAATTTAGTTATCTTTTTCATTATTTTTTCTCCTCTTTGCAATCGTCAAAATTCCGCCCGCCGTGAGAACAATAGTCATCACGAACACGTTCGAAAGATTAGCCAAAGACGAACAGCCACCTTTTGAATAGTTAACTTCAGTAATCGGTGGAATCACACGAGTATCTTCGGCTTCGGGGAACTTAATCATAACGTAATTAAACGCAGACGTTCCACTTACCATATTATTAAATTCTTTTACGCTATTATAAGTCTGGGTATAATTTTCACCGTCCTTTGCAAACGCAACGTTAACGTTGAAATTGCACTGGTCGTAATTACAAGCACCGCCCATATCGACCATAAACGTTACTTTATCCCCCGCTTTGACTTCCATTATAGGAAGTTCAATAGAATACTTATTTGCATTGTTTATAGTAACCCACGGGTGTACTTGTTTGGTTGAGTTGACTATTATACCAAATCTTACACCATCAGATTTTATCCCGTTCTTGTCGTAGTCAGCATGATAATAGTAGTTGGTTATAAACGAACCGCTTACGTCAATTCTACCGTCCGACGGGGCTGTCCATTGAATACCAAGCGGATATATTTTGCCTGGGTTACATATATCTTGCAATGCCCAAAGATGAGTATCTAATACGGTGTACCACGTTTTCGTCAACGAATTATAGGATAGTTTGGTTTCTGTAACAGCATCTATGGTTTGGAAAGGCACACTTTGTGCTTCGCCAACGGGGTTGCACTCGTCAACTTCGACGTAATGATAGGTAAACACGTCGCTACGATTATACTCGCCAAACGAAACCTTTACGCTTCCATCCACTTTACTATCAGTCCAAAATTCTTGCTTGAAATCCACAAGCACACCGTTAGGATTGGTTGCATCCGTCCACATAAAACTTGCGTCTAAAACGTTTGCATCGTAAGCCGCGTGTGAGTTTCCACCATTTTCTATAATATAATAAAGTTTATCACCCGCTTTCACGTCCATAGAATTAAAGACTATTTGTAAAGCATTTTCTTTTCCAGTAGGAACGTCTTGCCAAACGCCACTCGTCGGGTATATAACCGTATCGTTTAACACCACGGTTATCCTCGTTCCGTCTGAATCGTAATCAGGGTCGTCCGAATAGTTTACTTTATAGACTGTGCCACAACCTAATGCGTTGCTAATCCTTCCGTTACAAGGTGCGGTAAAACATACGCTTGCTGAATAATTTGTACCCGGTGCGATATTTACACCGTCAATCACGTAACAATACGCATCCGCAATGTTGCCAATTCCGCCCCAACCGATATCGTTTTTAGAGGGGTCTTCGTTCGTCCCTACGCTGGTATATACAAAGTCGTTTACTTTAAGGCGAACTTCCTTTCCTTCGGTAGTTACGGGGTCTTGCTCTTGTATCTTTTTTATTGTTACGTAGTCGTACGACAACATACTGTTCTTTGCATAGCCAAGTCCATCGTAAAGGGCTTCGCCACTGCTTGTATCGGTATATCCACCCGTTCTATTATCGTACCAAACCGCCGAGGGATGTGCTTCGTCTGTCCAACGGAAAGTTAGGGCAAAATAACAACTGTCGTAGTCGTTATTACCGTTACCGCCGTTATCAAGCACCAAATAAAGTTTATCGCCCTTGCTGACGTTAAAGGGGTTGAGTTTGATTGAAAGTGCATTATCCGAACCTACGGGAACGCTTGCCCACGTATCGGCACCTGAGGGATAAAGTTTGGTTTGGTTGAGATATAGCCCTACCCTTGCACCATCTACGCTCTGTGCCGTAGTAAGGTAAATCATTGCAACGCCATTCTTAGAGTCAGGATATATCGCTCCGTTCGCGGGTGCCGTAAACGTAAGTCCAACGGCGTAATTTTTGCCCGGGTTTGCTTGAAGATGTTCGGGGGTAGTTATATACACCGTATCGTCGCTCGGGGCACCACACCAGTAATTGTTATTAGGGTCTAAGTTGGTTAACGGTTGCCACGTGAGTGGGTTTGCGGTAATCATATACCCACCCGTTTCTTCTATATCTTCGGGTTTTATAGTTTCCGGCACTTTATACGCCGTAAGCAAAGACATGTTTTTGCGAATAAGATTATCCGTATAAGAGAGGATAAGTTTAGCAAAGTAGGCGTTGCCCCCATCGTTAAAGTACGTACCGTCAAAATTATTTTGAGTAAACTCTGTATCTGAAAAATCAGCGTAAGTATTAAGATCTATGACGCTTACGTTAATAAATTTCAACGCAATCTTTGACAAAAGATCTGAGTGTGCCGTTTTTATTGTCAACGTATCGGTCGTATCCGCAGAAGTCTTTGGCATAGTGATAAGATAAATTTGAGCGGAACCGTTTAGCGATTTAATCTTGGATATTAACTTGCCCATATTCCCCGCAAAAGTATCGGCGTTGTTTTGATAGTTGCTTGCGTCCACGTCGTCCGCCGTGCCTATCGTAGTAGTTGAATTTATCAAATCTTCATAGCCCAACGCTATAAAATATGCGTCTGACGAATAAGTCGAAGTAAAGTAGCCTTGCTCTACCCCGTAGAGGTTAACAAAATCAGATACCGTAAGACCTATCTTGCCCATCACGTTGAGTTCTGCCCCGATTTTTTGGGAAAGAAGTTTTCCCCAACTTGAATCGTAATTAGGAACTATTTCCATGCCGTTGGTTTTGGCACCAACCGAGAACCCGTCCCCTATTACGGAAACCGTTCTAAAAATTGAAGCAAAACCGCCGTCTTCAATAAGAGTGGTGAGCGGTGCTTCTACATCTAAATTAATCTTAGGTAAAATATCAGAAGATCCGTCCTCTGTCAAAATTGAATATTGATAAGACAATAAATCACTTTTAGCGTAGGTAGTATTGCCGTACGTTTGTTGCCCGCTCGTTTCGTCACCCCACGCACAACCCGCATTGTCAAACCACAAGTCGGCATACGTTGAATCCGTCCAGTGAAAGCCCATTACGAAATAGGTCGCATCGTAATCGTTTGCACCGTTTCCACCATTGTCAAGGACAAAGTAAAGTTTGTCGCCCTTTTTCATTTGGATAGGTTGATCGTAATAAACGTTGTTATCCCCCGCTTCACCAACAGGAACGCTTGCAAACAAGGCGTTGCCCGCAGGATATATCTTTTGGTCGTTAAGCATTACCGCAAGTCTTACCCCGTCCGTTCCGCTCGTTTCTTTTCTATAAACCGTTCCTATCGACCCATTATTTGGGGATATAGTTCCGTCCGCAGGGGCGGTAAAACACATTGCCAAACTGAAAAAACTGCCCGGATTTACAACCGGACCCCACTCGGGTTTAGAATAATACGCCATAGTATCAGACGGTGCACCGCACCAGTAATTATTCGATTCATCTACACCCGTTAAAGGCTTAAATTCCAAATCCCAAGACTTAAAGTACGTTTTATTCTCGGTTTTTTCAGTGGGGTTAAGACCTTCACTTATTAAAGTATAGCCCGCATCCTTAAACAAATCCGCATTCTTTCTGACGATATAATCAATATAAGAATTCATAAGTTTAGAGGTGTAATAATAACCCGTAACCGACATATGCCCACCGTAGAAAAAGTTCTTTTGAAATTCTTGGTCGTACTCCGGTGCAAATTTGAAAAGGTCTATAACGAACGAATTATCAAAAAATTCAGCTAAATCGTATAAAAGGTCACGATGAACGGACGCTTCCATTACGCTTTCTGGATCAGCGTAGTTTCTTGGCATAGTTACGAAAAAGAAAAACGCATTAGGGTTTATTTGCTTATAGCGTTGCACTATTTGTCCATAGTACCCCGCAAAACTTTCAGAATTTAAAGTATAGTCGGTCAAGTTAATATCCGATACGCTACCCAAATTTTGGTTGTAGTTCACTATATCGTTAACGCCGAGTGCTATTATATACGCATCGCTTTTTTTATCTAAGTCAAAAAACCCTTTTTCTTCGGCAAAGGTTTTGCAATAAACTTCTGCGGTCATACCACCCTTTGAAAAATTATAAACGGTATTACCGAGGATTCTTGACATAAATTGTCCCCAAGAATAATCATATAAATCGTGATAAAACGTACCAGCCGCCGAGTGTTCCTCAAGTTCGCCAGATGCAAGACTGTCACCAACAACGGCTATTTTGCTAAATATTTTTGCATTGCTACCGTCTTCAACCAATCTTTCAAGTGGTTTTTCGTCAAGAACGGATACGCTTACATAGTGATAAGATAACATTTGACTTTTTTTATACTCCAACTCCTGTGAATAACTTGCCTCACCCTCGTCCGCAGTTCCCCATCCACCATTTACGGTATCATACCAAACGGAAGTCGTGTGGGTTTCATCCGTCCAGTGAAAGCCCATAAACATATAGGCTAAATCACAATTAATATCGCCCGCTCCACCGTTATCTATTACGCAATAAAGTTCGTCCCCAGCTTTTACCTCTATCGCTGAATCAACGTCTATGGTTATTTTGTTAGTTTCGCCACAAGGAATACCTTGACCAGTTAAGGAGTTTTTGGGGAAAATCTTTTCCTCGTTTAAAAATACCGATAGTCTTGCACCATCACCGCCGTCGCAAGTACGGTATGCGAGGCCTATATTTCCTTGATCAGGGGTTATTGTTCCGTTTGCAGGGGCGGTAAACTTTAAGCCGATAGCATAAGTATTGCCTGGATTATGGGTCACCCACGAAGCATGGCTTGAATAAAGCATACCGTCAGACGGGGCACCACACCAGTAATAGTTTTGCGTATCGCCGCTCGTTTCAGGAAGTTTTTGCCATACGAGATCGCCTTCTTGAATTGCGTAATTAACTTCGTCTGCAAAACTGACCTTTGCGGAAAATATACCCGCATTTAAAACAACAAGCATCGCTAAACAAAAAGTTAGAATAAGCGAAAACGTGGATATACAAAACTTTCTCATTTCACCCTCCTTTTTAAATCCATCAAGGATATTCATTGCGTGTAGTTTTTGCGACACGCAATACGGCTAGCCGTATTCAAATCATCCTCTAAAATTTTATCGTAATCTTTCTTTTGTTTATTATATATCTACAAATGCTATTTGTATATACAAAATTTTACCGAATTTTATTGTTTTTTTCCCTATAATCCACCTTTTGCTTGAAAATAAGGAAGATTTGTTATATAATGGGATCAAATAGCATTAGGGGGAATTATATGCTTATAAACAAAAACGTATATATTGATATCGATATATTAAAACGCACGGTGGAAAACCTTTATAACCTTACGGGGCTTCAAATGAGCATTTGGGATTCTGACGGTTACTGCGTTTTTGGATACCCTATCGAGAACGGTCCGTTCTGCACTAAAATAGACACCGTTTTAGGGGATTTTAAGCACTGTCAAAACTGTAATAAAATTGCAACTGCGATATGTAGAAAAACGCTGACGCACCACCACTATTTGTGCCACAGCGGTATGCACGAAACTGCCGTCCCTTTAATATCTGACGGCGAGTGTTCTCTATTTGCTTGTTTTGGACAATGTGTTTGCATTGAAAAGGAAAGCGAACAACTTTCAAAACTTGCCAAATACTGCAAAAATAAAAACGTTGACGTTGATTATCTAATGGAAGATTTTAAAAAAGCACCAAGGCTTAGTTTTAAGAAGTTAGAGTCGCTTGCAGAACTGTGGAAACTTTGCTTTCAAGCACTTTTATCCAACAAGAGCGTATTCCTTAGAAAAACGGATATCTTAGTGCAAATTGAAAAGTATATTTTAAACAACATTTCGCAAGAAATTTCTATACAATCAATTTGCAAGGAATTTCATATATCAAAAAACACCCTATACTCTCTATTTGAAAACACCTATAAGACCACGGTGAACAAATATATACTTGCAAAAAGGATGGAAATCGCAAGTGACTTAATCGTTGAAACGAGTTTAACTATTGCTGAGATTTCTGAAAAAGTTGGCAAAAAAAATTATAATGATTTTATTCAAACTTTTAAAAAATATAGGGGGCTTTCACCGTCTCAATATCGCAAAAAATACAAAATTACGTAACTTATGACGTTTAACTTCTCTATCACAATTTAATTTTAACTTCGAGACCTCTTTTTGTAAATAAGCAATTGTTAAAATTATATTGCATTTTGTTTTGTATTTTTTATTTTTATCATTATTTTACCCTTAAACATTGCATTTTGCATTATTTTATGTTATGTTGTTTTAAGAGGTAAACATTATGTACAAACCAAAACAAAAAGAGGTTTATATAAGCAATCAAAATTTTTTATTCGATTTCACACTGCTTCACTGCGGATACGAAACTGAGGACGCGAACGTTACCCCTCAAATCTTCGACCGTTTTGCCTTGTCTTATCTCACTGAAGGTGCTGGGTATTTCATATCTAACGGAAAAAAACATCTTATGAAAAAGGGCGATATTTATTTGATTACGCCCGGAATTGAGTTCTATCAAGAAAACACCAAAGACCCGTATAAATATATTTACATCGGTCTTTACGGAGCAAACTGCCCTTCTCTATTTGAAAAGGCAGGATTCACCATTGATAAACCCGTTATGACCATAAACAACGAAAAGATTGAAGAATTGTTTTGCGATATTTTAAAACTCTTTTCCACAAACACTTTTTCCTCAATTGCAGACGCCAACCTTTTATTTATTGAGATACTTTGCTTTTTGTTTAGAAAAAGAGAAGAAAACAACGTAAGGTTAGAGTCCAAAAAAACGTCGTATATGCAACAAGCCGCTATCTTTATTGAAAATAATATCGGGAACAAAAATCTTATACAAAACCTTTCAAAATACCTATTTTTATCGAGAAGTTATCTTTCAACTATGTTTAAGGAATATTACGGCACTACGCTAAAACACTACATCACAAATATTAGGATTGCAAAAGCAACTCTCTTGATTAAAACGACCAACACACCCATTATTAAAATTGCTAAAAATCTAGGATTTGAGGACTACCCCACCTTTTATAAATGCTTTTTCAAAAAACTTGGTCTTTCACCAAAAAAATACCAAGAATATTATAAAGAGTATTAAAAAACTCCACCTGCGGGTGGAGTTTTTTATTGTATCTGTCTAAAAAACGGTTTTTATTTACGTTTAGTATTTAAAGTGGTCGCAAGCTGAATGATAATCGCCTGGGTCTCCGCCGTGAATTTCACACTTAGAGTATAGGCGGCCGTCATAATTTACAAGCCCACACTTATAATGTTTGCAATATTTACAACATCTAACAGGTGGTTTCCACTGATTATTGTCATTGTTTGAGTTATTATCAGAACTTGAACTTCTGCTGGTTTTAATAGATGGTTGCGGTGTAAAAGCACTGCAAATAAGGTTTTCAATAACCTTAAAAATAAAGAACGCAACGCCGATCCCCGCAGCAATAATGGTCGGCATTGAAAAGCCCCAAATCCCGCCGAAAGTTGCAACGAAATAGTCGTTTGTGGGTAGCCAAGTACCCGATAATGATAGCAAATATGAAAGTGCGATTACTATTACGACCAAAGCCGTCATTACTATCCACACTAATTTATATTTAACGAACCTATTAGTTACAACTTTATGTAGCCTAAATCTTACTATTTCGTCAAATAGAATATATATCGGGAATATGCAAATGAATAGGCAACACAAGAAGGATATGCCACAAGTAAGCGGACCGCTTGTCGGGGCAAATCTTGATACCAAACATACTGAAACGAAACATAGTGCGTTTTGGTATCCTTCATCTAAAAACCAAACTTCCGATAAAACGTCTGCTTCGTGTAAAATTATAAAAACGATAGGTGCTAAACCAAAGACTATATAGAATATTTTGGAATCCTCAAATATAGGGATTGACTGCCAACCTTCTATCGCAGCAGTTCCCTCAGCGTAAAATTCGGGGACGAGGCATATTAGGCATAAAGCGATTATTATGCCTATAATTTTAAATAACGTTTTCATTTTAAGTCACCGCCGTAGTATTTATCTATACTATTATATACCTTTGAAAATGATTTATCAAGGAATTTTAGGGTTAGGAGCAATAAAAGTTACTACTTTATAAATAATTGCTTAAAGGCTTTGCCTATCCGCTGATCTTCTTCCGTTCCAACAAATGGTCTAAAATCATCTTTCCCAATCTCTACTAAAACGGCTATATCCTCGCCCGTAATCGGGTTAAAAAAATCCGCCAACACAACGCCTTTACTTTGTATAAAATTTTCAACGACTACACCTATAAAGCCTTTTTTTAATCCCTTTTCAAAGTATTTATCGTTCAATAAAATAATATCGTCAGTCCAGTCAATTAAACTCTTTTCTTTACTTTTACACATAACGTTTTTGCTTCCTTTTCTTATTTTATTAATCCTGTAAATGGTGTTGCCATCTTAATTTCACCATTTGGTAATAACGACCATCCAGTCTTTATCTTTTGTGTTATCCCACTGTTTGGTGCAAGCACAAATTTGCAAGCAAATTTTCTCCATATGCAAGTCCCCTTTCTCTATGCAAAAAACAAAGACGGACAAACGCCTAATTAAAAAATTCACAAAAAGATTTTGCAAGGTAAAAGATTTTTGTGAAAAAGGAGAAGCCGACGCAAAAGCAAACGGGCAATTGAAAAATTGCCCGTTGCAAAATCGTCGTGCTTCGACGAGATGCGGGGACTTTCGCCTGTGCGACCTACCCGATAAACAGTCCACTGGACTGTTTAGTCCCAAGGGACAAATTTGCAAGCAAATTTTCTCCATATGCAAGTCCCCTTTCTCTATGCAAAAAACAAAGACGGACAAACGCCGTCTTTATTTTTTGGTGGAGATGCGGGGACTTGCACCCCGGTCTTGAACGCTTCCGCTTGACCTTCTACATACTTAGCCGATAATTAAGTCTTAAAGCGGTTACGGTTATCGGCAACCTTTAATCGCTTCGTGCCTGAAAAATTCCGCTATGCTGACACAGGTTTACAACACGGCAGTTCCCCGACGTGGTTGACGCCTTTGCCTTGCCCGTCAGGATAGCAAGGTAAGACGTACGCAATTACGCTGCGTATGCTACGTTATAATCGTTAGCATTTAAATTTAAGTTTCCGTTTTTACGAAGCCGAGCCTTCGGTATGCTTATATCAATTAGAGCACGCCCAATCGAATCTGAAACACCCCCGTTTAAGGGGCAAACCCGAAAGTTGCCCTTGTAGTTTACTTTATGTCGTCTATGTCATACGGTGTTAACTGGTAAACGTAGTGGTTTAGCCAGTTCATATATATTAGGTTTGCCGTTGAAGTCCAACACATTTTAATCTCGCCCTTATTACCCTCAACGTAATAGTTTTCAGGTGGGTCGAT
>SVIL01000021.1 GCA_015069505.1 Clostridiales bacterium
AGGTAAAATCGGTTGTGCAATGGGTAAAGCAAACGAAGTTCCGGAGGCAATCGATAAGGCAACCACAAGAGCGAAAAAGAACATGTTTGCTTGTTCGCTTCTCGGAACTAGTATTCCTCACGAAGTTATCGGTAAGTTCGGTAGGGGTTCAGTTCTTATGATGCCGGCTGAAGAAGGTACCGGTGTTATAGCAGGTGGTCCCGTTCGTGCGGTTATGGAAGCAGTTGGTATCAAAAACATCAGAACCAAATCACACGGCACAAACAACCCAATCAACTGCGTAAAAGCAGCGATTGCTGGTTTGAAGGATTTAAGAACTGCGGAAGAAATCGCAGCAATTCGCGGTAAGTCCGTAGAAGAAATTAACGGTTAAGGAGGTAACTTAAAATGGCAAAAGCAAAAAAAGCTGAAGTAGCAGAAATCAAAGTTACTCTCGTTAAAAGCACGATAGCAGTTTTACCTCAACACAAAAAAGTTGTAGAGGCTTTGGGACTTAAAAAAGTAAATTCTTTCAGAATTCACAAAGCAAACCCCTGCATACTCGGTATGATCGACAAGGTTAAATATCTTGTTAAAGTTGAGAACGTTTAATAAGGAGCATCAATCATGAGAATAGATACGTTAAGCCCAGCAATAGGGGCAACGACATCCAAGAAAAGACTCGGTAGAGGTATCGGTTCTGGACTTGGTAAGACCAGTGGTAAAGGTCACAAAGGTCAATGGGCAAGAAGCGGTGGCGGTGTTCGTCCGGGATTTGAAGGCGGTCAAATGCCTTTGATCAGACGTGTACCGAAACGTGGCTTCAACAACCATTTCAGAAAGGTTTACAGCATAGTAAATCTTTCGATACTCGAAAACTTTGAAGCAGGTACGGTTGTAGATATCAACCTTCTTAACGAAAAGGGACTTATCAAACTCGTTAAGGATAGCGTAGGCCTTAAAGTTCTCGGTAACGGTGCCGTAACGAAAGCACTTACCGTAAAAGCCAATGCTTTCTCAGCTTCTGCAAAAGAAGCTATTGAAAAAGCTGGTGGCACGGTTGAGCAGATCTAATATAACTGCTTTATAAAACATCCGAAAGCCGTTTTAATCCTAAAAATTAAGACGGCTAACGGTGATTAAACCACCATTGATGGAGGCGAAAATGTTTCAAACGATAGTAAATGCGTTCAAAATTAAAGAAGTAAGACGCAAAATCTTCATAACTATCGCACTTTTATTCGTATATAGACTTGGTTGCTATATACCTGTACCGGGTGTAGATATGTTTAGCGGTTTGCAAAACTATAACTTCTTACAAATTATGAGTGCGGTATCCGGCGGAGCGTTACAATACGGTACGTTCTTTGCAATGGGTATCGGACCATACATCAACGCATCAATTATTATACAACTTTTGACCGTCGGTATTCCCGCACTTGAAAGACTTTCAAAGCAGGGTGAAGAAGGCAAAAGAAAAATTAACACTTATACGAGAATTTTGACACTCGTACTTGCAATTGCACAAGCAATCGGTATTTTGGTTGGTTTTAGCGGGTCAGTTGACACTTCTAAAATCTTTGGTAGCGAAGGTTTCCTTAACTTTTTAAGTTACGCTTTCTTGGTTATCGTTTATACCTCTGGTGCAGCACTTACGATGTGGATAGGCGAAAGAATAACTGACTACGGCGTATCAAACGGCGTATCACTTCTAATCTTCGCAGGTATCTTGGCAACCGCTGGTACCGCAATCTTAAACCTCTTCACAGGTTGGAACGATTCTTCAATTTGGACGATCGTTGGGTTCTTGCTTGCAACCATAGTAATCTTTGGTGCAATCGTAACCGTAAACTCTGCTGAAAGAAAGATTCCCGTTCAATACGCAAAACAAGTTAAGGGTAGAAAGATGTACGGTGGTCAATCCACTCACATCCCGATCAAAATCAACGCATCAGGCGTTATGCCCCTAATCTTTGCTTTCGCAATTTTAAGTTTCCCCGACCTTATCATTAACCTTATAGGTATGGAAACGAGTTGGTGGACGAGAAACGTTGGTGCGGGAAGCTGGTTATATCAAATTCTTTTGTGTTTGTTGATTTTATTCTTCTCTTACTTCTACAACCAAATCCAGTTCAATCCGGACGACGTAAGTAAGAGTATTCAACAAAACGGTGGGTTTATCCCGGGTACACGTCCCGGTAAGCCTACGGCAGATTACTTAAAGAGAGTATCAAATAGAATAACCCTTTTCGGGGCAATATTCCTTGCAATACTTGCTTTGGTACCATCGTTAGTATTCTTAGCAATCGGCGGACAAGGCTTGATGAACGTATTTAGTGCAACGGGTCTATTGATTATCGTATCGGTAGCACTTGAATTTGAACAAGCTTTGCAATCGCAAATTATGATGAAAAACTATAAAGGATTCTTAAAATAAACGGACAAAATGAAAGTAGTCTTGTTGGGTGCACCAGGCAGTGGCAAAGGAACGCAAGCCGGATTCATCTCTGAAAAACTTAATATCCCACACATTTCAACGGGCGATATTTTTAGAGAAAATATGAAGAAGAAAACCCCTTTGGGCTTAAAGGTCAAATCGCTAATGGATAGCGGAAACCTTTGTCCGGACGATTTAACGGTCGAACTCATTAAGGAAAGACTTAATCACGACGACTGCAAGAACGGATATCTTCTCGACGGGTTCCCAAGAAACTTACATCAAGCAAAAGCCCTCGACGGTTTTTGTCCACCCGACAAAGTACTGAATTTAGACGTTGACTTTGAAAGAATTGAAAGACGTATAACGGGTAGAAGAAGTTGTTATGAATGTGGTGGAACTTACCACGTAGATTTTATAACCGACCCCAACAAATGTCCTTTGTGTGGCGGAGAACTTTTCACAAGAAAAGACGATACTTCTGAAACCGTAAAAACACGACTTAAAGTATATCAAACACAAACCGAACCGCTTATCGGCTACTATTCCGAACAAAATAAGTTGGTTACGGTGGACGGCAATGCGGAAATTTCGGACGTCGAACGTAACGTATTAGAGGCTTTGGGTATATGATAAAAATCAAAACCGAACGAGAACTTGCGTTAATGCGTGAAAGTGGAAGGCTTACTAAAAACGTTTTGGACCTTATCGGTAGAGAGATAAAAGCAGGCATGACCACTAAGGACTTAGATAGAATAGCATATGACTATATCAAGTCTTGTGGTGCCACCCCATCTTTTTTAGGGTACTGCGGATATCCCGCTTCAATTTGTGCGTCTATCGACGAAACGGTCGTTCACGGAATCCCTTCTGACGACGTGGTTATCAAGAATGGTCAAATCGTAAGCATTGACGTCGGCGTAATTTATAACGGTTGGCAAGGTGATGCTGCAAGAACGTTTATGGTCGGTGACGTTTCGGATGAAAAGAAGAAACTCGTTAAAGTTACCGAAGAATGTTTCTTTAAGGCGATTGAAGATCTTTGCGACGGCAGCCCGATAGGCAATATCGGTTACGCAGTGCAAAGTCACGCAGAATCCAACGGCTTTTCAGTCGTTAGGGCATTGACCGGTCACGGTATCGGTAGAGAGATGCACGAAGACCCATCAGTTCCCAACTACGGCAGACGTGGAACGGGAATAAGACTTAAAAAGGGAATGGTCATAGCGATCGAGCCTATGATAAACGCAGGTGTTTATGGCGTTGACTTTCTCTCGGACGGTTGGAGTGTCGTAACTAAGGATAGACGCCCGTCAGCCCATTACGAAAATACGATAGCGATAACGGACGACGGCGTTGAAATACTTACGTTGTAAGGTGTGCGATGCAAGTTGGCGATATAGTCGTAAGTTTAGCGGGTAGGGATAAAGATAAGTACTTTTTAGTCATCGGCGTAGATGATAAGTCTTGTACGATAGTTGACGGAAAGATAAGAAAACTTGATTCCCCAAAGCGTAAGAACAAAAAACACTTAAAAGTAATTTTCACCGTAAACGGAAAATGTTTAGCGGAGAGAATAAATAGTGGTAAGCCTACGGGCAATGAAACTTTGAAAAGGTTTTTGAAAGACCACTTAAAAAGTAATATAGGAGGATAAGTTTGTGTCAAAGGACGACGTTATAGAAACCGAAGGCGTGATCGTTGAAGCATTACCTAATGCAACTTTCACAGTGAAATTATCAAACGGGCACGTTATAACGGCTTATATATCTGGGAAGTTACGTATGCATTATATCAAAATAATTCCTGGCGATAGCGTAAAACTGGAAATGAGCCCTTATGATTTAACAAAAGGCAGAATTATTTGGCGTAGCAAAAACTAAAACATAAACTAAAATTCCAAAAGGAGATAGAAAAATGAAAGTAAGACCTTCAGTAAAACCTATGTGTGACAAATGCAAAGTTATTAAAAGAAACGGAAAAGTTATGGTAATTTGTTCAAAGAACAAGAGCCACAAACAAAGACAGGGCTAATTGCCCGTATATCCCGAAAGGGAAGGACAACAACAGCAATTATTTGGCAAAGCCGTCATTCCAAGGCGTTGTTAAGTAAGGGCATTTATATATACTAAAAAAAATAAAAAAAAGGAAAAATACGGAGGTATTTGACAAGGATGGCACGTATAGCCGGCGTTGATTTGCCGAACAACAAACGCGTCGAAATCGGTTTAACGTATATATACGGAATCGGTTTGACCACAGCAAAGAAGATCATAAGCGAAACGGGCGTAAACCCCGATACCAGAGTTAAAGATTTAAGTGAAAACGATGTCGCAAAACTCAGGGAATATATCGAACACAATCTTCGTGTAGAAGGTGATTTGAGAAGTGAAGTAAGTCTTTCAATCAAAAGGCTTATAGAAATTGGATGTTACCGTGGCGTTCGCCACAGAAAGGGCTTGCCTGTAAGAGGTCAAAGTTCAAAGAGAAATGCGAGAACCAGAAAGGGTCCTCGTCGTACCGTTGCCAAAAAGAAAACGGCAGGAAGATAAACGGAGGTAACAAACAATGGCAGCAGCTAAAAAAATAGTAAAAAAACGTAAGGACGTGAGAAAGGTTGACAAAGGTCAAGTTCATATTCAAGCGTCGTTCAACAACACGTTAGTAACCATAACCGACATGCAGGGTAACACCGTATCCTGGTCAAGTGCAGGTAGCCTTGGCTTTAAGGGTTCAAGAAAGTCCACCCCGTTCGCAGCACAACAAGCAGCAGAAGCCGCTGGTAAGGTTGCAAGAGAACAAGGTATGCGTCAGGTTGAAGTCTATGTTAAAGGTCCTGGTGCAGGTAGAGAATCTGCTATCAGAGCACTCACCAATTGCGATATGGAAGTAACGCTTATTCAAGACGTTTCACCAATTCCTCACAACGGTTGCAGACCGCCCAAAAAACGTAGAGTATAAAGGAGAGTATTAAAATGGCTAAATATACAGAATCTAAATGTCGTTTATGCAGACGTGAAGGTGCAAAATTATTCTTAAAAGGCGAAAGATGCTTTAAGGGTACTTGTGCATTTGAAAGAAGACCGGTTGCTCCTGGTCAACACGGTATGGGCAGAAAGAAAATTTCCGAATACGGCTTACAACTTCGTGAAAAACAAAAATGTAAGAGAATTTACGGTGTATTAGAAGGTCAATTCAGAAAGTATTATGAAAAGGCTGATAGGATGAAGGGTATCACTGGTGAAAACATGCTTTCACTTTTGGAAAGAAGACTTGATAACGTTATTTACAGAATGGGTATCGGTTCTTCAAGAAGCCAAGCACGTCAACTCGTAACCCACGCACACTTCACCGTAAACGGAAAGAACTGCAACATCGCATCTTTAATCGTTAAAGTTGGCGACGTAATCGCAGTAAAAGAAAGCAAGAAAGATAACAAATATTTTGCAGAAATCAAGCAAATGAAGGTTGGTGCAATGCCTAAATGGTTAGAATTCAACCCCGAAACGCTTGAAGGCAAAATCCTTGCTCTTCCTGTAAGAGAAGACATCGATAGCCAAATCGCAGAACATATGATTGTCGAATTGTATTCTAAATAATTAAATAAAAAAATTTTTGATGGGGCTATGCAGGGGGAAATAAAGAAACTCCACGTCTTTACAAGAATTCCTGCATAATCCTATATCAAACTATTAGGAGGTACCTTTCTTATGATGGAAATAGAAATGCCAAAAATAGAAGTGGAAGAAAACGAAGATAAAAGTTACGCGAAAGTTGTAGTTGGACCTTTGGAAAAGGGTTTTGGCTTAACGCTTGGTAACGCTTTAAGAAGAATTTTGTTATCCGCACTACCTGGTGCTGCAATCCAAAACATTAAGTTTGCAGAAGACCTCGGCGTAAAACACGAATTCTCACCTGTAAGCGGTATTAAAGAAGACGTAACCGAAATCGTACTCAACTTAAAGAGTGTTGCAATCAAGACTAACAGCCTTGATAAAGACTACAAAAAGAACGTAAGATTGTTCGTTGAAGGGCCTGCAGTCGTAAAGGCAGGCGATATCCCCGGCGAAGGCGAATTTGAAATTCTTAACCCTGACCTATATCTTTGCACGGTAGAAGAAGGTGCTAAGATTGACGTTGAATTAACCATAGGTCGTGGCAGAGGTTATCAAGGTGCCGCTGAACACAAGACGGATATCATCGACAACATACCAATCGATAGTATTTATACACCTGTAAAGAAAGTAAGCTATAACGTTGTTGCAGCACGTGTAGGACAAAGTGTTGACTTTGATAAACTCACGTTAGAAGTTTGGACAAACGGTGCATTTTCAGGTAAAGATATCGTAAGCCTTGCCGCAAAGATTCTAGAAGAACACGTTAGAATGTTCGTTTCGTTGTCAGAAGTTGGCAAAATCGGTATTCTTGTTCAACCGGAACTTGACAAAAAGATCAAGATTTTGGAAATGACCATTGAAGATATGGATTTATCCGTACGTTCATATAACTGCTTAAAGAGAGCAAACATTCACACAGTTGAAGACTTAACTAAGAAAACCGAAGACGATATGTTAAAGGTCCGTAACTTAGGTAAAAAATCACTTGACGAAGTTATCGCAAAACTCGAAAGTCTTGATTTAAGTTTAGCGGACAAGGAGGACTAACACCATGGAAAGAAAATTAGGCGTAAACGCTACTCAAAGAATAGCATTGTTAAAGAACCAAGCTTCCGCACTTTTGTGGCACGGGAAAATCCAAACCACGGAAGCAAGAGCTAAAGAAGTTGCTTCTTACGTTGCAAAAATCATCACTCTTGCTGTAAACACTTATACCGATACCGTTGAGACCGAAGTCGTTGTTAAAGACGCTAAGGGTAAAGAAACCAAGAAGACTCTTGTTAAAGACGGTAACAAAAAACTTAACGCAAGAAGAAAGATTATGACTTTGGTTAACGACTTGCAAGAAGTTAAGGGCTTCAAAGAAAGCAAACCTGACTTCAAAAAGAGAACCAAAGCAATCAAATATCCCCTTATCGAAAAAATCTTTGACGAATACGCACCCAAATACGCTGCTCGTAAAGAAGAAAAGGGTCAAGGCGGTGGTTACACAAGAATTTATAAACTTGGACCCCGTAAAGGTGATGCAGCTGAAGTTGCAATCATTGAATTAGTTGACTAATTAACTAAAACTAAAAAACGGTTTGCATTTATATGCAGACCGTTTTTTTTGGTTATAAACCTTAGTTTTTTAGAATAACTTATATAGTGAAACTTTTTGAACTTAAAAAAGGCGATAGAGCAATCGTTAAAAAAATTGACATTGAAAAAGATGCTTTGGTCAGGTTAAATCTTTTGGGTTTTACCGAAAACGTCATAATAAAGGTGGTAAGATTTGCCCCGCTTGGTGACCCTATAGAAATTTTGGTAAGGGATACCCACGTTGCAATACGAAAAAGCGTGGCAAAATTTATAGTAGTGGAGAAAGTTTTATGATAAGTTTAGCACTCGTTGGCAACCCGAATAGCGGTAAAACGTCATTGTATAATTATCTAACGGGCGAAAATCAAACTACGGGCAACCGCACGGGCGTTACCACTTCAAAGGTTGAAGGCAGTTGTAAAATGGATAAAGCGGTCAAGATTATCGACCTACCCGGGGCGTATTCGCTTGAAGGATGGACGAAAGACCAAATTGAAGTTAGTAACTACTTTAA
Organism: Clostridiales bacterium; assembly: GCA_015069505.1. GTDB lineage: Bacteria > Bacillota > Clostridia > Christensenellales > Borkfalkiaceae > UBA1259. Next base: position 8,129 of record SVIL01000021.1, read on the forward strand.
GCGTAACACCCCAACCGCCATAATAAACGTAGTTGACGGGACTAACCTTATACGCAACCTATATTTAAGCCTAACGCTCTTAAAACTAAAAATCCCTATGGTGATTGCGATAAACTTTTTGGACGTACTTAAAAAGCGTGGGATAGAGGTGGATGCGGAAAAACTTTCCCAAAAACTCGGCGTAAATGTAGTTTGTATATCGGTGTTAAAACAAAAAAACTTGGATACGCTTGTTAAAACGGCACTATCTGCCTCAAATATCCACCCAACGCCTAAACTATCAAAACTAACGTCCCCGCCCGAAATTTACGCCTTTTTAGAAGCCGTTGTGGGCGAGTGTATAACCAAACGAAAAGATAAAAGTATATTAACGCTTAACAAAATAGACGAATTTTTATGCGGAAAGGTAAGTGGATTCCTGCTATTTTTTGCGATAATCTTCGTTATTTATTACGCCTCGTATTATTTAGGCGGATTTTTGGGCGGTTACGTGCATAGTTTTTTTGATATGATAAAGATCAACACCGTAATCGCCTTAAATAAAATAAATGCCACGAGCCTTTTAATAAGCCTTGTCACAACGATTTTTGAGGGTGTTGGAACGGTTTTATCCTTTTTGCCACAAATTTTAGTACTGTTTTTTATACTCGGCGTGTTAGAGGAAAGCGGTTATACGTCAAGGGTAGCGTTTATTTTCGATAGACTGTTTAGAAGTATAGGTTTAGGCGGTAAGTCGGTTATTCCACTCGTATTATCTTGCGGTTGCACGGTAACGGGGTTAATGACTACTCGAACGATCGACGACGAAAGTGATAGGATAACAAGCCTAATCTTAACCCCGTTTATGCCGTGCGGGGCAAAAATGGCGGTTTACGGTTATCTTGCGTACGCGGTATTCGGTGGTAATCCGTTTATATCCATTTCGTTATTTTCGTTAAGCACTTTATCGGTATTCGTCTGTGGGTTTTTACTAAAAAAGTTCAAAATTTTCGCACCAAAAACGGAACTTTTTATTTTAGAAATACCCGCACTAAAACTTCCTGCGATAAAAAACGTAATAAATTTACTTTGGGAAAAGACCAAAGATTTTATCGTCAAAGCGGGAACGGTGATATTTTCTGCCACGGTGCTTTTGTGGTTTTTGATGAATTTTGGGATTAGCGGCTATACCCCGAACGATATAACCAAAAGTTTTATTTACGGCTTTGGCAACGCCATAAAGGTTGTATTTTATCCGCTTGGCTTTTGTAACTATCAAACGTCCATAGCGATTTTAAGCAGTTTCGTTGCAAAGGAAAGCGTAGTCCAAGTCCTGACCGTGCTAACAACCGACGTATCGGGGCTGTTCGTGACCAAATTTTCAGCATACTCGTTTTTGGCGTTTATAACCCTTTCGCCCCCTTGTGTAGCCAGCCTTGCCGTGGCTAAAAGAGAACTCGGCACAAAAAATTTTTTGTTTATGCTTGTTTTTCAAACCCTTTACGCCTATACCGTTTCAATGCTAATAAATTTTATAGGGCTTATTTTTAGTGGTTATAGTTGCTTGATTTTTGGGCTAATAATTGTTATACTGTTATTGATAGCAGTAATTTTGCCTATAAAAGTAATTTTTAGGTGTAAAAACTGCGGTTCTTGTGATAAAAGGTGGTGCAAACTCAGATGAAAACCTTATACGATTATATGAGAGAGTCTGAATCTATCGAAGAAGACGCACTCTATCCCGAAGAAATGAACGACGAGCGTACTTTGTCGGATAAAGAGCGTTACTTTGATTTTTACGACGATATAAAACTAACCCCGAAAGACGATTGGTAAAAAGAAATGCCCGTTGCAGTTTGCAACGGGCTTATTTATTACTTTCTATTTTTTAACGCCTTTTCTTTTTCCTTAACCATTTTCCAAAGTTTAAGGCTTTCCTCGGGGGTGGTGGGGCGTTCAATATCCCCGAACACGTGTGGGTGTCGCCTAATAAGTTTTTCAGTTAATACTTGTACTACGTCGTTAAAGTTAAACAACCCCTTTTCTTTGGCGATCTCAGCGTTAAGTAAAACCTGTAACATTACGTCACCAAGTTCCTCGCAAAGGTTTGCGTAGTCAGAGTTATCTATGGCGTCAAGGACTTCTTGCGACTCGTTTTTCAAACACTCTTTCATGCTCTCAAATGTTTGCGATCTGTCCCACTCACAACCGTTAGGGGAACGCAAAATTTCAACGACTTCTAAAAGTTCGTTAAAGTCGTGGTTGGTGTTTTCAGTATAAGTTTTTCCGTTAAATTCCCTCATAAAAATAGTTCCTTTTCTTTTTTAGTATTATACACTTAAATAAAAGGTTTAGTCAAACAAAAAAGTGCTTAAACACTTTTAAACCTGTACTTGACATACAATAAAAGGTGTGCTAAAATTACTTATCGTAATAGGGGGGAAAATGAAAACGGCGTTGATAATAATATCTATAATCATAGTTTTAACGGCTTTGTTCTTTTTAGGGCTTTACGCAATATACCGTTTCGTTTTTTATTCCCCCAAAAAGGGTCAAAATAACTTTTACGACCTACCAAAAGGCGAACAGTACCAAAAGTGTAAGGATATGATGTATGGGTTAATCGACGAACTTTTGGCAGTCGAGTATGAAGAAGTTAAAATAACCTCTTACGACAACCTCACCTTGTACGGCAGATATTATCATTTCAGCGACGACGCACCGCTTGACATAGGCTTTCATGGATATAGAAGTACTGCGGTTAGGGATTTGTGCGGTGGTGCGTCAATCAGTATGAGGGCAGGGCATAACCTTTTAATCGTCGATCAGCGTGCCCACGGCAAAAGTCAAGGACATACCTTGACCTTCGGAATAAAGGAGCGGTTTGACTGTTTAAGTTGGGTAAACTATGCGGTAGAGCGTTTTGGCAGTGACGTAAAGATTAGGATATGCGGCGTATCAATGGGTGCGGCAACCGTGCTTATGGCATCGGGACTTGACCTTCCCAAAAACGTGTACTGCGTGGTTGCGGACTGTCCGTATTCCTCGCCCGAAAAGATTATCCGTAAAGTCGTCAAAGACCTTAAACTTCCGCATAAACTTATCTATCCGCTAATAAATCTAAGTGCTAAGATTTACGGCAAATTTTCACTTTCGGAAACCACCGTTCTTGACGAGATAAAAAAATCTAAAATACCCACTATAATAATCCACGGCGATGACGATAGGTTCGTGCCAAAATCTATGAGTGACGAAATTTTAGCCGTACGCCCGGACTTTGACAGTAAAATTTTCAAGGGGTCAGGACACGGGCTAAGTTATATGGATTACCCCGACGAATACACCGAAACCATTATAGAATTTATCAAAAAAAGCAAGGCTTTAAAATAAAATTAACCCCCTTTACAATATCGTAAAGGGGGTTTTTGTTAGTCTTTTTTACCTATTTTAAGAACCTGCCAAGAGGGAACTTTTCCGTCGTAGTTTTCCACGTAATCAATAAGTTTATCTACGTCTGATATAAGCGTGTAAAGGTCGTTGCACTCGTCAGCCATAAACTCTTTTTCGGCAATGCCAAGCAACAATTTTTTGAAGTCGTCAAAGTACCCGTTTACGTTAAATAGGGCAATGGCTTTATTGTGCCTACCGAGTTGTTTTAAGGTCAAAATTTGAAAGAGTTCTTCAAAAGTTCCAACCCCGCCTGGAGTAACTATAAAAGCGTCGCAAGTGTTTTCCATAATTTCCTTGCGGTCAGCCATCGTTTCCGTTCTCGTAATCTTATCGCTTTCGTAAAAAATCGCTTCGTACCCGTTTTCCTCAAAGAAGTTAGGGATAACCCCGTGTACGTATCCACCGGCTTTCTTAAACCCACGTGCCGCCGCACCCATAAGCCCACTTGACCCGCACCCGTAAACTAAACTATGCCCACGCTTTGCGAGTTTTTCGCCTAAAATTTCAACTGCTTCAATGTAAGAACTATCAATTCTCGGGCTTGACGCACCATATATACAAATTACCATTAATAACCCCCTATAAAGTAATATATTCAAACTTTATTTAAGTATTCGTGTTTGTAGGTATTTTATAAGATTTATTAGTGTTTGTCAATAGTTTTTTAAAATTCTTAAAATTATTTTGTAGCATAAACCATCCGTAAAAGCATATATTGAGTATAGAAAGCCAAAAGGAGAGTAAATATGTCTTTTTTCTGTAATTTTCAATCGGATAGATGTCCTGGGGCAATTTCAGGTAACCCCTTAAACGGTCTATGCGAGAAGGTTTGTCTGCAAGCAAAAAAAGTATTTGACGCTTGTATGCAACAAAGCCAACTCACCGATATAGTATTAAATATTACCAACCTCACCCCACAAACGCCAACGTATCCGTTGACGTTCGTAAGTGCAAAAAGCACCGTTTCACAAGGCACGGTAAGTAACCTTTTGATAGAACCGCTTGCCGAACGCAGAAATTCCGCAAGGGTAAAAGCGGATATAACTATTCCCGTATCCGTAGCGTACGTGGACGCAAACGGCGTAGAAGGCGTTGCAACTTCAACTCTTACGATAAGTAAGGACGTAATCTTAAACGTTCCGTCCGCATCGATAATGCCGTATAACGTAGAGGCAGTGGTGTCTCTCGTTTCAACGCAAGGCAGTTACACGGCGGAAAATCAATTCACCATCGACGCTTGCGTGTCTATAATCCTAAAAATCGTTATGGAAGTCGAACTACTTGTGCCGTCGTACGGTTACACGGCGATCCCGCCATGTCAAGAATATACGCAAGAGGTTTGTGCAGGGTTTTTTGAACTACCGATATATCCCGAATAAACGTAAATACATAGTTAGTGATGCAGCATCTGGCGTACCAAATAAGGTACGCCTTTTGCGTTAAATTTTTATTAAAACTTGTCAATCACTTGAAAATTACAAACCATTGTGCTATTATTAAAATATGAAGATTTATGCAATAAGCGATTTACATATGTCAAATTCGACCGACAAGCCTATGGACGTGTTTGGTGGAAACTGGGTAGATTATATGGACAAGATCCGTTCGGACTGGTTTTCAAAGGTTACCGCAAGCGACGTGGTTTTAATCGGTGGGGATATAAGTTGGGCAATGAAAATCGAAGATGCGAAAACGGATATAGATACGTTGTCCGATTTGCCCGGCAAAATAATTATGATAAAGGGCAATCACGACTACTGGTGGAACGGAATAGGCAAAGTCCGTGATATTTTGCCGCCCTCCGTTTACGCCCTGCAAAACGATAGTATAAGATTTGAAAACGTGATAATATGCGGTTCACGTTGTTGGTCGGTTCCCGGTTCGCCCGATTTTAACGAGCAAGATTTGAAGATATATAACAGAGAAGTTGAACGCTTAAAGTTGTCATTAAAATCGGCTGTAAAAGAACGCAAAGCGGGGGATAAACTAATCGCCCTCGTCCACTTTCCACCCTTCAACGTCCAACGTGACAATTCGGCTTTTACCGACGTGTTTGAAGAATACGGTGTGGATGCGGTGGTTTACGGGCACTTACACGGCAAGAACGTCCGTGCGGACAAGTTAGTTGTAAAAAACGGTATCAAATACTACCTCACTTCTTGTGACTTAGTGGATAATAAATTAACGGAGATAAAATTATGAGTGAAGAGACAGTGATTGTAGAAGAACAAAAACCCGAAAAGCCGTCTTTTGGCGAACGTGCAAAAGGCTACTTAAAATCCCTACCTAAACGCTATTTCATAACTGCGTTTTCGGGTATGGCACAAGGGCTTTTCGTAACCCTTATCGCAGGCACGATTTTAGCAACCCTTGCAAAGGACGTAATAGGACTTGGCAACTTTTTTTCGGATACGTTATACTACGTAGCAAGCATAGCAAAATCGCTAATGGGTGCGGGGATAGGTATAGGTATAGCCCACTCACTCGGCAAGAACAAACTTTTGGTTTTCTCATCTGCCGTTGCGGGTATGATAGGTGCTTTTGCCGACAAATTGCTATTCGGTTCGTTTGCAAACGGGCTGTTCCCGAACGTAACGGCACCTTTTACGGCAATAACTTTCGGTGCACCCGGCAACCCCATAGGTGCGTACGTAGTAACTATGCTTTGTGTTGAACTTGTCGAACTTTACGCAGGAAAAACCAAATTAGATATAATATTAGTCCCCTTGGGCGTTATGTTATTATCCTTCGTGGGTATTTTCGTTGCAAGTCCGTTCATATATTTGGTTGATAAACTCGGCGTATTAATCGCAATGGCAACGGGTATCGCTCCCTTCTTTATGGGTATAATCGTAGCAGTCGTTATGGGCGTGCTGTTAACTTTGCCTACGTCATCCGCAGCGATATGGATAGCGGTGGCGAAATCGGTTATAGAAGCGGGCGGTGCAAACGCCGACTATATGATGATAGCGGGCGGTGCCGCAACGGTAGGATGTGCGTGCCACATGGTTGGCTTTGCGGTTGCTTCCTTCCGTGAAAACCGTGTCAGCGGTCTAATTTCACAAGGACTTGGAACGAGTATGCTTCAAATCCCCAACGTAATGCGTAAACCCGTAATAATGTTGCCTATGATAATATCTTCAGCAATTTTAGGACCCCTTTCTACTTGCGTATTTATGTTAAAATGCAGTTATAACGGCGGCGGTATGGGTACAAGTGGCTTGGTCGGTGTAATCGACTTGTTCACTAATACCACTGGTGTGCTTGGAATAATAGGGATAATCCTTCTTATGTTCGTTCTTCCTGCGGTTTTGAACTTCCTCATAAGCGAGTTTATGCGTAAAAAGAACTGGATAAAGGACGGGGATATGAAACTTCCCGACTAATCTTAAAGCAAATTCATAAAAACCTACCCTTATTTTTTGGGGGTAGGTTTTATTTTTTTATTTACGGGCATAGTTTAAAATAAAACGAGCGGGGTATATTATGGCAGAACAAACAAACGTCGGTGTGGATAAATTATGTTTGGAATCAAGAAAACGCCTATCAATGACGGGCGTTCAAACGGTGGACGGTTTTTCTGAGCAGTGTTTAAGGCTTACCGTGAACGGGAACAAGGTTACGGTGTGTGGGCAAGGCATAAAAATTTCAGCGTTTAGTAAGGCAACGGGTAACCTTACCGCAGACGGCGAATTCAGAGAGATAAGATACGGCGACAAAGGTAAACCCTTTTCCAAACTTTTCAAATAATGTTCGTAACGTCTAACCAAATCTTCGTCTTTTTTTCTTGCGTTACAATCGGCGGCGGTTGTGGCGTAATCTTTACGCTTTTTTATTTTATAAAAACCCTTTTTAAAAACAACAGGGTGATAGATATAGCGTTTGACCTTTTGTCTTTTTGTGCTACTGCGGTTATTTACGTATTATGGTCGCATGCGTGGGGATTTCCTAACGTAAGGGCGTATATGATAGCGGGAGTTTTCGTCGGAATAATCTTATATATGAAAAGTTTTCATATAATACTTGCAAAATTTGTAAAAAGGCTTTATACTATTAGTATAAGAATTTTTAGAAAAGGTAGGGAAGGCACAAAAAATGGATCAAGCCAAACAAAAAAGGTTAATAGTCGCAGGTGTCGTCGGGGCGGTGCTGCTAGCGTTGATACTCGTAATAGTTATGTGTTACCAGTTGATAGCGATAGGGGTGGCTTCAAGTCGCAAGGCGGAACTTGACCGTGCCATAACCGAATACAAACAGTTGGTTGAAGACGGTGATGATTTACTTGCAGAGAGAACGTCCTATCAATGGATAGTGCAAAGGGCAAGGCAGTTAGGCTACGTTTTCAACGGCGATCAACTTATTCAGGTCGGATAAATGTACGGTGTTATAGATATCGGTTCTAACTCTGTAAGGCTAATGCTATGGGACGGGTTAGGTGAGCCGAAAAAGTATATTAAGGTAACACGGCTTGCTGATGGCCTTTGTGGTGACTCATTGCTCAAAGACGAAGCGATTGAACGAACTGCAAGGGCTGTTTCTATATTTAAATCCCAAGCCGAATTAAGGGGTGTAAAAGGGGTTTACGCCTTTGCAACGGCGGCTGTTAGGCGTGCAAAAAACGGCAAAGCGTTTACGGACAAGGTCAAATCACTTTGCGGTTTAGATATTGACGTAGTCAGTGGTGAAACGGAAGCCGAACTTGGTATCACGGGTGTTTTGGGCGGTGCGGACGGCGGTGTCATAGATATCGGCGGGGCAAGTACTGAGATTATCGTGGTTAAAGGGGGTAAAACCGTTTTTAGCCGTAGCCTTGATATAGGCACCGTAAGGCTTTTCGACGGGTGTGGCAACGACCGAGAAAGTGCGGAAAAAGTAATATCAGAAAAGATTAAGGAATACGGTGATGTGCCTAAAACCACCTTCTACGCTATCGGTGGCACGGCAACTTCACTTTCGGCTATTTGCCAAAGGCTTGACCCGTACGACCCGAGTAAAGTACACGGATATAGGTTGGGACTTGACGAGATAAAAAATCTTGTCGATAGACTGTATTCTATGACGGTGGAAGACCGTAAAAAGTTAAAAGGCTTACAGCCAGAGCGTGCCGAAGTTATCTCGGGCGGTGCGTTGCTTATGCAAAAAATACTTGAATTTTTGTGCGTAGGACAAGTCGTTACCAGCGAAAGGGACAACTTAGAAGGTTACCTTATAAAGAAAGGGGTTTAATATGAGTAGAAGAACCAACGTAATTAACAATATACTGACCATGGCAATCACCGTGGCATTAATATTTTTGTCGGCGTATCTGTGTAATAAGTTTTATTACGTGGACAAAATTTTTAGCATACTTCACTGGTTTATAATCGGTGCGTTGCTTTTTGGTCTAATCAACGCCTTTGTGCACGAGTTTGGTCATATAATCGCAGGCAAAAAGAACTCGTTCAAATTTATATCTATGACCGTTTGGTTTTTCAAGTGGTCGAAAAAGCGTAAAAAAATAGTCTTTGACTTTGTCTTTTTCGGCGAAGAAGCGGGCAGTACCGAGATGTTACCCGTCGGGACTGAAAATCTTGCAAAAAGGTTTAAGTCAATGACTATGGGCGGTATAATCGCATCGCTTATTATGACTTTGATATCTATTCCGCCGTTATTTTTATCTGCATATTTACCCGAGTGGCTGTACTGCATACTCGCAATGTGTTTGCCTTTGTCGGCGTACTATTTCGTGGGAAGCGTTTTGCCTATGACGAGTGAGGGTGCAAGAAACGACGGGGCGGTGGTTTTGGGGCTTAATAAAAACGACGATATATCCAAAGTAACCGTAAACCTTCTTGCAATTCACGCCGAACTTTTTGCGGGTAAAACCCCCTCTGAAATCGATAAAAGTTTATATTTTGACCTACCGCAACTTGCTGAAGACGAACTTAACTTTATTTTGCTTTACAATGCAAGATATAACTATTACCTTGATGCGGGCGACTATGAAAACGCAAAGAAGATTAGCGATAGGCTAATGGGGATAATAGACGATATCCCAAAATCAATTCAACCTGTTATAAAAACCGACGCACTTTATAATTCTTGTACCTTTGATTTTAGCGAAACTCGTGCCGACGAACTTATGAGCGAGGTTGAAAAATATCTTAACTCAGACAACGGACTGACCGCAGTTAGGGTAAAACTTGCTTATTTGCTTTATATTCGTCGTGAAAAGGATTGTCTTGATATGTTTTACGACAAAGGCGTTAAAGATGCCAAAAAACACCCGATAAAGGGCTTAGGCTTATTTGAGAAGAAACTTCTTGACAAAATGAAAACGGATTTTGAAAACTAAAACAAAAAACGCCGTCAGTTTTTGACGGCGTTTTTTTTACGCTTTTTATACCGTAAAGTTTAGCGGTGAAAAACAAAACGGGCATAACCCGTTTGATGCGTTTGCACACGCAAGGCATAGAATTGCCCCACAGTTTTGGCAACGTGGCGAATTTTCCGTGTCGATATCGCCGTTACAATTTTTACATTTTTCCATTTGTTAAAATCTCCTTCTTTCGTTCAACTTATAGTGCGTATTTAATCAAAAATTATACCTAAAAAACGCCAAAAAAATAGTGGGTAAACCCCTAAGAAAAGTCACCCCTATTTAAAACTATAAATAGTTTTAAAATTTTCAATAAACGCTTGTAAAAAATCTAAAAATATGATATAATCAAAACGTGGAAAAATTTTTCATAAAAAAATAATTTTTGGGTGCAGTATGGAAGAAAATGTTAAAGTAAACGCTAACTATGGTGAAGGTCAAATCCAAGTCCTTGAAGGTCTTGACCCCGTAAGGAAACGTCCGGGTATGTATATCGGCTCAACCGACGTAAGAGGGCTACACCATCTCGTTCAAGAAATCGTCGATAACTCTATTGACGAAGCGTTAAGCGGTCATTGTGACACTATCACGGTAAAGTTTAACGCCGATGGCTCTTGTACGGTAAAAGATAACGGACGTGGTATTCCTACGGCAATCCACCACACCGAAGGCATCTCTGCGGTAGAAGTCGTTTTAACTAAACTTCACGCCGGCGGAAAGTTCGGCGGTGGGGGATATAAAATCTCAGGCGGTCTTCACGGCGTAGGCTTGTCAGTCGTTAACGCCCTTTCGGAATGGCTTGTCGTTGAAGTTTTCCAAAACGGCAAAAAGCATAAACAAACTTATAACCGCGGTATTCCACAAACGCCGTTGCAAGTCGTTGGCGATGCGGACTTTACGGGTACTTGGGTAACCTTTATGCCCGACAGTGAAATTTTTGAAACCGTTGACTTTAATTACGACACCGTAAAAACCCGTCTAAGAGAACTTGCGTATCTCAATAAAGGCTTGACCATAAAGATTATCGACGAACGCCCTGGAAGGGAACATCACGACGATTTTTGTTATGCGGGCGGTATAGCACACTTCGTTGAAGATTTAAGTAAAAACAAAGGACCTATTTTTGAAAAGCCCGTTTACTTTGACGTGTTCTACGGCGATACCGAAGTCGAAGTCGCACTTCAATACACCGATACTTATAGTGAAGTTATCTACGCTTTTGCAAATAACATCAACACCGAAGAAGGCGGTACCCATCTTGAAGGTTTTAAGACCTCGCTTACCAAGATAGTAAACGAAGTCGGTAAAAAGTTAAACGTGTTCAAGGGTGATGAAAAGGTTTCATCCGACGACGTTAGGGAAGGTTTGGTTGCGGTCGTATCCGTAAAACTTACCGAACCGCAGTTTGAAGGTCAAACCAAAACCAAACTCGGCAACAGTGAAATGCGTAAGCACGTTACTGACGCAATGAATAAATACTTTGGCGATTTTATGGAAGAAAACCCCGCAAAAGCCAAAGAAGTTTTGATGAAGACCATAACCGCACAGCGTGCAAGGGAAGCGGCAAGGCTTGCGAGAGAAAACACCAGAAGAAAGGGTGCGTTAGAATCTACAACCTTACCGGGTAAACTTGCCGACTGTTCGGACAAAAACCCAGCCTTTTGCGAAATCTTCTTAGTCGAGGGTGATTCGGCAGGCGGAAGTGCAAAGCAAGGCAGGGATAGAAGATTCCAAGCGATATTGCCTCTTCGTGGTAAAATCTTAAACGTAGAAAAAGCAAGGATAAACAGGATATTAGAGAACGAAGAAATCCGTGCAATGATAACCGCTTTCGGCGGTGGTATGAAGGACGATTTTGATGAAAGCAAACTTCGTTACGACCGTGTAATTTGTATGACCGATGCCGATGTTGACGGAAGCCATATCAGAATTCTGTTGCTCACCTTCTTTTTCAGGTTTATGCGTCCGCTTATCGAGAAGGGACACGTTTATATAGCACAACCACCCCTTTACAAAGCGACCAAGAACAAGGTTGATAGATATCTTTACAGCGATAAAGAATTAAACGATTATCTTGCGGAAGTCGGCAAATGCGATATCCAAAGATATAAAGGTCTTGGTGAAATGGATCCCGAACAACTTTGGGATACCACGATGAACCCCGAAACCAGAACACTTCTTCGTGTGAGTATGGAAGACGCAGTTGAAGCAAACGAAACGTTCACGATGCTTATGGGTGATAACCCCGAACTTCGTCGTGAATTTATTGAACAAAACGCAAAACTCGTAACCAACCTCGATATTTAGTAGGTAAAGGAGAAAAACAATGGCAAAAAAAGATTTAACGGCTGAACTTTCAGCAGAATTTCAGGCAACGCTTGATAAAACTAAACTTATAAATATCGAAGTCAATAACGAGGTTAAAAAATCGTTTATCGCATACGCAATGGCGGTTAACGTTTCCCGTGCAATACCTGACGTTAGGGACGGTTT
>SVIL01000022.1 GCA_015069505.1 Clostridiales bacterium
CGCTATGCTACCGAGTCTTTGCCCGTCAAAGCAAGTCCGTCAAATGACAGACGAACCTTCGGTTCTCGTCCAACCATACAAGAACGCAATAAAAAAGACAGGTAAAAAACCTAAAACGCTGGTCGGTCGCTCGTCCGCTATGCTACCGAGTCTTCGTCCGTCAAAGCAAGTCCGTCAAATGATAGACGAACCTTCGGTTCTCGTCCAACCATACAAGAACGCAATAAAAAAGACAGGTAAAAAACCTGTCTTTTTTATTGGTGCCGCTGGTCGGACTCGAACCGACACGGAGGATGAGTCCACCGGATTTTGAGTCCGGCGCGTCTGCCAGTTTCACCACAGCGGCAAATTGTAATAAATTTGTTGCAAATCGGTTATAATTTTGTTAAAATAGTTAATAGAAATAACGTTTAACTTAACTTGCTTTAAGATAATACCACAAATTTAAATATAAATCAAGCGTTAGAAGGGATTTTTATGGAAAAATTAGTACTAATTGACGGAAACAGTTTAATAAACCGTGCTTTTTATGCGATGCCACTGCTTACGACCAAGGATGGCACGCCCACGAACGCCGTTTACGGGTTTATGAATATGTTTTTCAAAATGCTCTCTGACGTAAAACCTACTTACGTTGCGGTTGCGTTTGACCTAAAAGCCCCGACGTTTAGGCATAAACTTTTCAAGGACTATAAGGGGACCAGAAAACCTATGCCTGAAGAACTTCGCCCACAAATCCCACTTCTTAAAGAGGTGCTTAGGCTTATGAATATAGCCGTCATTGAAAAGGAAGGCTCTGAGGCGGATGATATTATAGGCACTATCGCAAAGCATACGTCAATACAGACGTATATTTATACGGGCGATAAGGATTCCTTTCAACTTGTCGATGACGAAACCACCGTTTATTTTACCAAACGTGGTATAACCGATATCGACGTGTACTCTATTCAAAACTTTACTGAAAAGACGGGCTTAACGCCAAAGCAAATCATAGACCTTAAATCGCTTATGGGCGATAGTTCGGATAATATCCCTGGGGTTTCGGGCGTAGGCGAAAAGACTGCCTTAAACCTCGTTACCACCTACGGCGATCTTGACGGGGTGTATAATAATCTTGCCGATTTTAAGGGTAAACTTTTAGAAAGATTAGTTGCCGACAAGGAAATAGCATACCTTTCAAAGACTTTGGCGACCATTGACCTTGATTGTGGCGTGGATACCGACGTATCTAAAATGAAGATTAGTTTTCCATTTTCGGGCGAGGTTAGAAAAAGGTTTGTGGATCTTGAGTTTAAATCCCTTTCTCAAAGGGCGGAACTTTTTGAAGACTTAGGCGAAATGCCGATTGAAAAAAAGCCTGACGATAAGACCGTAAAAACCGTAGTTGTTGACGACCTTTCCGTTCTCAACTCTTTGGCGTTTAGCGGTACGATATCCCTTTTTATGGATATAAACGGTGCGGAAATTTACGACGGAAAGGAAACAGAATATTCCATCAAAATCCGTCAAAACCTGCTCGACGACGGCTTGCCTTGTTCGGAAGCCTTAAACGGTGTTGTGCGTGCGTTAAAGGGCGTAGAAAAGGTTATACTGTTTAATAAAAAAGAACTTAGAAGGTTTTTATATAATAACGTAGGTATTGACTTTAATCCCGTATGCGACGACGTTTCGCTTATAAAATATCTTGCCGATTATTCGGGGCGTGACGAGAAGTTTTCCGAAGTTCTTTTAGAGTACGATATGCAAGATATGCCGATAGCGTACGCTCTTTATAGTTTAAGGGATACGCTGCATCAAAAACTTATCGACGAGGAAATGGAAACGCTTTATAAAGAGATTGAACTTCCGTTATCCGACGTTTTATTCGATATGGAAAATTCAGGGTTTAGGATAGATGAGGTCGCCTTAAATACCGCAAGCAAGAAGTACGCTGAAATTCTTTCAGAACAAGAAAGGGTTATAAGGGAACTTACGGCAGAGCCTAACCTAAACGTAAATTCACCCAAGCAACTTGGCGACGTGCTTTTTGAAAAGTTAAAGATAGGCAAGGGTAAAAAAACCAAGAACGGGTACTCTACCACGGCAGAGATTTTGGAAAGTTTTGAGGACGTTCATCCCGTAATATCTCATATTTTAAGATATAGACAAATTCAAAAACTACAATCGACTTACATCGAGGGCTTTAAGCCTGTAATTGAGCGTGAAACGGGGCTTATACACACCTCGTTTAACCAAACGGTAACGGCTACGGGTAGGCTTTCAAGCAAAGAACCCAACCTTCAAAATATTCCCGTTCGTGACAGTGAAGGCAGAGAGATTAGAAAGTTTTTCGTTGCAAAGTCTGACGATAGAATTTTAATCGGTGCGGACTATTCTCAAATCGAACTTCGCTTGCTTGCCGATTTTTCTAATTGCAAGGGCTTAATAGACGCTTTTAACGAGGGTAGAGACGTTCACGCCGAAACTGCTTCAAAGGTGTTTAGAGTACCGTTAGAAGACGTTACGCCTGAAATGCGTAGAAGTGCAAAGGCGGTAAACTTTGGTATAATTTACGGTATAAGCGAGTACGGTTTGGCAAAGAATATAAAGGTATCTAACGCCCAAGCCCGTGAGTATATAAAGGCTTATTTTGAACAGTACCCCGAGGTAAAGAGTTATATGGACGGGTGTATTGAAAGTGCTAAGGAAACGGGTTACGCCAAAACCATATTCGGGCGTAGAAGGTATATTAGGGAACTTAAATCACAAAACTTTAACCTTCGCCAGTTTGGTGAAAGGGTGGCTATGAATATGCCTTTGCAAGGCAGTAGTGCGGATATTATTAAAAAGGCTATGATAGGTGTGGCAAACCGACTAAAAGCCGAAAAGTTAAGAAGTGAACTTATTCTTCAAGTCCACGACGAACTTATTATAGACGCATTTACAGATGAAAAAGAGCAAGTGGAAAAATTGCTTGTAGAAGAAATGGAAAACGCCGTTTCGTTAAAAGTAAAACTCACTGCTTCGGTCGGGGCAGGTAAAAACTGGTTTGATGCAAAATAATATGAAAAATAATGGTTGTATAGTTGCCTTAACGGGCGGAATAGGAAGCGGAAAGAGTTACGCATTATCCGTGCTTGAAGATATGGGTTACCGAACGGTATCCTGCGATGCGGTTTACGCTGAAATATTTGAAAAGAACTGGTATAAGCGTAAACTTAAAAAACTTTTTCCCACTGCGGTCAAGGGTTTTATAAATTTAAAGGCGGATAGGAAAGAGATATCTAAAATCGTCTTTGCGGATAAAGAAATGCTTCTTAAACTAAACGAACTATCCCACCCGATTATTGTTAACGAGTGTATAAAAAAAGCAAAAAAGTACGGCGGAACGGTGTTCGTTGAAGTGCCACTATTATTTGAGGGTGGGTTTGAAAGCCTCTTTGATAAGGTCGTTGTAATAAAAAGGGACTTGAATAAGCGGATAGAAAGCGTTATGGATAGGTCAAGCCTTACCGAAGAAGAAGTGCTTTTACGCATCAGAAACCAGACCGACTATGAAACTAAGGACTTATCGCAGTATATAGTTGTGGAAAACGACGAGAATTTTAAGCAAAGTTTAGCCGACGTTGCAAAATCAATTTAGTAAAAAACCACTCTAACAGTTTAGTTAGAGTGGTTTTGATTTTAATACCCACGAAGTATTACGTTGTCAAGATAGGGGGAAAGAATTTTAACGAACTCTTTTGCCTTTTCAACGGGCACGGCGGATAGGTCGTGGCAAATACAGTTTTCTGTATGTTTGTACTGTTGCAAGCAATATTTTTTAGCCCCTTTAATCCACTTGCCGATATCCTCAATTTGTTTTTCAAAATGGTATTCGCTTATAAGTGTCGTTCTAAACTCATACCCCACGTTGCCGTTCATAATAAGGCTTACAGACTTTGCTATCTTAGTGGTATCAAAGTTTTTAAGCCCTATAATCTCAGAATAACTGTCAAGGCTGTTTTTTATATCCATAGCGATATAGTCAATCAAGTTATTATCCATAAGCAGTTTAATCATATCGGGATTAGTGCCGTTCGTGTCTAATTTAACGCTAAGGTTTTCCTCTTTAAGCCTACGGCAAAAATCAGGCAAATCCTTTTGCAAAGTGGGTTCGCCACCCGAAATGCAAATGCCCTCAATAATCCCTTTCCGTTTTTTTAGATAGGAAAAAACGCTCTCTACGTCAATCTCTTGAAGTTGATTAACCTCGGTTACTAACGGCGAATTGTGACAAAAACCACACTTAAAGTTGCAAGTTCCCGTAAAAACGGTGCAAGCCACTTTGCCGTCGTAATCGACGAGTGAAAGTTTTTCTAATCCGAAAAGTTGCATAGCATCACCTTTTAACTAAATAAAGTAAACTAATTATAACCCCTTAAAAAGCACTTGTCAACAAAAAAATAAAGTGGTATAATGAACAAAAAAGTTTAAGGTAGATTATGAAAGCAGTAATACAAAGGGTAAACAACGCAACGTTAAAGGTGGATGGCGAAATCATATCCCAAATCGGCAAGGGTTACGTGATATTTTTGGGTGTAAAGAGTGGGGATAGTGAGGCTGTTGCTGATTATTTTATAAAAAAAATCCCCCCGCTACGTATCTTTGAGGACGAAAACGGCAAGATAAATAAATCTATTATTGATGTGGGTGGCGAAATACTTTTAGTTTCGCAGTTTACGCTTTACGCAAATACCGACCACGGCAATCGTCCGGACTTTTTAAGTGCCGAAAAACCGGATAGGGCAAACGAACTGTATCTTTACTTAAAGAGGGGTTTAACGGACAAAGGTTTGACGGTTAAGACGGGCGTGTTCGGTGCGGATATGAAAATAACTCAAGAAAACGACGGGCCGTTTACAGTTATAATAGAAAAGTAAAAAATAATGAATTAAAAAAGGAAAGGGTTAGCAAATTTTTTTGCTAACCTTTTATAACGTGGTGATAGAAGAAAACTCCCTTGGGGTTTTTCCTGTTACTTCACAAAATACTCTGTTAAAATTTCTTATACTTTGGAAACCACTTTCTAACGCAATCTCGGTTATAGACATATCTGTATTTTGAAGTAGTTCGCTTGCAAAGTCAACCCTAAGCGTATTTATATATTTAGAAAAATTCATAGGGATTACTTGATGAAAGCATCTTGATAAATAGTGCTTTTCATATCCTAATTCCTTAGACGCCGTATCTAATGAAATATCTTCCTTAAAGTTTACGGAAACGTACTCTAAAAGTTTGTCGAAAAGTACGTCCGTCTTTTCTAACGATTTTGTAAACTTTATACATTTTAATATTTCACCAGCAAGGGCGTAAAGTACTGACTTTAAGGCGAATACGTCGTGTTTTTTATTTACGTTAAAAAGTTCATTTTTGGCGTAATCTAAAACGTGTTTACTGCAAGTGAATTTGCATTTGTTGGGGCGTTTTTGTCTAATTTCATTAAAAAACACGGGTATAAAATCGGCAGAAAAAACACATACGTCAACTATTGAAGTTTCGTCAGTTTTATAAGAGTGTAGGGTGTTAGAGGGTATAAAAGCACATTCACCCTCGCTAACTTTTTCCCAGTCGTTGCCTATTTTTACGTCCGTAGCACCTTCTCTAACGTAAATAAGTTCGTAATGACGATGAAGATGCTGTTCAAAATAGAAGTCTTTGTATCTTATTATCTCAAAGAAATATTTTCCGACCGAATTTTTTTGTTGATAATACATATTTACCCCAAAAAGATAACTTTTGTCTATAATTATATATTTTATTTCCATTATTGTCAAGTGTGTTTTGATATAATTAGGTTAGGAGAAGATATATGAATAGACAATTTTATGATTTTATAATCACCAAACAACATCACAAATACCGTCATACGGTTAAATGGACTCTTGACGAGGAATATAGCAAGCGAAATCTTTCGCCCATAGAAAGGATGCAAGATAGATTTACTAAACTTTGCCAAGAAGAAACCCCCGTTATTTTTGAAAACGAGCAAATTTGTTTTATACGCACGGTCGAAAACTTGCCTAATATCTTTACGGAAAGCGAATGGGAAGATATAAAAAGCAAGCATTATATACACGAGCTTGGTTTTATGTCAAACTTGTCGCCAAACTATTATAAGGCGATAGCAAGCGGGCTTTTGGCTTTGCGTGACGGGGCTGACGAGTACGGCAAAAGTGCGATTGATAACGTAATTAAACTCTCTGATAAATATTTAGAAGAGGCAAAAAGACAAAACCGTCAAGACTTAGTTGAAGTACTTACGAGAGTGCCAAGGTATTCTGCACGGAATTTTAGAGAAGCGTTGCAATTTTTTAGGATTTTGCATTACGCACTGTGGCTTGAGGGCAATTATCATAACACCATCGGGCGTTTTGACGTGTATATGTACCCATATTTAAAAGCGGATTTAGAAAAAGGTGTTTATACTTACCAAACCGCTTTGGAATTATTAGAAGACTTCTTTTTGTCCTTTAATAAGGATTCCGATTTGTACGTGGGTATTCAGCAGGGCGATAACGGGCAAAGTATGATGCTTGGTGGCGTAGATGAAAACGGAAACGATACCTTTAACACCTTGTCTATGCTTTGTATCGACGCTTCTAAAAATAATAAACTTATCGACCCGAAAATTAATTTAAGAGTAAATAAAAACGTGCCTATCGAAAGATATAGAAAGGCGACCGAACTTACGAAGGTCGGGCTTGGTTTTCCGCAGTATTCTAACGACGACGTGGTCATCCCCGCACTTATAAAACTCGGTTACGACAAAAAGGATGCCGCAAATTACACCGTCGCAGCGTGTTGGGAATTTATTATTCCGTTCGTCGGTGGCGACGTAGCGAATATATCCGCACTTTCACTTCCAAAAGCGGTAAACAATGCGTTTAACAACAAACTTTTAGAGTGCGATACGTACGAGCAGTTCTTTGAAGAAGTCAAAAAGGAAATCAATATCGAAGCGGAAAACATTTGCGACGGCATAAAGGATTTGTGGTTTGTGCCGTCCCCCTTTATGAACGTTTTGATGGACTGCGATATTTATAACGGCGGTAAATACAATCATTTTGGTATTCACGGTACGGGTATTGCCACGGCTACCGATTCGCTTGCGGCTATAAAGAAGTACGTGTTTGATGAAAAATCCATTTCAAAAGAGCGGTACTTAGCCGCCGTTAACTCTAACTTTAAATCTGAGCCGCAACTATTACATAAACTTAGATACGACACGCCTAAGCTTGGCAATAACGACGACTACGTCGATACCATCGCTACCGAACTTTTAGACGTATTTGCCGCTTCGTTAAAAGGAAAGACAAATTGCAGGGGCGGAAAGTTTAGGGCAGGTACGGGCAGTGCAATGTATTATCTGTGGCACGCTAACGAGATAGGTGCTTCGCCTGATGGAAGACTTTTGGGCGAGGCTTTTGGAACTAATTATTCTATAAGTTTATTTGCAAAGGTCAAAGGTCCCGTTTCGGTTATCGCCTCAATGACCAAACAGCATTTTTCTAACGCTATAAACGGCGGTCCGCTTACGTTAGAATTCCATCAAAGCGTGTTTAGTGACGAGGACGGAACGAATAAGGTGGGCGTTTTAGTCAAAAGTTTTATAGACAGAGGCGGGCATCAACTTCAACTTAATACCGTAAACCTTGAAAAGATGCTTGATGCACAACTTCACCCCGAAAATCATAGGAATTTAGTGGTTAGGATTTGGGGTTGGAGTGCGTACTTTATAGAACTTGACAAAGAGTACCAAGACCACGTTATTTCAAGGCAGGCTTACAAGATATGACGGGGGTTATTTTTGACGTAAAAGAGATGGCTGTCCACGACGGGCCGGGGATTAGGACTACGGTGTTTTTTAAGGGTTGTCCACTTTCTTGCGTTTGGTGTCATAATCCAGAGGGGCTATCTACTGCACCGGAGTTAGCCTTTAAGGCAAGCAAATGCAAAAACTGTGGGTTATGCAAAATGCCTTGCGAACACGACGAGTGTAAAAAGTTTGGGCGGTGCGTTCATATTTGCCCCGAGGACTGTTTAGAGATTATAGGCAAGACGTGTACGAGCGAGGCGTTAAGCCGAGAATTAATAAAAAGTGGGGAAGTCTTAGGCGAAAATTTTGGGGGCTTTACATTTTCGGGCGGGGAACCGCTTATGCAAGGTGGGTTTTTAATTGAAACGCTAAAAAAATTAAAAGGCTATCACCTTTGCATTGAAACTTCGGGGTATGCGGACAAAGAAGTTTTTAGAGAGGTTATAAGCCTTTGCGATTACGTAATTATGGATTTGAAAATCATTGACGAGGACGAGCATATAAAATATACGGGCGTTTCAAATAAAAAGATATTAGAAAATTTTGAGATATTAAAAAATAGCGGTAAAGAATTTTTGATACGCACTCCGCTTATACCTAATATTACGGACGGGAAAGCCAACGTTGACAAAATTAAAGCACTAACAAAAGGTCTTAAAAGTGAGTTTTTAGAGTACAACCCGTTTGCGGAAAGTAAATACAAAATGCTTGGCAAAGAATACCCTTATAAAAAAATAGTATTTTAGAAATTGAAATAAAAAAAGTAAAAAATAGAGCGGAAAAGACCGCTCTATTTTAGTTTGTCAAATTATTCTGATTATTATAGGTTGTTTTTTGCTTTGTAGTCGAGTAAAGCTGTGGCAAGTTGATCCCCACAAGAAGTATTCGCCCTGCATTTTATACCTTTTAGGGTAGCGATAACTTCGTCGATATGTTTGCCGTCAACAAGCCTTGAAACGGCTTGAAGATTGCCACTACAACCGCCTATAAATTTAACGTTTTTAACAAGTCCGTCAGGGGTTACGTCGTAAAGAATTTGCCTACTGCAAGTGCCTCTGGTGTTGTATGTTTGCATCTAAAATCTCCTTAAAAAATAAAATCTAGTCAACTAAGTTTTCGTAAAGGTTTCTATAAACGTCCCCAGCCTTTTCGCCCCATTTTTTATAAATATCTTTGGCGATTTGCCTATTCGGTACGACAAGTTTAAGTTCCAAAACGGGTTGGGAAGGTTCGATTATTTTAAGATAGACGGTATAAGTCCCGTCCTTGTTCATAAAATAGTCGGCAACGCACTCTTGCTTTCTGCGGTATTTTGCACGATTATTTTTTATAAATAACGAAATTTCTTCTCTTGTCGAAGCGGGGATTTTAATAAAGAAGTTCGCAAGACAAATTCGCCCGTCAGGGGTGATTGTGTAAAGCGGTTCGCCCGTGGTCGATACGTTAAACAGCCACCCGCATTCCAAAAGTTGGTTAAGAAGTGGTTGGCAGTCCATATACGCAAGCCAGTTGTTTGAGGAACAGCACATATCCAGAACGGTGTTTTCGGAAAGCGGAACTTCCATCTTGTCAAAGACGAACAACAATATTAATTTGTTTAATGAAGAATCACCTTTGACCTGCATTACAAAAAACTCCATTATTTTGTCTTATTATTATACCATAAATTTTAAATTTGTAAATAGGTTTAAGGAAAAATTTGCAAAATCTTGACAAAAAAAGTTTATAATATTTAAATTATATGCTATAATTAATTTGAATTAAGCAAATTGAACGATTTTCGTTTTTAAGGGGGCTTCAATGACTAAGCGTGAAGAACTTGATAATTTTTTAAGATGTGCTGACGATTTGATTAGCGGAAAGTATATTTTGGCGGATATAAAGATTGTAAACCTTTTAAAGTCAATCGCCGTATCCGACACTATTTTGGCGGTGTTTAAGTACTGCCTTGACGGATTTGATTATGAAGAAGCCAAACAAAAGTATTTTGTAAGAACGCCTTATTTATCTTCTGATAAGGCGGAATTCGTACTTCCGTCAAATTCCAAAGAACTTCTTGCGTTTATTTTTAACGTGCTTATGGATATTGATTCCAAGCGTATCTCTCTTGCCGAGTTTTTGGATAAGTATTTTTACGAGGACGGAAGTTGTTATTCGGGTTATACCGCTTTCTTAAACTCGATGATAAAGCCTTTCAAAAATTCCGTAAAAGTTTTGGTTGAGAGTGTTATCGACGGTAAAATTCAAGACCCGGTAGAAGCCGTTATTGAAGAAGAAAAGCGTAAGCAGAAAGAGGAAATCGACCGCCGTGAAAAGGAAGAGCGTGAAAAGGAAATCTCTGAAAAGACCTACGGCGAAAATATTAAAAAGATTAAAGAACTTTTAGTTACCGATAAGACCAAGGTTAAAGAATCTAAACTTTCCATCGATAAAAAACAGGACGCAACCTTGGTAATCGATATGCTTGCCAACGTTATTGAGAGTGGTGACAAAGACGCAATCGACTACGCTTTCGTTGCGTATAAGTATATGACTGCTTCAAATAAATTTATGTTTATCGGTAGGGTCAAGTTGATAAAAAAATTATTAGGTGATATCATAAATGGACTTTAAAGAAACTACGTTAAACAGTCAAACCCTGTTTAACGGAAAAATTATATCCTTAAAGCGTGACGAAGTCTTGTTGCCGAACGGTAAGCACTCTTTTAGAGAGGTCGTGACCCATAACGGCGGGGCTTCGGTTATATGTGAAATTGACCAAAAAATTTGTTTGGTAAAGCAATTCCGTTACCCTTACGGCGAAACGGTTTTGGAAATCCCTGCGGGTAAACTCAACGTAGGCGAAGACCCAAAACAAACGGCTATAAGGGAACTTGAAGAAGAATGCGGGATTAAGGCGGACGACGTAGAACTGCTTTTTACCGTTTACCCAACGCCCGGCTATACCAACGAAAAGATTTATATATACAAAGCGACGGGTTTTACAAAAACCAAACAAAACCTTGACGAAGGCGAGTTTGTGGAAAGTATTTGGTACGACAAAGAAACGCTTAACAAGATGATTGATAACGGCGAAATCAAGGACGGGAAAACGCTTATTGCCCTACTTTGGTATTTGCGTAAATAAACTTAAAAGAAGGACAGAATATTGAGAAGAGAAGACGTAAGAAACGTTGCGATAATCGCACACGTTGACCACGGCAAGACTACTTTGGTCAACGAACTATTAAAACAAGGCGGAATTTTCCGTGACAACCAAGAAGTTTTGGATAGGGTTATGGACTCGGGCGACATTGAGCGTGAGAGGGGTATAACTATTCTTGCAAAAAACACCTCGGTTTTTTATAACGACGTAAAGATAAACATAGTCGATACCCCAGGTCACGCGGACTTCGGCGGTGAAGTTGAACGTGTTCTTAAAATGGTAAACGGCGTTTTGGTATTAGTTGACGCTTGCGAAGGTCCTATGCCTCAAACCCGTTTCGTTATGCAAAAGGCGTTGGAACTTAACCATAAACTAATAATCGTCGTAAACAAAATCGATAGACCGGACGCAAGACTTACCGAAGTTGAAGAAGAAATTTTGGAACTTTTGTTCGACCTCAACGCCAGTGACGAGCAGATTGAAAGCCCCATAATATACTGTTCGGGAAGGGCGGGTACTGCCACTACCGATTTCCGTAAGCCGGGCGAAGACTTAAAACCTTTGTTTGAAGCAATCGTAAATTATTTTGAACCGCAAGAGGTTGACGAGGACGGTCCTTTCCAAATGCTCGTATCCTCAATCGACTATAACGAATACGTAGGAAGAATAGGTATAGGTAGGATAGAGCGTGGCGAGGCAAGGGTAAACCAAGACGTTCAAACTTGTAACTATAACCTTTCGGGCAAAGAAGCGAGGGGTAAACTCGTAAGCATATACCAAATCGACGGCTTGAACAGAGTGCCCGTAGAAACGGCAAAGGCGGGGGATATAGTTTGTATAAGCGGTTTAGAGAACATTTCTATCGGCGATACGGTATGTTCGCCCGAACTCGTTGAACCCGTACCCTTCGTTAAGATTAGCGAACCCACCGTGGAAATGTTGTTTTCGGTCAACGATAGTCCGTTTGCGGGTAAAGAAGGCAAGTTCGTGACGACAAGGCATTTAAGAGATAGGCTTTTTAAGGAAATGTTAAAGGACGTTTCTCTTAGGGTTGAAGAAACCGACTCAGCCGATTCTTATAGGGTTTGCGGACGTGGTGAAATGCACTTGTCCATATTAATTGAAACTATGCGTAGGGGCTGTTACGAATTCCAAGTCGGTGCCCCAAAGGTGCTTTATAAAGAAGAAAACGGAATACTTTTAGAACCTATTGAAAAGTTGGTCGTTGACGTTCCTGAGGACAAAACGGGTAGCGTATTTTCAAGTATGGGTGTAAGAAAGGGCGAACTTTTACAAATGGAAAACATAGGAAGCCGTATCCGTTTAGAGTTTAAGGTTCCCGCACGTGGCTTATTTGGGTACAAGAGTCAATTTTTGACCGAAACCCGTGGCGAAGGCGTGTTCAACACCATATTCTACGGTTATGAAGAATTTAAGGGTGAAATCGAAAGACGTTCTACTGGTTCGTTGGTAGCGTTTGAAACGGGCGAAGCTGTGACTTACGGGCTGTTTAATGCACAGGGCCGTGGGCAACTGTTCATCGGTGCGGGTACACCCGTTTACGAAGGTATGGTGGTCGGCGTATCCCCAAAGAACGAGGATATAAGCGTAAACGTATGTAAGAAAAAGCATTTGACTAATAACCGTGCGTCAGGTTCGGAAGACGCTTTAAGACTTGAAACGCCAAAACTAATGAGTTTAGAAGAAGCGATGGAATTTATAAACGACGACGAACTTTTAGAGATTACGCCTAAAAACGTCCGTATTCGTAAGAAAACGCTTAATACTGAAACGAGGCTTAAAAGAAAGGCGAAAGGTCTTGAATAATAAATAACTAAAATAAACAATAAAAAAACGCTTTGCATAGTTTTGCAAAGCGTTTTTGTTTAGTTAACTATCGATTAAAAAGTTGTCGGAACGAAGAAGTAAACTAAGAATAGTACGGCAACTATTATAGTAACGACGTGTAAATCCCAAACAGGCTTGTCCTCTTCTTTCTTAGTGAAAGCGTATTTAATCGTAGAAATTAAATAGCAAACGAGATCGATTATAACGTAAGAAAGAATACCGAAGCCGATACCGTCGGTGATTGAGTATGCAAGTGGCATCATAGCGATGGTAAGGAAAGCGGGAACGTAATTCTTTACGCCATCAATCTTAACGTTTTTGATACCTTTAAGCATTAAGCAACCAACGTATAAAAGTGCGGATGCGGCAGCGGGGCCGGGGATAGAAGCGATAAGTGGGAATAATAAAATTGAAAGTGCAAACAAGATTGCAGTAGTCAATGCGGTAAGACCCGTTTTGCCACCGGCAGCAACGCCTGCACCCGATTCAACGAAAGTAGTAACCGTTGAAGTACCAAAACAAGCACCTGCACAGGTTGCAACAGAGTCAGAAATCATAATTTTGTTGTAGTTTAGCGGTTTGCCTTTTTGGTCGATAAGCCCAGCGGGGGTACAACAACCAACTACCGTTCCCATAGTATCGAACATATCGATCATACAGAAAGTGATGATAGTCATAATGATAGGCATAATTTTTGCACCTTCTGCCCAAGTGAAGCCTTCTGTGAAAGCTGCACCGAAAGCACCGCCGTTAGCGGGGTCGAAAGAGAAGAACTTACCAAAGTTTTCCCAGAATGCCCAGGATTCACCCGACCAAGTGGTAACCCCAAATGGGATACCAACGAGTGTTGCGATGAGGATACCGATAATGACAGAGCCTTTAACCTTGAAGTGTTCAAGGATAGCGATTGACAAGAATCCAATCAAACAAACCACTGCACCTGAAGCGACGTATGGATCTGCGAAGTTGTTGAATTGAACGAGGTCAACGAGCGTTCCAGGGATGTACGTGATGTAAGGAAGAATTACGTTTTCACCCATTTGGATAGCATCGCCGAGAATGGGGAAGCCCGGTGAAACGATTAAACCTGCGTTTTGCATACCGATAAATGCGATAAACAAACCGATACCAACTGAAATTGCACCGCGAACGCATTCGGGAATACCGTCAAAGATAAGTTCCCTTATAGCCACGCCTTTAACCCTAATAACTGAAAGAGCAAGGAATAATAAACCCGAAATGAGTACCAAGAGCATTGCGTTTCCGTAAGAAACTGCAAAACCTAACGAACCGCCGAATAATGCACCGACCGTGTAGTTAAGTCCCATACCAGAAGCTTGTGCCAAAGGTAACTTAGCAAGGAAAGCCATAAGCAACGTACCTACTACGGCACCGAGTGCTGTTGCCAAGAATATAGACGACGTGTCCATAATGGTAGTGTTTTGGCTCAAAATTGCTTGTGGGTTAACAACGAGGATGTAAGCCATTGCTAAGAAGGTAACTATACCTGCAATGATTTCCGTTCTGATGTTACTACCCGATTTTGTGATGCCGAAAAACGAATCAAACTTACCGATTTTCTTAGTCGGAACTGTGTTCATTTCAGGGCTGGAAGTTGAGTTGTCCATAGAAAAAATCTCCTTATATTTTTTTGATATAAATATTTTAGCACAATAGTGCGATAAATTCAATACTTTGTCGAAAATTTTTTCAAGTTTTCTTTAAGGGTTTAGGGTTAAAATTAGGGTCAAAAAAAGAAAAGGGCGTTCTCAAAAAAGAGAAGCACCCTAAATCTTGGTTAATAAGTTTTATTTGCAGCCGCAACCAAGTCCAAGCCCATTAAAGCCGCCGCCGTTTTTGCAAAGGCAACAGATTAATAATAACGCCACAGGCAAACAGTAGCAACTGTTGAATAAGCCGTTTAGACATCCGCTTTTGCAAAGACAGATGATAAGTAAAATTATTAAAATCCAAAGGCAACAGTTATTGCCACCAAAATCGAAACCGTTCATAAAGACCTCCATAAGTGTTTCTTTTTTACTTCGCCTATGTATAATATCGTTTGTGTTGGCGAAGCACTATCTATTATCCATAATATTTGGGGAAACGGAAAAATGTTACAAATGCGTGTGTATTTAATTGCCATATTTAAGAATTTATGGTAAAATAAATGGACAAAGGGGGGTATTTTAGTAATAAAAACCCTACCGAAAGATATTTTTATTTATTTTTTTCAACAGATATTTCTTTGGAAAATTTGATTGGAGGCATTTATGAATAGCGAAAGTTCTAAGTTTCTTAGCACAAAAAACGTGGTTTATCTTTCAATTCTAACCGCTTTGTTAGTGGTTTTGAATCTGCTTAGCACGGTATTTAAGATAATCACGAACGTAAATTTAACCCTTATACCCATAGTGCTTGGCGGTTTAATGCTCGGTTTTAAGGGCGGGCTTATTCTTGGGGCTATAAGCGGTGTAATGACTTTTATGTTTGGCGTAACGGGCGTTGACCCGTTCACAAACTTCCTTTTCACTTCGCATCCAGTACTTACCTTTTTGGTATGCGTAGTAAAAACTTCGTTGGCGGGTTTTTTGGGTGGTTTGGTTTACGACGCTATTAAGGGTAAAAACACTTTGGTTGCGACTTTCGTATCGTCCGCAATCGTACCCGTGGTCAATACGGGCGTGTTTATTCTCGGGGCGTTGACTATGTACGACAGTATATCCGTCTTGGCACAAGCACAAGGCACGGACGTAATGTACTTTTTAATAATAGTATGTGCAGGCGTAAATTTCTTGATAGAATTTGCGGTAAACCTCGTGGTTGCACCCGCAATCCATACGGTTGTTAGAGTGCTTGAAAAATCAGCGTTCAAAAATAGGTAAAATATGTTACTCGTAATAGATTTAGGTAATACCAACATAAAATACGGCGTATATGACGGGGATAACCTCGTTGCGTCTTTCCGTGTTTCGTCAAGGATTTCAAGGACGGCGGATGAATACGGCTCGGTATTAGTGGGGCTTTTATCGGATAGGAATATTAAAAAGTCTGATATTGACGGTATAATATTTTCATCGGTTATCCCCGCACTTAACTATACCATATGCCATATGTGTGAATACTTTTTCGGCATAACCCCCTTAGTGATAGGTCCTGGGGTAAAAACGGGGCTTAACGTTAGGGCGGAAAACCCAAGAGAAGTCGGTTCGGACATAATCGTCAACAGCGTTTCGGCGTTCAATAAATACGGTGGGCCTATCGTGGTCATCGATTTTGGAACGGCAACCACCTTCGACGTAATAAGCGAGAAATGTGAACTTATCGGCGTAGTTATTGCCCCAGGTATAAAAACGTCTTTGGAAGGTCTTGCTACTAAAACGGCACAACTTCCAATGGTCGAACTCGATGCACCTAAAACCGTAATCGGCAAAAATACTAAGCATTGTATGCAGTCGGGTATAATATTCGGGTTTAGCGGTTTAGTGGAAAATATTCTTAAAAAGATACGGTTAGAACTTGGTCTTAAAGAGTTAAAGGTAGTCGCAACGGGCGGACTTGGTGAAATTATCGCAAAAGAAGTAAAGGACATAAGCGTCGTGGACAGAACGCTTACGCTTGACGGACTTAAATATATATATGGTTTGAATAAATAACGCTTATACTTAAAGCGAAGGAGATTTTTTTATGAAAAAGGTTGGGGTAGCAATTCTCGGTCTTGGTGTAGTTGGTGGCGGTACTTACAAAATACTCACCGACAATAAGGAATATTTTAAGAAAACGCAAGGTCTTGACATAACCGTTGAGATGGCGTTGGAAAAGAACGTTGACCGTGCGGTGTCTTTGGGGCTTGCTAAGTCGCAAGTGGCAAGTAGCATTGAAGAAGTCGTTTCAAATCCCAACGTAGATATCGTGGTTGAAGTTATCGGTGGCGTAGAACCTGCAAAAACTTTCGTATTAAAAGCGTTGATGAGCGGTAAGACCGTCGTTACTTCTAATAAAGAACTCTTTGCAAAACACTGGCCCGAACTTGAAAGCGAAGCGAAAAAGATGAACGCAGGGCTTTTCTTTGAAGCGAGTTGCGTGGGCGGTGTTCCGATTATCAGAACTTTGCAAGAAGGTATGCAAGCCAACAAGATCCAATCCATAAAAGGAATAATCAACGGCACTACCAACTATATTTTGACTAAGATGGCAAACGAAGGATCTTCTTATGAAGAAGCGTTGAAGGAAGCACAAAGGCTTGGCTATGCAGAGTTTAACCCGACCGCTGACGTTGAAGGCTTTGACGCAACTTATAAACTTTCTATACTTTCGTCACTCGCTTTTAATACCAAAATCGCTATTGAAAACGTTCATAGAGAAGGTATCACGGGCGTTAGCAAAGAAGACATCAAATACGGCAAAGAATTAGGCTACACCCTTAAACTTTTGGGAATAGGTAAAAATACTGAAAACGGAATAGAAGTTAGGGTACACCCGACCTTCGTTGCAAACGACAATCCTCTTGCAAGTGTAAACGACTCGTTTAACGCCGTTCATATCGTAGGCGATTCGGTCGGTGAAATTATGTTATACGGCAGGGGTGCAGGGGCACTTCCTACGGGCAGTGCAATCGTATCGGACGTAATATTTGCCGCTAGACATACCAACTATCATTATACGATGTTTGATAATTCGGCAAAGGGTAATAAAGAAACAAAATTCGTTTCGGATTTTACTTCACAATATTTTATAAGACTCTCAGTACAGGACAGCACGGGGGTTTTAAGCAAGATTGCGGGCGTGTTTGCAAAACACAACGTATCTATTAGAGAAGTTAAACAGGTTGCGGAAAGGGACGGCAAAGTTCCCGTGGTTATCATAACCCACATCTCACCTGAAAGTGCGGTAAACAAAGCACTTGAAAAGATTAAACTTATCGACGGTGTATTCTCAGTCGATAGCGTAATAAGACTTGAAAGTTAATAAAAAAACTGTCCGCTTTTAATCGACGGACAGTTTTTTGTAATAGGAGAATTTGATGCATAAAAACGTACATATTTTAGACCAAATTAAAAGGCTTAGCGAAGTCTTTAAGACGATACCCAAGTTTAGCGAAGAAACTTATCGTGAAAAACAAGTAAAGCGTGGACTTCGTGACGTTGACGGCACGGGTGTTATCGCAGAGTTAAC
>SVIL01000023.1 GCA_015069505.1 Clostridiales bacterium
CGTTTAGCGGGTTTATAAGATGACTGTATCTAACCGAGTCAACTTCGTAAAACTTTTCGTAATCCCCACTCGTTGAGATCGCTTTGCCGTTCACTTTACTATACTTTAATTCTATTATAGAACGGTCGTTTTGTACGGGGTGGCGAATCCCCAAAACGTTTTGGTCGGAAAATAGTTTTAAGATATAAAGACTGCTGCCGCCGAAACTTATATACCCCGATTGATGTCCGTTTTCAGTCAAAAGGTTACGCACTTCGTTGACAATATAGCCCTTTGCCATACCGCCAAGGTCTATTTGTGTTCCATCAAGGCTTTTCGTTATAGTTAAATCGCCATCGCTAAGCGTAAGGTTTTGGACGTTAGCAAGGTTAAGGGTTTGATTTATATCGTCGCTATTTGGTAGGGTAAAATCGTTTAGAGGGTACAAGTCGGGGGTAAAACCCCAAAGACGGGTAAGTGGATAAACGAGGGGGTTAAACCGCCCGTCCGTTTCATTATAATACTCTATTGAACGCTTTATTAAGCCGTAAGCAAGGGGTGAAAAGGCGTACGGCGTGTTTAGAGTGCCACGATTGAAGTCGTAGATTTCAGAGGACGAATTTACAGCGGAAAGTTTTTCGTCGGTATCCGTTATTAAGTTTTTGATTTGGCTTTTAAGGTCTTGCGAAAGGGGTTTGTCATAGACTTCTAAATGGAACGCCGTGCCAAAACCCGTAAGATTAAGGCTATCGCCCTTTGTGGAAGTGCAACCAAAAAGAGTGGTAGTGCCGATTATTACCGCAATGCAAGTTGCCAAAAAACAAGAAAATTTTTTCATCCATAACTTATTATACATAAAAATTATTTTTAAATCAATTTAATATTGACAAAATTCGGTGGGTTTGGTAAAATAATCAATGTATGAAAAAACGTGGCTTTAAAGCCACTTGTGGTAGGGGAATTATGCCAAGATATAAGATTGCCGATATAGTTTTTGATGCCAGACCCATCTATAAATATTCGGCAAGCATTTGTGCTAAATACGAATACGTAGGGGATGAGCCGAGTGCGTTTTCGGTGGTAATGACCGAGGACGATATTGCAAAGGAAAGGGCACTTGCCCCTGAATTTCCGGACGCATACCTTGAAAGTTTGGCTTTGTTTAGAAAACTTTGCGATTATGCGTTAGAAAATGCGGACGGAATAATATTTCATAGCAGTGCGATTATGGTTGACGGAAAGGCTTATTTATTCACCGCACCGAGCGGGACGGGTAAATCTACGCACACACGGTTATGGCGTGAGATGCTTGGGGATAAGGCGGTTATGATAAACGACGATAAGCCTATAATCAGATACGTTGACGGCGATTTTTACGTTTACGGCACGCCTTGGAACGGTAAGCACAGGCTTGATACCAACGCTCGTGCTAAAATAGACGGGATATGTGCTATCCGTCAAGCAAAAGAGAACGTGATTGAAAAATGTTCCACGCAAGAGATGCTTATAACGATTATGAACCAAACCATCAGACCTACGGATATCGGGCAGATGGATAAACTTTTGGGGTTGATAGACAAAATGCTTAAAACGGTTAAACTCTACAAGTTAGGGTGTAACGTTTCCAAAGAAGCGGCGGAAACGTCGTATAACGCAATGGTAAAAGGAGAACTGAAATGAAAATAAAGAGTGGGCTTATTTTAAGAGAGGTTGCGGATAATTTTATAGTGGTTGCCGTTGGCGATATGGTGAAAGAGTTTAACGGGATTATTAACCTTAATTCTACGGGTGCGTTCTTGTGGAAGATTTTGGAAAACGGTGCTGAGGAAGAAGATTTGGTAAAGGCACTTTTGAACGAGTATGAGATTGACGAAGCCACCGCTCGTCGTGACGTAGGGCTTTTTATCGCAAAGGTTAAGGAGGCTAAACTCGTTAAATAAAGGGTTTATTGAGACTGAAGATGAACAAAATAGGGTTTGACAATAAAAAATATCTTGAAATGCAGTCTGCAAAAATTCTTGAACGCATATCTGCGTTTGGGGATAAATTATACCTTGAATTCGGTGGAAAGTTGTTTGATGATAACCATGCGTCAAGGGTGCTACCTGGGTTTGAGCCTGATAGTAAAATCAAGATGTTATCGCAACTTAAAGACAAGGCGGAAATCTTGATATCTATCAACGCACACCATATCCAAAAAAACAAGACCAGAAGCGATTTGGGGATAACTTACGATACCGAAGTTTTAAGGCTTATAGACATTTTCAGAAGCAAGGGCTTTTATATCGGTAGCGTAGTGCTTACTTGTTTTGAGTACCAACCCTCGGCAGTTGCGTTTGAACGTAAACTTGAATCTTTGGGTATAAAGGTTTATAAGCACTATCCTATTGAGGGCTATCCGTCTGAAGTGGAAAAAATCGTCAGCGACGAAGGTTACGGCAGGAACGAATACGTGGTTACTACCCGTCCGTTAGTCGTAGTTACCGCTCCGGGTCCCGGCAGCGGGAAGATGGCAACTTGTCTATCACAACTCTATCACGAGTACAAGCGTGGTGTTAAGGCGGGGTATGCAAAGTACGAGACTTTCCCCGTTTGGAACTTACCGCTTAACCACCCCGTAAATATAGCGTACGAGGCTGCGACGGCTGACCTTAACGATATGAATATGATTGACCCTTTCCATATGGAAGCGTACGGAAAGGCGACCGTAAACTATAATAGAGACGTGGAAATTTTCCCCGTGCTATCCGCTATGATGACTAAGATTATGGGAACTTCTATTTACAAGTCCCCAACGGATATGGGCGTAAATATGGCGGGGAACTGTATCGTGGACGACGAGGTCGTTTGCGAAGCGTCTAAGCAAGAGATTATTAGACGTTACTTTTCGGCAATGCTTGAAGTTAAAAGGGATAACGCACCTAAGGAAGTCGTTTCAAAGATAGAACTTTTGATGCGTAAATTAGGTATTTCCACTTCTGACCGAAAGGTTGTAAAAGCGGCTAACGAAAAAGAAGAAATTACCGAACTACCCGCTTGTGCAATAGAACTTAACGACGGTAGAATTGTCGTTGGTAAGACGGGGGACTTGTTGGGGTCAAGTGCGTCGGCACTTCTTAACGCGTTAAAGGCACTTGGCGAAATCGATAGGTCCATTGACCTTATATCTTCGACCGTTATAGAACCCGTTCAAAAACTAAAAGTAGGGCATATGGGCAGTATCAACCCACGCCTTCACACGGACGAAGTACTTATCTGTCTTGCCGTTAGTGCTGCGACTAATCCTACGGCTAAGTTTGCGATGGAACAACTTAGCAAGCTTAAAGGGGCACAACTGCACTCGTCCGTCGTGCTTTCACACGTGGACTCTAAGACTTTTAAGAAGCTTGGGATAGACGTTACGTGCGAACCGAAACGCCAAACGGAAAAACTTTATAATGCCAACTGATGAAAGTGTAAATAAAGTAAAAATATAGTGAAAATAAATTTGTAATTAATATTGACACGCAATTTTTTTTGTGATATAATTTGAAAAAGTATTTAGTATAGGAGAATAATTATGGCATTGATTTTTGAAAAATTGTTTAGTTTCGTAAGTCCTTTGCACGTGTTCTTGTTCATCGATTTCCTTTTGGTAATTGCGATTTTGGTTGTGCTTATCGTTAAGTACTGCTTAAAACTTCGCAATGCAGAAGACGAAGTCGCTGCACCCGTAGAAGAAGCGGTTAGCGAACCCGTTGTAGAACCGGTTGTTGAGGTTGTTAAAGAAGAACCCGCACCCGTCGTTAAGGAAGAACCTGTGGTTGAGGCTAAGCCTGAACCGGTTAAAGAAGAAGTCGCAAGTGAACCCGTTGACGAAATGGTTATCGGCGATATCGACGACGTTGAATCCGCAAAACGTATTCCGTTCAAGGATAAAATTCTTGGCTCTGCTGAAAACGTACAAGGTTATTACAACGCTATTGAAAACGCGTTTAACAGTTATAGGAAAATCAATTCCAGAGTTTCTATAAAAGGCGTTTCTTATCGTTTGGGTAGGCAGTTGGTTGCAAAACTTACTATCCGTGGTAAGACCTTGAAGTTCCATTTAGCACTTGACGTTAATAAGTTCGATCAAAAAGTATTCTTCCAAAAAGACATGTCTGACGTTAAAGAATACGTTGAAGTACCGTTTACCGTTAAAGTTCGTAGCGATCGTGCTTTGAAGAACGCATTAAAACTTGTCGAATCCCTTGCAGAAGCACACGGCATCGAAAAGAAAACTCGTTTCACCGAAGTTGACGCTATTGCTGAATTAAAGGCAAAAGACTAAAATAATAAAAACGTTAAACCCCCGTACCGTTTCGTGCGGGGGTTTTTATATGCAAAAAACCCCGTGCAATTTTGCACGGGGTTAAACTTTACTAACTAAGTTTTATTTTGGGGATTAATACATCCCACCGCCCATTCCGCCTGCCGGCATTGCGGGTTCGGGTTCTTTGATATCAGCGACAACCGCTTCGGTTGTGAGGAATACGCCTGCGACTGAGCCTGCGTTTTCAAGTGCCGAACGGGTAACCTTAGTCGGGTCGATAATTCCGCTTTCAACCATATCGGTATATTCGTTGGTAAGAGCGTTAAACCCGTAGTTAGGTTTGTTTGCCTTTAATACTTCGTTAAGAATAACCGAGCCGTCAAGCCCTGCGTTCAAAGCGATTTGTTTAAGTGGTGCGGAAACGGCTTTCAAAACTATTTTTGCACCCGTTTGTTCGTCGCCTTCAAGACCTTCAACGTACTTGGTCAATGCGGGGATAGTAGAGATAAGTGCAATTCCGCCACCTGGAACGATACCTTCTTGTACGGCAGCCTTAGTTGCGTTCAAAGCGTCTTCTATGCGAAGTTTCTTTTCTTTCATTTCAATTTCAGTTGCAGCACCTACGTTGATAACCGCAACACCGCCCGCAAGTTTAGCAAGGCGTTCTTGCAATTTTTCTCTATCATAGTCAGAGGTGGTCTCTGCGATTTGTGCTTTGATGGCTTGTTTTCTTGCCTTGATATCTGCTTGGTCGCCCGCACCGCCAACTATGGTGGTGTTGTCTTTGTCAACCTTTACCGAAGCGGCTCTACCGAGCATATCCATCGTTACGTCCTTAAATTCATAGCCGAGTTCAGAGGATATAACCGTACCACCGGTAAGTATTGCGATATCTTCAAGCATAGCCTTTCTTCTGTCGCCAAACCCGGGGGCTTTAACCGCAACGCAGTTAAACACGCCTTTTAATTTGTTTACGACGAGTGCTGCAAGAGCGTCGCCTTCAACGTCTTCTGCGATAATCAAAAGACGCATACCTTGTTGTGCGATAGGTTCGATAACGGGCAAAATCTCTTGAATAGAGGAAATCTTCTTGTCGGTGATAAGAATAACGGGGGATTCGAGAACGGCTTCCATTTTATCGGTGTTGGTAACCATATAAGCAGAAGCGTAGCCACGGTCGAACTGCATACCTTCAACGGTGGTGAGTTCGGTCTTCATAGTTTTGCTTTCTTCAATAGTAATAACGCCGTCTTTACCTACCTTTTCCATTGCGTCAGAAATAAGTTCGCCGACCTTTTCGTCACCTGCGGAAATAGATGCAACTTGGCAAATTCCGTTCTTGTCTTCAATAGGTTTGCTAATCTTTCTAAGTTCTTGAGTTGCGACTTCAACAGCCCCTGCAATACCTTTTTTAAGGATTATGGGGTTAGCCCCAGCCGCAACGTTTTTAAGACCTTCGTCAATCATTGCTTGTGCAAGAATAACTGCGGTGGTCGTGCCGTCACCTGCAACGTCGTTAGTTTTGGTGGAAACTTCTTTAACGAGTTGAGCACCCATATTTTCAAATGCGTCTTCAAGTTCGATTTCTTTTGCGATAGAAACGCCGTCGTTAGTGATTAGCGGTGCACCGAATTTTTTATCGAGTACTACGTTTCTTCCCTTAGGTCCTAAGGTGATTTTAACGGTGTCGGCAAGAATATCGACACCCTTTTGAAGAGCCTTTCTGGCTTCTTCACCGTGTTTTAATTGTTTAGCCATATTAATACAATCTCCTTAAAAATTGATAAAATTAGTCTTCAACGATAGCCAAGATATCGCTTTGACGGATAATGGTAAGTTCCTTTCCGTCCACCTTAAACTCGCTACCTGCATATTTGGAATAAAGAATTTTATCCCCAACTTTAACTTGCATAACGATTTCCTTACCGTCGATAACTCCGCCGGGACCTACGGCAACGATTTTTGCCATTTGTTGTTTTTCTTGCGATGCGGTGGGTAATATAAAACCGCTTTTAGTCTTTTCTTCCGTTTCAATACTTTCTACGACGACTTTGTCGAACAAAGGTTTTACTTTCATTTTTTCTTACAGCCTCCTTAATTTTAGCACTTGAACATTTAGAGTGCTAATTTTCATTATATACATAAAAAAACATTTGTCAATAAAAAAAGGGAAAATTTTAACAATTTTTAAATAAAAAATTTTTTGCAGTTAAAAACCTACCAAAAGCGACAAAATAAACTACGAAAAACTAAATCTATAAAGGCAATTGACAAGCGGTTATGCAAAGTGGTATAATATTACATATTTATATGTAAAGGTCAAGTTATGATATACACGATACTCACTTGTTTAGTGATTCTTTTTGAAGTTTTATGCGTGATTAGTTTTATATTTATGTTCGCAAAGCGTAAAAAAGTCGTATCCGTTGATACGGCGTGGTATTTCGTACCTACGGTGATTATTCTTTACGCATTGTACTGTATAGGGCTGTGTCACGGTGCGGAAACGTCGGGCGAACCGTTAAGTTTTTATCATTTCGTAAACGTTTTAAACAGATGCTATTCGGTGTTTAAGGGCAGCATATCTCTTTCCGAAGTGGAAAGCATAATGTTTAGCGACGTAGTGTTTAGAATCGCATTCTTTATCGCCGTGGCGTTTGCTCTTATAACTTTATTCTTAGTTTTTGCAGGTGTAATAAAGTTCTTTTTCATAAACAAAATCAAAGGCAGACGCTTGTTAAGGAGCGGTTGTGACGTGTTGATTGGTAAAAGTGCCGATAACGAAACATATATAAAAAGTCATAAAGATACTTTGTTATGGGTGGATTATCCGCTTACTGAAGATGAAAAGAAGTATCTTCGTGAAAAGAAAATCACTTATATCGTGGCGGAATTTTCGGCGGAATACATTGAAAAGTTTTTGTCAAAAGTCGAAGACAGGGAATTTCATCTTATAGCACTTGACGGCAAGGATAAGAATTTAAGGTATATTTCGGAATTCAAAAACTTTTTGGACAAGACAAAAAGCAAGAACGTTTTTCTTTACGTTAAACTTGATTACGACAATTATATAACCATAAACAACAAAATTCTTGAAGACAAAAAATATACGGCGTACATAAGTTGTTTCAACGAATACGAACTTATGGCTAGAAAGTTTGTGGAAAGTTATCCGATAACCCGCTTTATGCCAAACGAATTTTTCGATTTTGACCTCGCTTGCATAAAAGAAGGCGTAACGATTAATCAATTCTTTTTCGGGTTTGGCAAGGTCGGGTCGGCAATTTACCGTGCGGGGGTAATGAACGACCAACTGCCTATGGTTACGGGCGGTAAGCACGGCGGGGACGTTGAGCAAGCGTTCGTCAACTATTACGCTTACGATAAAATTGACAAGAAAAACGAAAGCAAGAACAGTAACTATTATTCAAACAGGTTCTTTTTAGACCACGATAGGTTTAAGGACAAGGCGTACTTTGAAGTACCTGATAAACTTTGCAACTTTAGTTTTTCGCCAAACAGTATAGACCATATCGAATCTTTTGAGAATTTTAAGATTACCGCACTTTCGGGGGGTAACGTGTATAACAGTATAGTGGTTGCGTTTGGCGACGACGTTAGCAACGTGGACTATGCGTTAAAACTCGTTATGCTTTTTAAGCAAAACGATTTTGAAAATTATCATATTTTCATACGCGTTAGAAAGTATCAAAAAGAATACGATGAGTTTTTTGACAGTAGGGCAACCTTCTTTGGGTTTAACGATTTTATTATCAATCACAAGATTATCGTTGATGAAAACCTTACTATGAAGGCAAAGTCGGTCAATTCGTCTTACGAACAAAAGAGCAAAGAGATGTCAAAGTGGGCATCGCTTTCCGCAATTAAAAAGTTGTCTAACGTGTATTCGGGGCTTAACGTAAGGCTTAAACTAAACCTTATGGGTTACGACCTTGACGACAACGATGGCAATAACTTTTCTCAAAGTATTTTGGACGAACTTAAATCCAAACTCGTTGAAGGTTCGCCAAAAGAGGACGCAAAGTACGAGGAATACTTCTTCTTTGATAAAGACGTGGTAACCCCCTCAAACGTGCTTGCTTAT
Source organism: Clostridiales bacterium (assembly GCA_015069505.1). Classification (GTDB taxonomy): domain Bacteria; phylum Bacillota; class Clostridia; order Christensenellales; family Borkfalkiaceae; genus UBA1259. Next base: position 8,379 of record SVIL01000023.1, read on the forward strand.
CAGGAAAAATTAAGGTGGAATTCTTTTTATATAAACAACGGTTATATCCCTATGCAAAAATCAGATATAACCATAATTCCGGACGGAAGCAAGAACGGGTGCTTGTATAAAGACGACGACGATAAAAAATTGCACGCCTGCATTACTACAGCAAAGGGGCTTGACGAATACCATAGGTTAATCGCTAAACTTCGCAGTGAATATACGGGCGAGCCTTTTACACAATGTTTAAGCGATATGCAAACTTATAAGTACGATTATTCGTTCGATAAGGTTGTAGATGCGTTTGATAGTTTAGGTGAAACCGTAGTGGTTAGAAAGGTTTAGGGTATGAAAGAGATTGATTTGCAAACTTGGAAACGAAAGGCACACTATAACTGTTTTATAGCGTACGATAACCCCATAATTTCCGCAACGGTTAGGCTTGACGTTACCAACTTGGTCAACTATTGCAAGAGAACGGGTGCGTCTTATTTTGCGACGTTTACTTATATAGCGACTAAATGCCTTAACGGGATAGAAGATTTTAGGTTGCGTATAAAAGACGATAGGGTTTATTTGTTAGATGATGTTGACCCGAGTTATATCGTTATGACCGACGAGGAAGTTATCGTTACCTGTCGAAGCAAAATGCAAAACGATTATAAATCCTTTTATGCGGATATGCGTAAGGACGTAGAGAGTGCAAAGAAAATAGTTGATAAGCCACAGTTTAACGACGGGGATAGGGTTGACGTTTATTATATAACTTGTTTGCCCTGGATTGATTTTACGACTATAATGAACCCTTACGACTTTAAGGATAAGAGTGCTTCGAGTATTCCAAGGCTTGCTTGGGGCAAGTTTGTAAGCGAGGGGGATAGATATAAAATGGCAATGGATATCGCTGCCCACCACGCTTTAATTGACGGCTACCCATTATCCAAAGGGTTTAACGCAATACAGTCCGCAATCGACGATTTAGAAAATTTTTTAGGTGAGTTTAATGAAGGATAAAGTTTTTATAGGTTGGAGTGGGAATAACGTAGTTGCCAACGGCGTAAAAAAGATACTTGAAGAAAAGTATAATTATATCTGTTATATAGGCGGTAATTCGGATAATAGTTCGGATAATATTTCTATCGGGGATACGGTTATTAAGCAAATAAAACTTTGTAACCAAGCGATAATGATATTTCAAAACCGCAGTGACGGTATGGTTAGCAACAACTTGTTTTTTGAGTTAGGGTTTGTTTTTGCAAAGTACGGTGCTAAAAAGGTGCATTGTTGTAAAAAGGCGGGCGAGACCATCGTCTTGCCCTCGGACTTCGATAACTCTTTGGTTGAACCCGTATCTGCCGAAACGTTAGAAGAATACGTTGACGGGGTTGTAAAGTACTTTTTGGGTAGGCAAAAGATGAGCATCGACGTCAATAAGATGATGCTTATAAACAATAGGTACAAAATTAAAGACCTTATTTCTTCGCATTACTCTGAAAACGGGTCTAAATGTTCGGACTATGAACTTGCACAGTACTTGCTTTTTTATCAACAAGCCTCACAGATGTTTGGGGATGAAAAGAAGGTGGAAAGAGAACTTCAAAACTTTAAAAGGGATCACCAGTTTGAGTTTTCTGAAGAACTTTCTATATCCGTAAATATTTGTCTTTCTTTTTTTGAAGTGCTTTCAAATATTCGCAAAAGCGGTAGGGGAGAAGCGTGCATAGACGCACACGTTTATAAACGGTTTGCGGATGCAAGTGAGGATTATCTTGAAGATATAGTGGATGACGATGCGGGTACGTTTGACGAGTGGGCGAGGGTTATCGTGACTCAGCAATTAAATTACGTGCAGATGCTTTTTGCTCAAAACGACGAAAACGACGAAGAGATGAGTGACTTGCTATTTGAAAAGTGCATAAACATGGGCAAAAAGGCTTTCGAGTGCATAAAAGTGCTTGAACAATCTACCCCTTGCAAGGAAAACAACGATAGTGTGGGGATAGTGTCGCTTATAAAGGCGTATCTGTATAGGAATATGTTCGTTTGTTACAAACATTTTAACGACCCCGAATACGCAAGGTATTTGGAACTTACCAAAAAAGAACGCAAGTCGTTACTTCGTAACTTTGATAAAGGAACGATAGACTCTAAGATACACGAGAATTTTAGGATGGAATATTATTTGACCCTTTCTGAATACCTTATGTGTAAAGAGTTGGTTAAAGAGGATCGCTTTGAGGTTAAAATGTATCTTGAAGAAATCAAAAATTACCTTAAAGAGTCTTTGGCCGCAGACGACTCGAACATTTATATATCACGAATAAACGATTACTATAATATTATTAAGGACAACAAGTAGGAGAAAGTTATGAAAAAACAACCAAAAAGATTTGATATGAACAGAAAACCAAACAAGCCCAAGTGGTACTTAAAGGTGGTTGAGGCTATTGCTTGCCCGTTCTATCTTATGTTCAACAACGGACATATTAAGACGGACAAGGCGGTTAAAAAACTAAAAGGGCCGTATTTGATTTTATCCACGCACGCATCTTTTATGGACTTTCCGATGATTCTTAAAGGTATATTCCCAAAGAATACGGGTTGGGTTATGTCGGTTGAGGAATTTAGGCGTGGCGATTGGCTTATGTACGGTATAGGCGGTATGCCAAAGCGTAAGTTTGACCACAGTATCGTGACCGTTAAGCATATGCTTTATATGCTTAAAACTTTAAAGCATACGGTAACCCTTTATCCGGAAGCGAGGTTTTCACTTGCGGGCATTAACGAAAGGCTTGACGGTGCGTTAGGTAAACTTTGCAAAAAGGCGAACGTCCCCGTGGTTATGTGTAAGGCTATGGGTAACTTTGTAAATTCGCCACAATGGTCTAAGCACCCGTACAGAAAGATAAGGCAAGAGTGCGAACTTTACGTTTTGGTTACCAAAGAAGAAACGGAAACCCTTTCTGCCGAAGAAATTCAAGAGAGGATTGAAAAGGCGTTTGAGAGGGACGAGTACAAGTGGCAGGTTGAAAGAAATCTTCATACCAAATGTAAACAACGTGCGGACGGGCTTTATAGGATTTTGTATAAATGCCCCGTTTGCGGTAAAGAGTTTAAGATGCGTAGCGAAGGCGTTAATTTGTGGTGTGACGAGTGCGGTGCTAAGTGGGAAATGGATACACTTTCAAGGCTTCACGGCGTAAATACGGACAAGGGCTTTTCGCATATCCCTGACTGGTATAGGTGGGAAAGAGAAGAAGTTAGGAAGGAAGTTGAAAGCGGGACTTACCACTTTGAGGACGACGTTAGGGTGGAAGATTATTATTCTACCAAGGTCGGGTTAATCCCCGTCGGCGACGCTCACGTTGTACACGACCAAAACGGCTTTACTATAACGGGTACGGTTGACGGCCAACCGTTTAATCTAAACAAGTCCGTTGCGTCTATGTATTCGGTACATATAGAGTACGACTTCTTAAACCGTGGCGATGCGTTCGATATTGCGACCGATAAGACCACCTACTTTATGTTCCTAAAAACTGCCGAAAACTATTTGACGAAGATGCATTTTGCAACCGAAGAACTTTACGATTTTTACGTAAGGAATAAAAAAGTTTAATAGTGCTAAATTAATAAAAGGTGTTTACCATATCTCGGTAAACACCTTTTTTCTTAGAATCGTTTTTCAAATTCAGAGTAAATTTTGTCGTTTAGGTTTTTAATATCTTTAACGTCTAACTTAACCACCTGTCTATCGTAGGTTACAAGCCCGTTAATCTCGTCCTCAACGTCGGATAGTTGGGTTAGAATTGCACCGTTAAGCCCGTTTTTAACGCAAGGGATTATTTGGTTTGTGATGAGGTTGTCAAATGCGGCAAGCAAGTCCGATTGGGTTTTGAAAGTGCGGTAGCCGTACTTTTTGAAGGGGTTAAAGCAATGCCCGTCAATCTTATACACGTAACCGCCGTATTCGGATATAACGAGCGGGCGTGTTTTTTGTTTGGCTTTAATCTTCCTAAAATATATATGCTTACTGTCAACGTCGCTTTTTTTCTTTTCAAACCACCCTGAAGTCGTGTCGTAAACTCTCGTAGGGTCGTAGGACTTGAATTTTTGATAGTAATTATCCGAATCGTGTTGGCCCCAACCTTCGTTAAAAATGGTGTAATAACATACGCACGGGTGGTTGTAAAGGCTATCCATCATTTGGTAAGAGTGTGCTTCAAAAAAATCACTACGCCGTTTTGACGCACGCCGTTCAATATTTCTTTGGCTTAACACGTTTGGCAAAACCGTTTCGGCTAAATAATGGTACTTTCCGCTATTCACCATATCTTGAAAGACTATTATCCCAAGCAAGTCGCAGTAATAATAAAACAAGTCAGGTTCAACTTTTATGTGCTTTCTTATGGTATTAAACCCCATACTTTTCATAAGCGAAATATCGTACTTAAACCCGTCGGGGGATGCAGGCGTGTAAATTCCGTCGGGGTAATACCCTTGGTCTAACACCCCGTTGAAAAAGTACGGCTTGTCGTTAAGGCATATAACCTCTTTGCCGTCCATGGTGTTTATGGAAAGGGTACGTAGGGCAAAGTAAGACTTAACCTCGTCCTCACCGCTTTTTATCGTAAAGTAGTATAGGTGCGGATTTTCGGGCGACCAGGTTTTGGGGTTTTGGATTTTAAGCGTGTAACTATCACCGCTAAAAGTAATAGGACTGTCAATCCCGTCAACGTAAAGGCTTTTTTGGTCAGCACCGCCTTTTACAAAAAGGGTTACGCCGTCTAATGATGGGGTAATCTTTATGCTTTCAATATAGTCTTTCGGCACGCTTTCTAAAAATACCGTTTGCCATATCCCGCTTATGGGTGTGTACCACATCCCACCCCGTTTTACGCGTTGCTTCCCGTATCCCAAGTCGGGGTCGAGGCTATCGGTAACGATAACTTCCAAAACGTTTTCACCAACTTTTATATTATTCGTTACGTCCACCGTAAATTTAGAATAACCACCGTAGTTTACGTAAAGTTCCACACCGTTAAGTTTTATCGTGGCTATTTGATCGACCGCACCAAAACTTAAAAGGGTTTTATGGTCGATAAAACCTTCTTCAACGCTAAATACTTTTTTATAAATCCACTTGCAGTTTTTTGGCAGGGATTTTTTTATATTTGAAAGGTCCGATTCGGGCGGAAAGGGTACTTTTATAACGCCTATCTTTGAAAGGATAGAGCCGTCAAGTAAAAAAAGTTCCCACTCGCCGTTTAACTGCATATACGAATTTCTTTTAAACTGAGGGCGGGGGTACGTGTCCCAAGTCTTATCGCTATCGATAAAAGGCGTTTTAAGTTTAATAAATTCTTTGCTTTTTTTCATCATAATTCTCCCAAAATGCTATTACTGACTACTCTATGTGTACGGCACGCTGTTTGTATTTTGACGGGGACATACCAACGTTTCTTTTAAATTCCAAAGAAAAGTAGTATGGCGACGAATAACCGCAGGCGTATGAAATAGTGGATATTTTAAACTGGTTACTCTGCAACATTTTTTTGGCTTTGTTAAGCCTTAGTTGGATTATGTATTTTGAAATGGGGATATTAACTTCTTTTTTGAATAGTCGGGAAAGGTAGGGCGGTGAAAAGAAAAATTCCTCGCTTATGCTTTGCAACGATAAGTCGGGTTGGTCGTAATGTGCTTCTATATAGTTGATTATGGCGGGGATTTTAGATTTTTCGGAATTTTGAGTTAAAACCCCCTCGTTTTGTTCACAAATTACGTGATATAACAGTTTTAACAATGCACCTGAACAAGCGTATTGATAGTATTGCCGTTTCTTTTCGATAATACTGTTTTCAATAATCTCTGCAAAAATCTTAAAGATAGCCTGTGGCTGTTGGGGTTTGAATACGGGGTTTTGGGCGGATAGATTACACCTTTTTAGTAATGCGTTTGCAGTCGCCGTCCCCGTAAATTCAACCCAAATATATTCCCACGGGTCGTTTTTGTCAGGCTCGTAAGATACGTTTTCCATAGGGAAAAACAGCAAGGTGTCCTTTTCTATTTTGTACGTTCTTTTATTAATCCAAAGGGTGCCTTTACCCTTGAAAACGTATTTTAAAACGTATAAGTTTTTGTCTATGGTGGTAACGCCTTTATCTTTTGCACACCTTTCATAGCCGATAATAAGCGGGTTTATTCCTAAACTTACGTCTGTTTCCAAATACTCGTAGATTAAATTGTTTTCTAAAAATTTATAATTTTTCATAATTTTTTGGTAAAAGTAACCGTATTTGTGATTTATTTTATTGTATCACAAAAAGTAACAAAAGTAAATTTTTATATTAAAAAAATGGTTGAAAAACCAAAAAAAAGACAAAAAATTATATTTTATCGTTAAATTATTGTATTGAAAGAAATAAATTATTAAGTTATCCTTAAATTAGAAAATAAAAAAAGTAGGGGGTGTATGCTGTAATTATGGAAAATATCGGGCAAGAAATCGTGCCTATAGATGGCGTAAATAATGGCGGATCTTCGACGAAAAAGATAAAAACGTCAAACCCTTGGTACAAGAACTGGACTCTTTATTTGCTTTTAGTTCCAAGCGTGGTTTATATCTTTATATTTAGTTATTTGCCTATGCTCGGATCGGTAATTGCTTTTAAGGATTACAATTCTTATCTTGGCTTATGGGATAGCCCGTGGGCGGGGATGGCTGGGTTTCAACACTTCGTTACCTTCGTAAAACTTCCAAACTTTTGGAACATAATCTTTAACACCCTGTATATAAGCGTGTATTCCATAGTGCTGAATACCATTTTGCCTGTAATACTTGCGTTATTCGTAAATGAGATAAGATGGAAAACGGCAAAGAAAACCGTTCAAATTATTTCATACTGTCCGTATTTTATATCTACGGTCGTAGTCGTAGGTATGTTATTTTCCTTTTCTAACCTTGAATCGGGGCTTTTTAACCAAATAGTAACCTTGTTCGGTGGGAAAGCGTCAAACCTAATGGAAAGCGAAAAAATATTCCCACATATGTACGTTTTTAGCGGATTGTGGCAAGGTCTTGGCTGGTGGTCGATAGTCTATTTTGGGGCTTTGGCAAACGTGGACCAAGAACTTCACGAAGCCGCTGTTTTAGACGGGGCGGGAAGGATACAAAGAATTATACATATAAACGTACCAACCATTTTACCGATGGTAATAATAATGTTCATTATGAGCATAGGCAATATGCTGAACGTTGGCTTTGAAAAGGTTTACCTAATGCAAACGAGTGGTAACCTTGGGGCAAGCGAGATAATTTCTACTTACGTTTACAGAGTTTCTATGGGTGCGTTAGTACCGCAGTTCTCTTACGCAACGGCAATAAGTTTGTTTAACTCGGTTATCAATATTATTCTTTTGGTGATTGCAAACGTTATTTCCAAAAAAGTTAGCGAAACGTCTTTGTGGTAGGGGGTGCGTTTATGGTAGAGAATAAAGGTTCAGATAAAGTTTTTAATTACGTCGTATTAGTCTTAATGTTACTGTTCACGGCGATAACGCTTGTTCCGTTGTTATTCGTTCTTGCAAACTCTTTCTCGTCTGCGGATATGGTTAACAAGGGTGCGGTGTTCATTATACCTAAGGAAGTAACTTTTGAAAATTACGTAAGCGTTTTAACGAACAGCGATATTTTAATGGGCTTTAAGAACACGTTTATGTACGTGGTTATCGGAACGGTGATACAACTTTTTATGCAGTTTACCGCAGCGTATCCTCTTTCACGTAAAGACTTGAAGGGCAGAAGTTTTTTCAATATTTACTTCTCTTTAACGATGTTCGTTTCGGGTGGTATGATACCGCTATTTATAGTTGTTAAATCTTTGGGGATGTTAAATACCATTTGGGCGATGATTATTCCCGGTTGCGTCAGCGTCTTTAACATAATCGTAATCCGTACGTTTATGCAATCACTTCCTTGGGAATTACAAGAAGCTGCAATGCTTGACGGGTGTGGGAATATAAGAATATTCATCACCATAATATTGCCGCTTTGTCGTGCGGTAATAGCAGTAATGCTTTTATACGCAATAGTAGGGTACTGGAACGCATACTTTAACTCTTTGCTATATATAACGGACAGAAGTTTATTCCCATTACAACGCGTAATCCAACAATTACTGGTTGCAAACGAGATGTCGGGGGCTATGGGCGGTGCAGGTGCAGGCTCGCAAGCGTTAAAAGGCGAAGTGTTAAAATACGTTACCATCGTCGTATCAAGCGTTCCGCTTATCGTAATGTATCCTTTCTTCCACAAGTACTTTGAAACGGGCTTGATGGTAGGAAGTATTAAAGGTTAATAAAAAGGAGAGATTTTTTATGAAGATGTTTAAAAGAATTTTAGGGATTTTATTATCCGCAGTTTTATCTCTATCCCTATTCGCAGGGTGTGGCGGAACAGAACCGTATGACCCCGAGAATTTTCTTCCTAACGGAACGGAAACCAACCCTTATCAAATAGTTAAAGAAAAGGTTACGATTGACGTTTTCGTCCCTACGAGCGGTTCTGCGACCACTGCTTACGACGATATGAGTATGTTTGAAGTGTTGCAAGAAGTAACGAATATTGATTTGCGTTTTAACGAAGTTGAGTCTTCAAGTTACACCAACGTTCGTTCGGCAGTTTGGGAAGATAAAAAGAATTTACCCGACCTATTTTTGTTTAGTAACCCCATATCAGAGCAAGTCGTATATTCGGGTTACGGTGCGTTAGTGCCGTTTAACGACGATGATTTGGTTGTGTCGGGTGTGGCAGTAGGGAACGTAATTGAAAACTATATGCCCACCTATAAAGCGTTGTTAGATAACAACTTTAATATCCAAACTACTTCAAACGCTAAGAAGGTTGCAACGCTTGCGGACGGCAAGATGTACTGCACTCTTTCCGCAAAAGACGTTCCAAGAGATTTGTCGTTTAAGATGTGGATAAATCAACAATGGATTGATAATTTGCAAGAGGACGAAATCACGATGAAACGGC
>SVIL01000024.1 GCA_015069505.1 Clostridiales bacterium
GACGCCCGACTTCTTGGGACAGAGAAAATTCCAACTTTTCCAAATATTGACGTTTTCTCTGTCCCAAGAAGTCGGGCGTCTGTTGACCCCCGCAACCAAAAGCAATTTTTTAATAAATTCGTCGGTGCGTTTTAGCCCTTCAAAATAATCGTTTACGCTAGTTATGTCAATGCATCCGCGACCACGAAGCGTTTCAATAAGTTCGTCCATATCTTGTAAGGACTTTTTGTTTTGTGCAAAGCAAATATTAGCGATAAAAATTAATGTTTTGCCGTCAAACCCGTAAGATAGCCACTTTTTCGTATAAGTATCCACAACCGTGTCGATAACTTCCATATAAATACAAAGTGCTTTGTTTATCTTTACGGCGAGGTCGAACACCTCTTTCTTGTTATTAAAGTAAGTTTCGATATCTTGTTTAGAAAAACTTTTAAGCGAGTATAATTCAAGCAAAAACTCGTCTAACTTTTCCATACTGCCTTTCTTAATTTTTGAAGCGGCGTAAACTATCCCTTCAACGTCGAATTCAAGTTCGGTCGTCCATTTTTTAAGAAGGGTAAGGTCTTCAACTTCGGGTTGTCGTTTAAGCGATAACGCCTTCAAAATCCTAGTGATTTCGCTTGTGTGTAGTATGTAAGAAGACAGTTCTTTTTCAACCAAATCCGAAGTGACGATTCCACGGTTACCAAAATCTTTTGCGACTTTTGATATGTACTTATATCCGATATCGTTGCCCTTTCTGTCCGTGCAGTACTTAATAATCATAAGCATAGCGTCGGGTTTAATCCCGTACGATTCCATTATGTTAAAATACTCGGTGTACTCGCTGGTGGATATCATCCTCGACGGAATAAGAGCTTGAACGCCTTTGGAAAACTCAGCGTATTTTTCCGGCTTAAACTTGCGTGGTTTTGAATAGGTGGTTGACTTTATAGGTAAGTAGTGTACCGTAAAAGGCTCTTTACGAACGATATTGATAAGTCCGAATTCTTCCCAGTAAGTAAAGCAATCGATAACGCTTTCGGTGGAAAGATTAAGTTCTTTTGCAATATCTTCGACCGATTTATCAAACTGTTGATTTTGGCAAAGGAAAAGCCCGTAAAGGTAAACCCTTACGGCATCGCCCGAAGAAACGGGTAAGTATTCGTAAATAAAAACGTTTTCTACGTTGGTGAAAGCCGACGCGGAAAATTCTTTGGAATACGAACAGGTCATTTTTTATTTCCACCAAAATCATTTAAATTGAATTTTCGCTTGCAAAAAGGCGATATATATATTATAATATATTAACTTAGATTATAATATTAGAAGTTGGGCGTTTGCTTGCAAGTACGCACAACTGATGTTTTTTCAAACAAGAAGTGCAAAAACGGTTAGTTTTTGCGGTGAAACGCTAGTTTTACAAATTATGAGCATCTGCGAAATAATTTACTTCTTATAGTTTATAATAGAGTAATGTCGCCAAAAGCGGTGTACGAACTATTATACTTAACAAAACCAAAAAAAGCAACAAAAAAAGCAAAAATTTTTTCCCGTTTACTAGGGTAATATTTTTTAGAGGTAACGATGTCCGCAAATATTTTAACCCCCATTACCATTTGGGGCAACTTTTCAATAAAGCAACCCGTGTTAGCCGAACTTGTCGAAGAAAAGGTCAAAGGTGAAATAACCTATCGTAAAATTTATATCGACGGTAGAACTGTGGGTAAAGAGAGGGTCAAGATTTTTGGCGTAATTGCTAAAAAAGAGCAACCTTCTATTCAACCCGCCGTCATAATCTTTTCAGACTTTGAAAGGGGTATGGACCTTTCTTTGGTGGAAAAGTTAGCACAAAGCGGATATACGGCACTTGCCATAGACCTAAACGGTAAACCCGAGAATAGTGACCTTAAAAACTACACCGTTTATCCCGACAAAGTGGGTTACGCTAATTACGACCTTTCTAAGGATAGTCTTGACAAGATTTCTACCGATGCGATAGGTACTTGTTGGTACGAGTGGGCGGCAGCCGCCAAATACGCAATAAGTTATTTAAAAGCACAACCCTGTGTTAGTAAAATCGGTGCAATCGGCGTAAAAGAAGGTGCAGGTGTGTTGTGGCACGCCCTGGCTAATAACGAAAACGTGGATTGTGCGGTGTTCGTGATGAATGCGGGGTGGAAGGCGTATAAGGGTATATTTAAGTTTTCTGGTGCGTCTGAACCGCAGTTTAGCGACGAAACTCTTAAATACGTTGCGGGTATAGAACCGCAAGGTTACGCAAAACACGTTAAATGTCATTGCCTAATGCTATCCCCAACCAACAGTGACGAGTACGACTGCGACAGGGCGTATGATACGATAGCAAGGATAAACGAAAACGCATACCGTTCGGCGTGTTACTCTGTAGGTAGCGTAGATACGGTTGATTTTAGAACCATTACTCGCACCAGAATTTTCTTTGAGGAATTTTTGGGGGGGAACGGCAAGGGGGATCTTCCGTTTGAACCGGATATTAAATGTGATATAGAAGACGGCGGTTTGGTATTCCACGTGAACGTTGACCCCAACGGGCTTAATCGTCCGTCGGTTTACGTTTCAGAAGAACTTCTTGAACCGCAAAAGCGTGCCTGGATAAAACTTACCGACTGCATAAAAATCGGTGACGGCGAATTTTTGTTTAAGTATAGCCCGTACCATCAATCCAAAAAGGTGTTTGCGTTTTCTAAGGCATCCTATCAAAACGGCTACGCACTATGCTCAAACGTAATATCCAAAAAATTCAAAGAGACCGAAGTTAAAAAGACCTTTAAGGATAAGATAGTGTATTCAAGTAGGGACAGTCGGTTAGAGAGCGTGTTTGCCGCGATTACCGAAAAGGACGCACCGTCTTCTTGGCGAGAGAGCGATAAACATTGCTTAAAATTTAAAAAAGGTCCTATGTCCATAGACGGCGTTTCGGCAAGCGGTGGGCTTCGTACGTTTAAGATTAGTGCGGAAAAGTATTTGCCTAACGATTACGCTATCTTGATGTTAGATATTTTTACAAAGGACAAGTGTGAACTTACCGTAAAACTTATTAAGGACTTTTTTGGCGAGAAAGTGGAATACGTTGCTAAAACTAATGTAAACGGTGGAAAGATTTGGCACAACGTTAGGTTAGAGATGAATAAGTTTAAGACCGAAGAAGGCAGAATACTAAAAACTTATCAAGGTATTGACGCAATTGAATTTTACGTTTCTTGCGATTACCTTATAAACAACGTGTTGTGGATTTAACGTATGGAAATTAAAGTAGGGCTAAAAATAACCGCTAAAAAACCACACGCTTGTGGTGGAAGTGAATGGGTGGTTGTTAGAACGGGTGCGGACGTAAAACTTAAATGCTTAAGTTGTGGCAGGTTTTTGTTTTTGTCGCACGACCAAGTAAAAAAGATGACTAAAAAATACCAGTCTTGTGAGGACGTAGATGTATAAAGTGAACGACAGCCTTGGCGAATCAAAACTTAATAGAGAGCGTTCGGATAGGAACTTCTTGCTTTTTATAGCGGTGGTTTTGATATTGCTTACGGTGGTTTTTTATCTAAATACCTTCGTGTTTTTATCCGTGCGTGTTTCGGGTTCGTCGATGTCGCCTACCTTATACGGCGTGGGTGAAGACGGTGACGTGCTTATCGTGAACAGAAAAACGGAAGCAAAGCACGGGGATATCGTGGTAATATCTGGCGTGCAAAGTTACTGGCTTATAAAGAGGGTTATCGCTATGGAAGGTGATACCGTAAAGATTCAAGACGGCAAGGTGATGCTTAAAAAGAGTGGCGAGACCGAGTTTTCTGAATTAATAGAACCTTATACCAGCGGACATCCCACTCAAGCCTTAGACCCTAAGTATGAAAGCGGTTACACTTTGGGCGAGGACGAGATTTTTTATCTTGGTGACAACCGTTCTCGTGGCGGAAGTAGCGACAGCCGTGAAAAGGGCGAGTGTTTGGAAAAAAATATAGTCGGCGTGGTTACGAACTGGTCGTTAAACAACAAACAGTTTTTGCGTGGCGTTTACAACTTTTTTGAACCCGTTACAAAACTGTTTAACCAAATTAAAAACGGGCAGTAAATTTTAGGTTAAGGGGATAAACTTGATACTTGTTAAAAACAGACTGATATTCGGTAGTATAAAAAAACTTATAACTACCGTATTGAAGTTTATTTACAAAATAATAAGCGTGTTTAACTTGCAAGCGGTACTGCTCGTGTTGCTAGTGGGCGTGGTTTTTTATTTCACGGGTGCGTTTGAAGAAAACCCCACCGTATTAGTGCTGTTTATAGTGGTGCTTGTTGCGGTTTTCTTGCTCTCTATATCCTTTGGACTAAAAAAACTTTTTAGGATAGGCAAAAAGGTTAAAAGGAATAAGGGCGTGGACGTGGTTGACCCCGTACCTGCAAACGGCAACGGCGGTACGAAGACAGAAACGGCTAATACGCAAACGGCGTCTAACGTGGTCGGAGTGGCAAACGCAACAACTTATCCAAAATACTTTACCGTTAAACAGAATCCCAAATACGTTATGGCGGAGTATGAAGATAGGTACGAATTGTTTTATCGAGATAGCGACGGGTTTAAGCGTCGGCGTGTGGACTATAAATAAGAGAGAGGATTTTTTTAATGAAATATTTTCAAGACAACGATTTTGAGATTGCAAAAAAGAGAAGGGACGTAATGCTTACGATATTTTTTATAATCCTTGGCGTTTACCTTTGTATAAGTGCGGGGATGTTGGTGTGGTACCTTTTACTTCCGTATCGCTCGCCAACGATTACCACCGTCAAAATTATACACTATTCAATAACGGCGGTTATGGTAAGCGGAATGTTCTTTTATATGATGCTACCCTTTAAGCGTGCGAACAAATTTTATCAAATGATAAGGAATATGAAGGTGGGGATAAGAGAGACCACCACAGCAAGTTTTTTTGAGTACGACGAAACCTTGCAAGAAAAAGACGGCGTTGACTTTAAGGCACTTATATTCTTAGAGTGGAACAAGTACAAGAAAGACTTTTTTGAAAGAAAGGTTTTGGTGTTTTACGACAGACCTTTTCCGGAATTTAAGGAAAACGACAACGTAAGATTCGTTACTCAAGGCAACGTTTTAATAAGTTACGAAATTATTTAGGAGTGTTAAAAATATGAGAGCAATAGTAACCGTAATAGGTAAGGACAAGTCGGGTATAATAGCAAAAGTCGCTACTCTTTTGGCGGATAACGGCGTAAATATTGAGGACATAAGCCAAACGATAGTTCAAGGCAACTTTACCATGCTTATGCTTTGCGATTTACAGTCCGCTAAACCTTCGCTTAAAGAACTTGGCGTGCTTTTAAAAGAGTTGGGCGATGAGATAGGCGTATCCACGCACGTTCAACACGAAGACATTTTTAACGCAATGCATAAAATTTAAGGTGTAATATGCTTAATAGAAACGAGATTTTAGAAACCATTGATATGGTCGAAAAGGAACACTTTGACGTGCGTACGATAACGATGGGTATAAACCTTTTGTCGTGCGTAAGGGACAGTGCGGAGGAAACCGCAAGGCTTTGCTACGATAAAATTTGCAAAAAGGCAGAAAATATCGTAAAGGTCGCACAAGACCTCGGTGCCGAATATGGTATTCCCATCATAAATAAACGTGTATCCATAACCCCCGCAAGTCTTTTGACTTCTTCATTTTGCGGGAAAGAGGTGGTCTTGGCAAAAGCACTTGACCGTGCCGCAAAAACCGTTGGGGTAGATTTTTTGGGTGGGTATTCCGCCCTCGTTCAAAAGGGTATGACGAGTTTTGAACGTTCTTTTATAGAGAGTATCCCCGAAGCCTTGTCGGTTACCGAGCGTATGTGTTCGTCGGTAAACGTTGGTACTTCAAAGTCGGGTATTAATATGGACGCCGTTAAGCTTATGGGTGAAATCATCAAAAAGACGGCGGATATTACCAAAGAAAACGACGGGCTTGGCTGTGCAAAATTAGTGGTATTTTGTAACGCCGTTGAAGACAACCCGTTTATGGCGGGTGCGTTTCACGGCATAGGCGAGGGCGAAACGGTTATAAACGTAGGCGTTTCAGGACCCGGCGTAGTACATCACGCACTTAAATCGATTAAGGGTGCTACCCTTGACGAGGTGGCTGAAACGATTAAAAAGACTGCGTTTAAGATAACCCGTGCAGGTCAACTTATCGCAAAAGAGGCTTCAAAACGTTTAGGTGCGGAATTTGGTATTGTTGACCTATCTTTAGCACCTACACCTGTAATGGGGGATAGCGTAGCCCATATCTTAGAAGAAGTGGGGCTTGACTCAGTAGGTGGGCACGGTACGACCGCAATTCTTGCAATGCTAAACGACGCAGTAAAGAAAGGCGGTGTTATGGCAAGCGGAAGCGTAGGCGGATTATCCGGTGCATTTATCCCCGTAAGTGAAGATATAGGTATGATTAACGCAGCAAAGTCAGGGGCAATATCACTCGCTAAGTTAGAGGCAATGACTTCGGTTTGTAGCGTTGGTATAGATATGGTTGCAATCCCGGGCGATACCCCCGCTACCACCATCAGCGGTATGATTGCCGACGAAATGGCGATAGGTATGATAAATAACAAGACCACTGCGGTTAGGGTTATACCCGTGCCGAATAAAGGAGTGGGCGAAAGCGTAGAGTTCGGCGGACTTTTGGGCAACGCACCTATTATGGAAGTAAGCCCGTATAGTTGTGCGGAATTTATAAACCGTGGTGGAAGAATGCCCGCACCTATCCATAGCAACAAAAACTAATTTTAAGGGGAAGGAATTTGATAGATAAGTATAGTTGGGCTATCGAGGATATTTACGATAGCGTAGATAAATGGGATAAAGAGTATAAGGAAGTTGATGAAAAGATTGACTTTTCTGAATTTAAGGGTAAACTCGGCGACGCTAAGACTTTCTTGGCTTGTATGAAAAAGCAAGAAGAACTCGGCAGAAAGATAGAAAAACTCAGTGTTTACGCAATGATGAAGCACGACGTTGACACCACCGACGATCTGGGCGATTCGCTTATGGCAAAGTCAATGAGTCTTTCGGTAAAGTTTTCGTCGGCGACGGCTTTCGTGACGCCCGAACTAACTTCGTTAGACGATAAAGTCTTGCTGAACTTTATATCCGACCCAACGTTAAAAGAGTACGATTATTCGCTTAAAGGCTTGATGAAGGAAAAACAGCACGTTTTAAGCGAGGCGGAGGAAAATCTTTTAGCGATCAGTGGTGAAACTTTGTCGTCGTTTAGAGAGATATTTACAAAGATAGATAACGCCGATTTGCCGTTGAAGTCTGTTAAGGACGGGGATAAAAAAATTCCGCTTAGCCACGGCACTTACGGTGTAATTATGCACGGCGAGGATAGGGAACTTCGCAAAAAAGCATTTAAGAGTTATTATGGGTCGTACAAATCGCTTATGAACGTAATCTCTGCAACCTATGCGGGTAGCGTAAAGAAGGACGTTTTTATGGCGAGGGCAAAAAAGTATAAATCTTCTCTTAGCCGTGCGTTATCGGGCGAGGACGTTGACCCCGTAGTGTATTCAAACCTTATTAAATCGGTAAACGAGGCTTTGCCTATTTTGCACGAATATATGTGGGAAAAGAAAAGGCTTTTGGGTTTAGATAAAATGTACCCTTACGACGTTTACGTGCCTACAACTCAAAACGCAGAACTTAAATTAGAGTATGAAGACGCATATAAACTTGTTATGGAAGGCTTAAAACCTTTGGGCGAGGAATACGTGGGTTTACTTAAAAAAGCGTTTGACGAAAGGTGGATTGACGTGTATGAAAAGAAGGGTAAAAGAAGCGGTGCGTATAGCGTAGCCGTGTTCGATACACACCCGTACGTTTTGTTAAATTACCAAAAAACCACGCACGACGTATTTACTATCGCACACGAGATGGGGCATAGCATACACTCGTATTTTTCTAATCGCACACAACCCTATTTTAAGGCGGATTATAGAATTTTCGTTGCCGAAGTTGCAAGCACGGTAAACGAAGTGCTTTTGGTAAAGCACCTATTAAAGACGGCAACCGATAAAAAACTCAAAAAGTATTTGCTGTCATATCTTATGGAAATGATTAGGACCACCTTGTTTAGACAGACGCAGTTTGCAGAGTTTGAAGAATACTCGCATAATACGGTTGAAAGTGGCGAACCTTTAACTAAAGAAGGTATGTGCAAAAAGTATGAAGAACTTAACTTTAAGTACTACGGAGACGCTGTTGAACGTGGCGGTGACATCAAGTACGAGTGGGCAAGGATTCCGCATTTTTATCGTGCGTTTTACGTGTATAAGTACGCAACCGGTATAATATCCGCACTTGCAATTGCGAATAGGATTTTGACCGAGGGGGACGAAGCCACTTCGGACTACTTTAAGTTTTTATCTTCGGGTGGTTCGGATAGCCCCGTGGAATTGTTAAAGATTGCAGGGGTGGATTTGACCGACGAAAAACATTTTAAGTCAGCCTTCAAAGTGTTTGAAGATGCGTTAAAAGATTTCAAGAACCTTTAATTTTTAAGGAGAATTTTTATGGCAAAAGAAAAGAGTGGAAATAAAAGCACAAAGAATTTGACTTCTATGCCACACAGTTTAGAGGCGGAACAGTCACTTTTGGGATGCTTATTGATAGACGGTAAAATTCAAGTCGAAGTTTCGTCATTTTTAAGGGAAGAAGACTTTTACGCCGAGTCGCACAAACGAATATTCAATGCGATGGACGACCTTATAAAGTCCAACCAACTGGTTGACTTAGTAACTTTAACCGACCTTTTAGAAAAGAAGGGCGAGTTAGAGCAAGCGGGCGGAATAGAGTACATAACGGGCTTAACGGGTATTATGCCGTCTGCCGCAGGGTATATGCGTTATCTTGACATCGTTCAGCGTGACAGCATGCTTCGCAAACTTATTCGTGGGTCTGCTGAAATAATTGAAAACTGTCAACAAAGCACGGACAAAAACCAAGCCCTTGCCGATGCCGAAAAAACCATATTCGATATTTCTAACACCGCTGATACCAGCAGTATGGTCAAGATAGGTTCGGTTATCCCCGACGTAATGAACAAGTTCGACGAACTCTCTAAAGATAAAAACAGTTACAGGGGTATGAAGACGGGCTTTAAGGGTATAGACAAACTTTTGAACGGTTTGCACCCGAGTGACCTTATCATCCTCGCCGCTCGTCCTGCCGTTGGTAAAACTTCGTTTGCGATGAACATAGTCGAAAGCCTTGCCGTTCAAGGTTATTCCTGTGCGGTATTTTCGCTTGAAATGAGCAAAGAGCAGTTGGTACAAAGGATGATGTGTTCGGTTGCGGGCGTAAATATGGGCAACGCTTTGCGTGGGCAGATGACCAAGACCGAGTGGCTTAAAATAGCAAAAGCAAGAGAGATTTTGTCGGGTACTAAGGTGTTTATTGACGACTCGTCACTTATCACCCCGCAAGAAGTTTTATCCAAGTGCCGTAGGCTTAAACGTAAACACGGGCTTGACTTCGTTATGATCGACTACGTTCAACTTATGAACGCTGAAAGTAAAAAGAGTGATAACCGTCAACAAGAAGTTTCTGAAATTTCAAGGAACTTAAAGATACTTGCAAAAGAAATCAACGTACCCGTCTTAGCACTTTCACAACTCTCTCGTTCTGTCGAAGCGAGAAAGGGCAGACCTCAACTTTCCGATTTAAGAGAGTCGGGTGCGATAGAACAAGACGCAGATATAGTTATGTTTATTCACCGTCCCGACAAGGTTGCGACCGAAAAGGAACTCGCCGAGGGCAAGGTGCAAAAGAACGTTGCGGAAATCATCGTTGAAAAACACAGAAACGGTGAACAAGGTGTGGTAAACCTCTACTTCAAGGGCGAATGCACCAAGTTCTTAAACTTAAATAAAGACGGCGAGATTGAGGACGGCGATGAGGAAAGTACTTCGGATAGGACTTACGACGGTTACGAAAGCCTTCCCGAACCCCCACCCGCAACCGAGCCTGAAAGTATAGATAATATCGATTCTGAAATCTTTTAGTATGCAAACGCTGATTAAACCTATTGACGAAAGTAGTTTAATAGAAGCCGCTAAGATAATCAATGAAGGCGGAATAGTCGGGATGCCCACCGAAACGGTTTACGGTTTGGCGGGGTCAGGGCTTAATCCACTTGCCGTAAAAAATATTTTTGCGGTTAAAGGTAGGCCTAGCGACAATCCGCTTATATGCCACGTGCATAAAGATTTTGATATCGAAAGTTTGGTTTATATCCGTTACGACTACGTAAAAAAATTAATAGAAGCGTTTACACCCGGTCCGTTAACTTTGGTTATGGAAAGCAAAGGGGTAGTGTGTAGAGAGGCGGTGTGCGGTGGCGAAACTTTGGCGGTTAGAATCCCCGCTCATACGGGTTGCCAAAAATTCTTAAAAGCCGTAAACCTACCTATCGTCGCCCCGAGTGCAAACCTTTCAAAGCATACTAGCCCCGTTACCGCACAGCACGTTTACGAGGACTTAAACGGCAAGATACCGCTTATCCTTGACGGGGGTAAGTGTTCGGGCGGAATTGAAAGTACCGTGCTTGACGTCACGGGCGAAGTGCCAAGGATTTTGCGTGCGGGGCTTATTACCAAAGAGATGATCATTAAGGTCGTTGGCGACTGCCAAGTGGCTATGCACCGTGAGGGGGATAAGGTTAAATCCCCGGGTGTAAAGTACAAGCACTATCGCCCAAAATGCGAAACCGCACTTTTTGAAAGCGAGGATATAGAGGGCGTAAAAAGGGCGTATAAAGAGGCACTTGATAGCGGAAAAGTTCCTTACGTAATGTGTGCGAATAGTTACGTCGAGGCGTTTAAGGGGATGAATTTACTTCTTTTGGGCAGTACCGAAGAGGAAATTGCGTCAAACCTTTACGATAAATTACTTGAGGGGGAGAAAAAGGCAAGCATAATAATTGCGGTGGCAATGCCAAACGAGTTAGGCGTTAATATGGGCATAATGAACCGCTTGAAAAAGTCTTGCGGATAGGTATGAGAAAGAAACGGATTTTGTTCGTCTGTACGGGTAATACTTGTCGAAGCCCTATGGCGGAAATAATATTGAAGAACAAACTTAAACTTGCGGGGATTGATAGCGTAAAAGTGTCAAGTGCGGGACTTTCCGCAACGGACGGCACTAAGATAAGCAAGAACTCTGCGTTGGCGTTAAAAAGCATAGGTCTTAAAAGTTACTCTTTTAAGTCTAAACTTTTAACCAAAGAGTTGGTGGATAAAAGCGATCTTATAATATGTATGACCTTGTCGCATAAGCGGATGCTTGGTGGGATAGGAAAGGCGATCGCTATGTCCGAAATCACTATGCAAGGTGATATATCCGACCCTTACGGCGGGGATTTGAACGTGTATAAAAACACTATGTTCCAAATCGACGACGCTTGTAATATAATTTTAGAAAAAATAATTGAATCAAAAAAGGAGAATTAGAAAAATGAAATTAGCAATAGGCTGTGACCACGGCGGAATTAACTTGAAACCCATACTACTCGACCATCTTGACAAAAAGAAAATAGAATACGTTGATTTTGGTTGTTTTGACAAATCTTCGGTTGACTATAACGACTATGCGGAAAAGGTCTGCTCAGCCGTTACGAGTGGTGAGTGTGACTTAGGCATTTTGATTTGCGGAACGGGTATCGGTATGAGTATAGTTGCAAACAAGATAAAGGGCATAAGATGCGGACATTGTTCGGACGTTTTTTCAGCAAAGATGACGAGGGAACACAACGACGCAAACGTTCTCGCTTTTGGCGAAAGAGTAGTTGGTCCGGGTCTTATGATAGAGATTGTTGAAGCCTTTTTAAATACCGAGTTTTCAAACGGCGAAAGACACGTTAACCGTGTAAATAAAATAAAAGCGTTAGAAGAAAGAAACTTCAAATAGTCTTTTAGGGGGAAAGTTTATATGAAAAAAGTAACCAAAGCCATAATTCCCGCAGCGGGGCTTGGCACGAGATTTTTGCCGATTACGAAAGCCGTTCCTAAGCCGATGTTGTCGGTAATAGATAAACCGACCATACAGTTTATTTGCGAGGAACTTGCTTCGTCGGGTATAGCGGACATAGTTATAGTCGTAAGCCCGGGGTCAGAGGTTATTAAAAACCATTTTAGTCCTGCACCTGAACTTGAAAATAGGCTTTTATCGGATAAAAAATCAAAGTTGTACGACGTGGCTATGGAAACGTTAAAGTACAACGTAAATTTCGTCGTGCAAGAAACTGCAAACGGTCTTGCGGGGGCGATACTTTGTGCCGAACCTTATATAAACGGCGAGCCTTTTGCACTATTGCTTGGCGATGAACTAATCTATGCGGGCGAAGGTGATAAACCGTGCATTAAAAGGCTTATTGAAATTTATGAAAGTACTGGGAAAAGCGTTATCGCCACGATGGAAGTTTTTGGCGACGACGTAAGTAAGTACGGCAACATAGGCATAAAGGACGAAACGGAAGACGGGGTAATGACTATCGAAAGAATAGTTGAAAAACCGTCTATAAACGAAGCACTCTCTAACAACGCGATAATCGGTAGATACGTTATGGACGGAAAGGTTATGGATATGCTTAAAACCTTGACGGTAAGAAATAACGAGATTTATTTTACCGACGCACTTGATACCCTCGCTGCAAATGGAGAGATTTTGGCAAGCAACTTTGACGGAATCCGCTACGACGTAGGCGATAAATTTGGGTACGTTAAGGCTAATTTAGAGTATGCTTTAAGGTCGGAAGAATTAAAAGACCAAACAAAAGAACTTATAAAGGAACTTTACGAAAAGATTTAGTATGTACGATAAAATTTGCAACGGGTGCAGAACACGCCTTTCACAATTTTATAAAACGGGGTATTTGGGTTGTCCAGAGTGTTACGTGGCTTTTGAAAAGGAAATCACGATGGCACTTAAAAATATTCAGGGCAAAACCGTTCACGTCGGCAAAGAACCGTCAATATCGGCAGAGGACAAAGCACTTCTTAACCGATATCGTACCCTTTTGTCAAAAAAGGAAATAGCGGGGCTTGAAGGTCGGTTTGGCGACATGGCGGACCTCTCTATCGAGGCGAACGACGTGCTTGACGAACTTAGGCGAAGGGGGTTGATGTAATGGCTTTTACCCTTGATGCGACTCGTGGCAATATTATAATGAGTAGGATTAGGCTTGCAAGAAACTTAAACGGCTATCCCTTCGTGATAAAGTCTGTTCCTCTTGCAAAAGATATTATAAAGAAGGTCAATAGGGCGGTGGTAAAGTGCGATACGTTCAACCTTTTTTATATGTCAAACTTTTCAGACCTTAAACTTGAAGCGATGAAGGAACGTCACCTTATCTCTCAAAATCTTATAGATAACAAACTTTGCGGTGCGGCACTTATAAATGCGGACGAAAGTATATCCATAATGATAAACGAGGAGGACGTTATACGTGAACAGTGCTTTATGCGTGGTTTAAGGGTGAGTGAAGCGTACAAAAAGTTAAGCCAAATAGACGATGAACTTGTTAAAAACCTTGATATTGCGTACACCGAAAAGTGGGGATATTTAACCGCTTGTCCGACCAACTTAGGGACTGGACTGCGTGCGTCCGTAATGATGTTTTTGCCGGCACTTACCGAGAGCGGAAAGATTGACGACCTTGCGTTGGAAGCCAAAAGATTAGGCTTAACTATCCGTGGCGTTTACGGTGAGGGTAGCCGTGCGGAGGGGTACGTTTATCAGATAAGTAACGAAGTTACTTTGGGTGTTACCGAGTCCGAGATTTTAGCACAAGTTGAAGAAGCCGTCGAACGCATTTGCGTTGCTGAGCGTGCTGAGATGAAGAAACTTTTTGCCAGAAATAAACTTAAAGTTATGGATAGGTCAAGAAGGTCTTTCGGCATACTGACTAACGCATTAATGCTTACGTACGATGAGTTTTTAAGGCATCTTGCCCAAGTCAAGATAGGCATAATGCTTGACGTTATAAATATCAAAGATATAGAAAAACTTGACGACCTAATGGTTTCCGTCCGCCCCGCAAACCTTTGCGACGGTTATGGTAAGACCTTGTCGGAGATTGACCGTGACCTTGTCCGTGCGGAAATCGTGGGCAAACAACTTTTGAAGTTGAAGGAGTAAAATTATATGTATTACGAGGCATTTTCAAGTAACGTACAAAAGGTAATAGATACAGCAACTCTACTTGCAAAGCGTTATAGGTGTAAATATATCGGTAGCGAACATATCCTATTCGGGCTTATGAACGTTACGGACGGGCGTGCCGCGTCTATTTTAAGAGAGGCGGGTGCTACCAACGAACGCTTTTTATACTTTTTTGAAAAGACGGTGGATTTGAACACCATCATCCCCGGCAATATGTTTACCGCAAGGACTAAACAACTTTTACAACGTGCGGTTGACTTTTCTTTAAAAGCACGTTCGGGCTTTGTTGGGACGGAACATCTTTTGTTGTCCCTTCTTGCCGATTACGATAGCGTAGCCGTAAGCATTTTAAGACATATGAAGATAGACGTGGACAAGATGCTTGACAGCCTTGATACTGCGTTGTTTGGCAATTACGAGGACGAGGACGAAGAAGACACTTCTGAGGTCGATAGTCTTTTTGCCAAGACTTTTGGCGGTAGCGAAAAGCCCTCTAAAAAGAATAGGCAAGACGGTCAAGAGGACGTCAACCTTGGCGACCTTGCAAAGTTTGGCGTTAATCTTAACAAACAGGCGTTGGATGGAAAGTTAGACCCCGTTATAGGCAGAAAGGAAGAGATTGATAGGGTTATACAAGTCCTTTCAAGGCGTACCAAAAACAATCCCGTTTTGGTCGGTGAACCGGGCGTAGGTAAAAGTGCGGTCGTTGAAGGTCTTGCACAAGCCATCGTAAAGGGCAACGTCCCCGAACTTTTGGCGGATAAAATAGTATTTTCATTAGACCTTGCGGGTATGCTTGCGGGGGCTAAGTACCGTGGCGACTTTGAAGAAAGACTAAAAAATGCGATAGATACGGTAAAGAAGAACGGGAACATAATTTTGTTTATCGACGAAATCCATAACATAGTCGGTGCGGGTAGCACGGGCGAAGGCAATATGGACGCCGCAAACATCTTAAAACCTATGCTTTCAAGGGGCGAACTTCAAACGGTGGGTGCAACCACTCTTGACGAGTATAGAAAGTATATCGAAAAGGACGCTGCGTTAGAGCGTAGATTTCAACCCATAACCGTCAACGCACCGAGTACCGAGGAATCCGTGGAAATCTTAAAAGGGCTTCGTGACAAATACGAATCTCACCACGGCGTATCAATCCCCGACGATGCAATTATCGCCGCAGTAACTTTGTCTGATAGGTATATAACGGATAGGTTTTTGCCCGACAAAGCTATCGACTTAATCGACGAAGCCGCTTCAAGGGTAAGGCTTGACAGTTATAATTCACCCGTAAGTGCGAAGCAAAAAGAAAACGAACTAAACCGTTTGATTGCCGAAAGGAACGAGGCAAAACGCCGTGACGATTTTGAAAAGGCGTTGAATATAAGCAAGGATATCGACCGAGTCAATAAAGAATTAGAAAAGATTAGAGCGGCTGCAAGTAAAACTGCGGTAAACCGTGATAAACTTAAAATAACCTCTGACGATATTGCGAAAATCGTAAGCAGTTGGACGGGCGTACCCGTGGTTAAACTAAACCAAACCGAAGCACAAAAACTTCTTGATTTAGAGTCCGTGCTTCACCAAAGGGTAATCGGTCAAGAAGATGCGGTAAAGGCGGTTTCTGATGCAATAAGACGGGCTAGGGCAGGGCTTAAAGACCCGAATAGACCCATCGGCTCGTTTATATTCGTAGGTCCTACGGGTGTTGGCAAAACCGAACTTTCAAAAGCCCTTGCCGAGGCTGTGTTCGGGGACGAAAACGCACTTATCCGTGTTGATATGAGTGAGTATATGGAAAAGCATTCGGTCGCAAAGATGGTCGGTGCTCCTCCCGGATACGTCGGGTTTGACGAGGCTGGACAACTTACCGAAAAGGTTAGAAGAAGACCGTATTCGGTTGTCTTGTTTGACGAGATTGAAAAAGCACACCCCGATATCTTTAACATAATGTTACAAATCCTTGACGATGGTAGGCTTACCGACAGCAAGGGCAGGCTGGTTGACTTTA
>SVIL01000025.1 GCA_015069505.1 Clostridiales bacterium
TATATGACACATCAATGAAAAATGAACCAGCGGGTGGATTTAGTATGCAATCAGGCAAAACTGGTGGTCACGACCCATATAATATGATGGCTATGGGCTGGGCAAATCCTTACGTGTTTGATAGTAGTGATACAACACTTTCAAATGAAATAAGTATAACGATAAACGATTTTCAATCAAGTGGAGATATTATACTTTTAACACCTGACTGGGATAATGAAAATCAAATATTTGACGAGTATATTTTGCTTGAGTTATTTACTGCAAGCGGACTAAATCAATTTGATGCTAATGCTGGTAACGTACACAACTTGATAGGTATAAGGCTTTGGCATATAAATGCAACGATAGATAGCTCTACAAACAGGCATTACAATACAAATAATTCTTTGGAGAGCAACTACGACCTCGTTCACTTTATAAGAAACGATATTGAGTGTGAGTACAGGTCGCTTACGGCTCTTGATACACAGGATTACTTGTTTGATGAAGGCGACTCATTTAATATGGAAACTTATAAATCTCAATTCTACAATGCAGATGGCAAACTTGATAATGGCACATCTCTTGGTTGGAGTTTTGAAGTTACAGGCATAACCGTGGACGAATACGGCAATGCAACTGCAACAATTAAGCTTGTCAAAACTGCCTAGTAATATAAGTAAACCGCAAGATAGGGAACAGACTATTTTATTTCCAAGAGCATTAAAACTTAATAGGGATAAAACTTTTCGTAGCAAGTAATATTAATCTTAAAAAATACTTTTAGTTTCACACACATACCCTAAAAACGAGATTTAGTCCCACACATACACAAAAAAAGAGTAGTTTTTCACTACTCTTTTTTTGTGCAAAGGAAGACGGGATTTGAATAAGGAGATACGTGGCGTAGCCGAAGTAGTTTGCAAGGCAAATCAAACAGTGGGTGTCCACTGTTTGTCGGAGAAGGTCGTACAGGGGAATCCCCCGTCACTTAGACTAAATTAAATTTTTATAAAAAATATGTTGATATAGGTTGAATTTATCCTAAAATCGTGTATAATATAAGTAGGAGGTAGAAAAAATGAAAACCGATACGAGGAATTTAGTTTCTATAACCGAAGCAAATCAAAACTTTTCAAAAGTTGCAAAGCAAGTAGATAATTTAGGGAACGTGGTTATATTAAAGAATAATAAACCACAGTATATCCTTTCCAAATTTAAAGAAGATAACGAAAAAAACGAGATGGAAATTCTTACCATAATTGCAAGGATGATATTGACCGAACACAGTCACGCTTTTAAGGAGCTTGCAAAATGATTAAATTTGATAAAGAAAAAGTCTTACTATTACAACAACTTGTTATAGAGTCGAGTGGCGGAACTGCGGGCGTTAGAGATTTTGCTTTGTTAGACTCTGCAATCGAATCGGCATATCAAACGTTTGGCGGAAACGAATTATATCCAAGCAAGGTGGAAAAGGGTGCAAGATTAGGTTATAATCTTATATCAAACCACGCATTTGTTGACGGTAATAAAAGGATAGGCTTGTTGGTAATGCTTTCGTTTCTTGCTATAAATGGTGTAAATATAAAATACACGGACGAAGACCTTATAGAAATAGGATTATCTCTTGCTGACGGAAAAATGAATTACGAGGATTTATTAAACTGGATTAAAACCCACGAAAATGACGACCATTTGTAATCAGAAACATCGATATAAAAAAGCAACGAAAAGAGTAGTTTTTCACTACTCTTTTTTTGTGCAAAGTCTGGCGGGATAAACGGATATACGTTTTAGGCTATCTACAACCCGAAAATAGCTTGACTTTTTTCGGGGGGGGGGTGTAGAATATTAATACATTAATTTAATAGAGGTGTTTTATGAAAAACAAATTTTTAAGTTTTATTTTGGCAATTTGCTTGGTTTTACCCGCATTGTTGATGACGGCTTGTGGCGGGTCCGAACATGAGCACTCATATACTGACGGTATTTGTTCGAGCTGTGGGGCGATTGAGGGCGTAGTTATCAACTACGACTCGGATACTCAAACCTACGTCGTTATGGACGGCAAACAAGCCACGTTAACTAATATTGTAATTCCAAGTTCATATAACGACGGTAAGAATGGTGAACACCCCGTAGCAAGTATTTTTGAAGGTGCTTTTTTTGAAAGTACC
Organism: Clostridiales bacterium; assembly: GCA_015069505.1. Classification (GTDB taxonomy): domain Bacteria; phylum Bacillota; class Clostridia; order Christensenellales; family Borkfalkiaceae; genus UBA1259. Next base: position 2,163 of record SVIL01000025.1, read on the forward strand.
GGGTTGGTCAGTATAACCTTGCCCGACAGCGTAAAAAGCATAGGGTCGCATGCTTTTGGAAACTGTCGTGCTTTACAAACCGTAAACTTAGGGAACGGCTTAAACAAAATCTGTCAATTTGCATTTGGGGGAAGCACGCTTTTATCAAGCATTACCATTCCGTCGAGTGTAAACGTCATTGAAGACGGTGCATTTTCCTCGTGTGAGGGATTAAATAGTATAACGCTTCCAAACGCCGTTACCGTTGTTAACGCAAACATGTTCAATGGTTGCACGAGTTTGCAAACGGTGGTTTTGGGTAATAGTGTAACCAAAATTTATGGTTGGGCGTTCCGTGGTTGTGAAGATTTGACCACGATAAATATTCCGTCAACCGTTGACACTATCGGTCAATATGCGTTTTCAACTTGTACAAGTTTGGCAAGTTTAACAATTCCCGCAAGCGTTACGACCATCGGCTTTTTTGCTTTCGCTGATGCTCAGTTACAAACGATCTACTATCAAGGCACGGAAGCACAATGGGATAGCATAGAAAAGGGTAAGTTTGGTAAAGTTCACCAAGACTATGAAGACGATATTGCATTGAGTTCTCAAACAATAATTAACTATGCAAACTAACAAAAAACTAAAAACTGCGGTGGACGAATTTCGTCCACCGCAGTTTTGTTAATTTTTATTTACTTAAAATATCCAACGTACTCTAATTTTAAGTTGCTTTTTGGGAAAAGGTGCTTAAATAAATCAATCATATAATCGTCCGTCATACTCGCTATGTAATCCAGTACGATTTGGTTTGCTTCGGTATCGGGATAGGGGGCGTACTTGCGATAGTAGGGCTTGTCAAGGTACTCTATATGTGCGGTAAATATCGGGGAGGACTTTAACCCGCTATTAAAATCCGTAAGCAACTTTTCGTACAGTAACCCCATCATATCTTTTACAATATCGTACTTTCTTTTAACTATCGGGTTACCGTAAATATTTTCGTAGTTCTCTGCTTTTGCTTGTTGTATAGCCTTAAAGTGTGCCTCATCAAGTTTTATATACGGTTTGCCGTAACTGTTTTCGATGATGTTAACGATAAGATTATTAATAATCTCTGCGTTGGTAACGCCTATCCCAAAGTCAATAAATTCGCTTGCAATATCGCTTTTTTGTGCATCGTGCCTGTCCTTTCCAAGATACGCAATTATATCCGAAATCCTAACTACGCACCCTTCTAAGGTTGACGGAATAAGCCTATAAATACTTTCCCCGTCAGTATAACACGCCTCAAAATCCTTGTCGAATTCCGTAAAAGAGAGTTGCCGTTTAGGATAGTATTCGCAAAGTTCAAGTTCGCCGTTATGCGACAGTACGCCGTTCAATGTTTGAAGAGATACGTTTAATCCAAACAACTTGTCAAGCACTCTAACCGAGTGAACGTTATGGAAAAATCTTCTGCCCGTTCTTTCATGGTACAATTCGTCAAGAAACCTTTCGCCCGCATGCCCAAACGGGGTATGACCTATATCGTGTCCCAAGGCAATGGCTTCAATCAAATCTTCGTTAAGCCCAAGTGCCTTGCCGATAGTCCTTGCCGTGCGGGAAACGAGTTGTACGTGCAAACTTCGTCTTGAAATATCGTCGTTTTTATATAGGGAAAGCACCTGCGTTTTATCCACGTAACGGTTATAAAATGGGCAGTGCAAAATTTTGTCCACGTCCCTAATAAACGCCGTACGCCAAACCGAAGCGTCGTCGTGTGGGTTGACGTGCCTACGCACTACGTCATCGCCAGAAAATGCGAACGGGTTTTTGCGGTTATTAAGTTTATCGTCGTTAATCGCGTCAATAATATTTTGCGATAGCGTTTCGTAACGTGCCATAAAAATTCCCTCTAAAAAATTATACCATATAAAATTTATAAAATAAAGGCTTTACGGCAAAAACCGAAAGCCTTTTTTACAAAAAAAATACCGTGCAACCCATCTCGATAATCAACGCCGAAGTGGTAACGCGTTAGGTGGCTACTTCAAAGTTACCTTATGGCACACGAAGACTCTTCGCTTAGTGCTGCTACATTCCTGTCCTGACACGGTTCACGACGTTTCGTTGCATAAGACCTTGATATCAACACTCCTTGACGGGTGCAACCTTCCACGAAGAAGACCTCAAAGGGTATTCTGCTCCGCTAAGCGAATTGCGGATGACAGGGCATCGCTAACTCCCCGCATAGCACGGCTATACTATTTTAACCCAAACGAAAAATTTTATCAAGTATTTTGCCCCAAAATCTTAAATTTTAATAAAAAACGCAAAAATTAACTTTACAAAATCGACAAATAAATATATACTAATATAAGTATAAATATTTAAATACGGCAAAATTTTTAGGAGAATTATGATGTATAAAAAGGTCGATACCTCTCTAAACTTTCTCGACAGGGAAAAAGAAGTCCTTCAATTCTGGAAGGAAAACAAGATTTTTGAACAAAACGTAAGCGAAAACGAAGGCGGTCGTGAATTTACGTTCTACGACGGTCCACCCACGGCAAACGGCAAGCCCCACATAGGGCATATCTTAACCCGTGTAATAAAGGATATTATCCCACGCTACCACGTTATGAAAGGCGAGCATTGTTTAAGAAAGGCGGGCTGGGATACGCACGGACTTCCCGTTGAACTTGAAGTGGAAAAACTTTTAGGCATCGACGGTAAGCAAGAAATCGAAAAGTACGGCATCGAACCTTTCATTAAAAAATGTAAAGAAAGCGTTTGGAAATACAAAGGCGAATGGGAAAAGATGAGTGACCGTGTCGGCTACTGGGCGGATATGGACAACCCGTACATCACCTACGACGACAATTATATCGAATCGGTTTGGTGGGCTATAAAGACCATCGCCGAAAAAGGCTTGCTCTATAAAGGTCATAAAATCGTACCGTACTGCCCACGTTGCGGAACGGCACTTTCCTCGCACGAAGTTGCACAAGGCTATAAGGACGTAAAAGAAACTTCGGTTTTCGTTAAGTTTAAACTTAAAGACCGTGACAACGCCTACTTCTTAGCGTGGACGACCACGCCTTGGACTTTGCCGTCAAACGTAGCACTTTGTATGAACCCCAAAGAGGACTATGCCGAAATCGTTACCGAGGACGGTGAAACGATTATTATGGCAGAGGCTCTCGTCGGCACCCTTTTTGAAAACGTAAAAACCGTTAGCGTGAAGAAGGGCATGGATTACGAAGGCACGGAATATATTCCGCTTTTCGACTATGCGGTTGGCACTTTCAAAGAAAGGGCGTACTATATCACTTGCGACGGCTACGTAACTTTAACCGACGGTAGCGGTATCGTTCATATCGCCCCCGCTTTCGGTGAAGACGACGCAAACGTAGGCAGAAAGTACGGCTTACCTTTCGTAAAACTCGTTGATGACCGCGGCAAGATGACCTCTGAAACCCGTGAACTTTCAGGGATATTCTGTAAAGACGCAGATAAACTTATTATAAAAGACTTAAAAGAGAGGGGATTATTGTTCAAAGAAATGCAGTTTGAACACAGTTATCCTTTCTGTTGGCGTTGCGATACACCGCTACTTTACTATGCAAGAAGCAGTTGGTTTATCAAGATGACCGCCGTAAAAGACAGGCTTATTGCCGCAAACAATTCGGTCAACTGGATGCCCGAAACTATCAAGAACGGCAGAATGGGTAACTTCCTTGAAAACGTTATCGACTGGGGTATTTCCCGTGAACGTTACTGGGGTACGCCGTTACCCGTTTGGGTTTGTAATAAATGTGGCAAGGTTCACGTTATCGGCAGTAAAAAGGAACTTAAAGAACTTTGCAATATAAACGGTGATATCGAACTTCACCGCCCGTATATCGACGACTGCACTTTTGAATGTGAATGCGGCGGAACTTTCGTAAGGGAAAAGGAAGTTATCGACTGTTGGTTTGACTCAGGCTCAATGCCTTTCGCACAATACCACTATCCTTTTGAAAACAAAGAACTTTTTGAAAGTCATTTCCCCGCAGACTTTATCAGTGAAGCAATCGACCAAACTCGTGGTTGGTTCTACACCTTGCTTGCAATCTCTACGTTGTTATTCGATAAAGCACCTTTCAAAAACTGCATAGTTTTAGGGCACGTCAACGACAAAAACGGTATTAAGATGAGTAAGCACAAGGGCAACGTAGTTGACCCGTGGTCTATCCTTGATAAGCAAGGGGCGGATGCGGTTAGATGGTATTTCTATACGGGTTCGGCACCTTGGTTACCTTCAAGGTTCTATGAAGAAGCCGTTTCCGAAGCACAAAGAAAGTTTATGGGTACGCTTTGGAATACGTACGCTTTCTTCGTGCTCTACGCAGAGATAGATAAGTACAACCCCGCCGACTACGACCTTAAAAATTGCAAACTTACCCTTATGGATAAATGGGTATTGTCAAAACTAAATTCACTCGTAAAGACCGTGGATAAAGGGCTTCAAGACTACAACATTTTTGATAGTGCAAGGGCTTTACAAGCGTTTACGGACGACTTGTCAAACTGGTACGTTCGCCGTGGTAGGGAAAGGTACTGGGGACACGATATGGACGACGATAAGATTGCCGCATACACCACCCTCTACACGGTTTTGGTTACGATGGCAAAACTTTCTGCACCGTTTACACCGTTTATGGCAGAGTCAATCTACCAAAATCTCGTTCCGTCTTTCTATAAGGACGCACCTAAATCGGTACACTTATGTTCTTTCCCAACCGTGGATGAAAGTGCAATCGATACTAAACTTGAAGCGGGTATGCAAGACGTTTTGGATATCGTCGTTTTAGGTAGGGCTTGTAGGAACACTTCTAACGTTAAAAACCGTCAACCGCTTAGAAAAATCTTCGTATGTGCGGATAAAAAGGTTGACTTGTCAGATGACCTTTTGGAAATCGCAAAAGACGAACTCAACGTAAAAGAACTTGAATATTTAACCGACGCAAGTGCGTTCGTAAAATACAAAATTAAACCGCAACTAAAAACCTTAGGTCCAAAGTACGGTGCAAAACTCGGCAAAATCCGTAAATTCTTTGAAGTTTGCGATGCAAATCAAATCGTTCAAACGGTAAAATCGGGTGCTAACTACACCGCAGAATTTGAGGGCGATACCTTTGAATTTGCCTTTGACGATCTTCTTATCAGTAGCGAAAGTGCAGAGGGCTTCACCGCTCAAAGCGATAACGGGTTAACCGTCGTTTTAGATACCGTAATTACCCCTGAACTTCAAGCCGAAGGTATTGAGAGAGAACTTATTTCTAAAATTCAATCAATGCGTAAGGATGCAGGCTTTGAAGTAACGGATAGGATAAACGTGTTCTACGTAAGCCAAGACCAAACTGTTGAAAATGCGTTTAAAAAAGGCAACGTAAAAGAAGTGGTTCTTGCCGACGAAATTATTAAAGGCGAAGCGGAAGGCTTTACTAAGGAATTAGACGTAAACGGTGTTTCCGTCAAGGTTACCGTTTGTAAGGTAAACGCATAATGAGAGTTGCCGACTGGAAGGACTATCAAGTTATCGCCACTGGCGACGGCTATAAATTAGAGAACTGGGGCGGCGTGGTTTTGCTTAGACCCGACCCTCAGGTCATATGGCGAAGTAGCGTTAATATGGACGACTACAAAGGTCTATCCGCCAAATACGTGCGTAGTGAAACGGGTGGCGGTAGGTGGCTTTTTAAGGGCAAGATGCCCGACGAGTGGACGGTTAAATATAAAGACCTAAAATTCAAAATTAAGCCCATGGGCTTTAAGCATACGGGGCTATTCCCCGAACAAGCCGTTAACTGGGACTTGATGACCGACCTCATAAAAAAGGCTGATAGAGAGATTAGCGTGCTAAACCTTTTCGCATACACGGGCGGGGCAACCGTTGCGTGTGCTAATGCGGGTGCAAGCGTGTGCCACGTTGACGCGTCAAAAGGTATGGTTGAAAGAGCGGGCGAAAACGTCAGGCTTACGGGTGTTAAAGACCCTAAGGTTAGATATATCATCGACGACTGCAAAAAGTTCGTCGAGCGTGAAATTCGTCGTGGCAGAAAGTACGATGCCGTCATAATGGACCCACCAAGTTACGGGCGTGGTGCTAACGGTGAAGTTTGGAAACTTGAAACCGAACTCTATCCGCTTGTAGAACTCTGTACTAAGGTTTTAAGTGACAACCCACTATTTTTCTTGATAAACAGTTACACCACGGGGCTTCAACCCCAAGTGCTAAAAAACATACTCACAAAGACCGTTGCAAACGGGCGTAACGGAAGGGTAGAGGCGTATGAAGTCGGATTAAAGACGATGGAAGAGGGCGTAATACTACCTTGCGGAAATAGTGGAATTTGGATTAACGAATAATAAGTAGGAATTTTTTATGGAAGATTTAGTAATACTTCACGAAGACAATCATATTATAGTCGTATTGAAACCGCAAAACGTCCCCACTTGTGAAGATTCAAGCAAGGATATGGACCTTTTGACGATGGTTAAAGAGTATATTAGAACGACCTATAACAAGACGGGTAACGTTTACGTAGGACTTGTTCATAGGCTTGACCGCCCTACGGGTGGCGTTATGGTTTTTGCAAAGAGTTCAAAAGCGGCTGCAAGGTTATCCGAACAAATGAAGAACGGCGATTTTGAAAAGAAATATTACGCCGTCGTAGTGGGAAAGCCAAGGGAAGAAAAAGCAACCCTCACGCATTACGTAAAGAAGAACGCAGTCAACAATATGGTTTACGTTTGTGCAATGACTGAGGCGGGTGCTAAAATGGCGGAACTCGACTATACGCTTTTAGACACGAAAGACGATTTAAGTTTGGTTGACGTAAGGTTGCATACGGGTAGAAGCCATCAAATCCGAGTTCAAATGAATGCGATAGGCAACCCCGTTTACGGCGATATGCGATACGGTGGGGAAAAGGCAAAGAAGGGCTATCTTGCACTTTGGTCGTATTACCTCTCCTTCACACACCCCGTTAGTAAGGAACGTATGGTTTTCCGTGTTCAACCCCCAAAAGACAATAATCCTTGGTCAAAGTTCGATACTGAAAAAAGCGTAACGATAATAAAACCAGAAAACTAAAAATAAATTCCGTCGCATTTTGCGACGGAATTTTTATATAAAAAGCCCTAAGAGTTTGTAAACCCCCAAAGCGATTAAGAGTAAGGGCGGAATAAACTTATACCTCGTTAACACTCTTTTAAGCGGAAGGGACGCTATGATAACGCCTATCGAGATGGTTAGGGCGTGCATAACGGCAATGGTTAAAGGAACGTAAAAAGCGTTTATACCCATAAGTGATAAAGAAAGGTTTGCAAACGCACCGTCAAGCCCTACGGCAAATCCGGAAATAAAAGACTCTTTTATAAGCCCGTTATCAATTATTTTCTCATCGTCCTCTTTTTTTAATAGATTGAATACGCCTACGGCAATTAAAATCAATCCACCCAAACACGCAGTACGTTCGGATAGAATACCCGAAAGCAGTTTAGCGGTGTAGTTGGTCAAAAGGCACATCGCAAAAACCGTCGTTGCGACAATCAATACCATAAGGGACTTTTTGCCCTTTACAAAAGATAGTGAAAGTCCGCACAAAAAGGAATCAATGCTGACGGTAAAAGCCGTTAAAATCAAAAACCCGTTCATAAGTAAAAACCGTATCCTTAATTCATAATATTGTCGATAGGGGATTTTTGTTACCGATTTTAAGCCGATTAAGGTAAATTTTATATAAATATTTATATAATATTTTAAAAAAAACGAAAAGTGGATTGACAAACCCTTTTATTTCGTGTAAAATATGATAGATTACAAATATAATCGCAACTTATATACATTGTGCAAGGAGTTTTTGGCTCAATATGAAAATGGCAAAATCACGCAATTTAATTTTATTAATCACAGCACTCGTTCTATGTATCGTCGCAAGCCTTGCGTCGTTCAACTTTTCCACGGTAAAAGCCGACACGCTTAGTGCGACCGACTATTTTTACTTAAACGGTGAAGTTTCCGAAAAGGTCGTTCTTGCTGACAATAGCGTAAAAGCAACCGTTGAAAACGGCGACGTGCTTAAACTTAAAAACAAAATCTTAGTTCACCCCGATATTTTTTCTATCACTTTAAAAGCGTCAAGCGAGATTAAGGTTCTTAAAATCAATTTTACCGGTGAAGCGGAAAACGTTAACGGTCACCTCAATTTGGAAGGTGAATTTGATAAGCAAATCAAAAATACGATTGTCATTGACACTGAAGACGAAACTTTTAAAATAGGTGACGGCAACACGGAACCTGTTTATGATATAACCGAAGCCCCTACGGAAATTTATATTGCTTATAATGTGGTTGCCGATGGGTTACACAGAGCAGAGACGGAAAACAGTGAATATTATAAATTAAAAACCGTTGGTAAATATGCTCTTATAAGTGTTGAGTTTGAGTTCGTTTTGGACGAAGGTGCAAGTGGTGTATTTAACATATTCGAAATCAACGGTAATTATACTACCGAAGACTACGCACAAAATTTTGAAATTGATGAAGAAGACCCAACCAAGTTTACTAAAAATGCAAAACCTTTAATTACTTTTGATGATTCTTCGTTTATTTATAGTTCTAATGTTTATAAGGTGGTTGAAGGCTTCCAATACAAAAATTTCAAACCTACCGTTCACTCCGTTTTGGGGAGTTATGGTTCAGAAGATATTCAGTTTGATTACTCCGTAGAAAATGGGTTCTACTACACTTCAAACAAAACTTTGTGCTTTATCAAGTCTGGGCTATTGACGGTTAAATTCGACGGTCAAGCAAACGGTCAAAAGTTTGATATTGCGGTAGTTGAGAGTGAAATCGACGTGTACGCACCTGTTTACGTAGCAGCAAAAGTCGGCAACGAGTATATTAATGAATATAAAAGTTTTGTGGCTGCTTTCCAAAGTAAACTCGTTTCGGAAGGCACTTACGGAGAGGACGACGCTATTTACGTAAGCCTCGGTTCAAACGAATACTTAGAACTTCCTTCAATGCAGGATTTGGTTTCTGACGACGTAACCTCTTACGCAAACCTTACTAAAACCGTTCACTACACCACCCCCGTTGATAGTGGAACCAACTCTAATATGAAGATTCCGCTAAAAGCACAGGGTAAATACACCTTCTACGTTACCTTTGAAGATAAGAACGGCAATGAAATTAATACCTCTGATTTCGTTAGGGTTGACCCCGACGATTCAAATAAGGTTATCTACGGGTCCAACGCCGATTACATTTTTAGTTTTGAAGTGCTTGACAATGCACCTATCAAGGTAACCAAGGCAAGTTCACAAGGCGAAGGCTTTATCGGTGTAAAATATACCGCCGCTAAGTTCAAGGTAGTTGCATCTTCATATAACGAAGAATATAAACTATATTATAGTGCGGACAAAAATGCAGAAGATTCCGCTTGGGTTGAAATCCCTAAAGCATCTTCGGTAACCGATACCGAATACAACGAAAACGGCTTGACTTACGACGACGTAAAGGCAATCGCATACGACGGCAGTATGACCTTTACGCCAAACGAAAAGGGCTACTACAAAATAACTTGTACCGTTGAATCGGACGTTACGGGTAGGCGTGCAGAAGCGACGACCGATATCATCGAAGTCAACGACAAACCACAGGTCGTAAAACCCGACAGCAAATGGTTGCAAAATAACGTTTGGTCGGTAGTATTCTTATCCATCGGTACTCTTTGCTTAATAGGTATAATCGTGCTATTGTGCATTAAACCTAAGGAAGAAACTGACATTGAGGAGTAAAATCTTATAAATAAAGGGCTTCGCTTAAAAGACGAAGTCCTTTTTAATAAAAGGTAAACTAAAAGTTATGGTAAATCTTACGGCAGATAAACCTCAAAAACTATCAAAACTCTGCTTAAAAGAAGTCAGCGGACTATCGTACGGCGTTTTTATGAAACTTTTACGCAAAAAAGACGTAAAGGTCAACGGCGTAAGGGTGGATAAAGACCTATCTATCGAAAAAGGGGATAAGGTCACTCTTTACTATACCATCCAACCTAATATTTCTTATACCCCCGTATATTCTGATGAAAACGTGCTTGTTATAGACAAGGCAAGCGGTTTTACGTCAGAGGCGGTTTATGAAGCGATACTAAACGATTACCCAACCGCAAAGTTTATTCATAGGCTTGATAGGAATACTTCGGGCGTAATGATATTTGCACTAAACGAAACTGCTGAATCTGAACTTTTATACGGCTTTAAGAACCGCACGTTCGATAAAAAATATCTTTGCACGGTTTACGGCGTTTTAGAGCGTGATAGTGAAATTTTGACGGCTTATCTTGTAAAAGACAGGGATAATTCCACAGTTAAAATCTTCGATAAAAAGGTCAATGGAAGCGTTGAAATTAAAACGGGATATAAAGTGATAAGCAGGGGCGAAAACACAAGTGATTTACTAGTCACTTTATATACGGGTAAGACCCACCAAATCCGTGCCCACCTTGCACATATCGGGCATTTTATTATAGGTGACGGCAAATATGGCGATGAAAAATTAAATAGGCAATACGGTGCAACTCGCCAAAAACTAAAAGCACATATTTTAACCCTTAACTTTAAGAAGGAAGACAAGTTATATTATTTGAACGACAAAACTTTTAAGGTCTAAAAACTATGCCACAAGACGCGTTTACACTAAAATATTTATGTGAGGAATTGAATAGCCTTTTTTCGGGCGGGAAGATAAACAAAATCGTTCAGCCCGACGGTGATAGAATAGTTTTTACGGTTTATACGGGTAAGTGTTGCGAAAAGTTGCTTCTTGACGTAAACCCCGCATCCCCGAGGATAGGCGTTATTGATAGGGAAGTCGATGGACCGCTTACTGCCCCTAATTTTTGTATGCTACTTAGAAAGCATTTGCTATCCGCTACCATTGAAAGTATATCTCTTTTGGGGTTTGATAGGATAGTCAAGATAGACCTTATCCCCACTGCGGAATTTTTCGACGACCCCAAAAAGGTCTTATACGTAGAACTTATGGGCAGATACTCAAATATAATCTTAACCCAAGAAGGCAAAATTTTGGGCGGTAACCGTGGTATAAACATGCTTGGCGACTTCGTTAGACCGCTTATATGTGGCAAGCCCTACGTTTTGCCCCCGTCAAATTCTAAGTTGCCCCCCTACGACGAAAATCTTGTTCCGCTTTTCGTGATGGACGATACAAGCGATTATGCAAAAAAACTTGCGGGGCTTGTTCAAGGCTTGTCTGTGGACACCGCAAAAGAAATTTTATTATCATACGGCAAAAACCCATCGGATAACCCGCAAGAATTTTTTGAACACCTAAATACGTTTATATATAATTCAAACGTAAAGCCTTGCGTTTTGACCTGTGACGGTCAAGTTAAAGACGTTTTCGTTTACCCATATCACGGCATAAACGGTGACCTAAAAGTCTTTGATAAACTTTATAAAGCCGAGGATTTTTATCATAGTGAAAGGGAAAGGCTTAAATCGTTTAAGACCTTGTTCGACCGCCTTAACTCTATAATAAACACCGCCCTAAAAAAGGCTAAAAAAAGGTTAAACGCTATTCGCCTTAAAGAGAGCGAGGCGTTAAATCTTGAAGATAACCGCATAAAAGGCGAACTTATTATGGCAAATATATACCGTATTAAGCAAGGGGATAGCCAAATTATAGCGGATAACTATTACGATGGCAGCAAGATGACTATCACGCTTAACCCGTTGTTGCCCCCGCAAAAGAACGCCGAAAACTTTTATAAAAAATACGCTAAACAAAAGCGGGCATTGCAATCCATATTACCACAAAAAGAGCAAGCGTCGTCCGAAGTGGAATATATCACTTCAATAAGCGACTACTTAGCCCTTGCAAAAGATATTACCGACCTAAAAATGATTCGTGACGAACTTAAAAATTACGGGCTAATAAAAGACGACGGCGTAAAGAAAAGGGATACGGATAAGACTTTTTGTAGGGTGTACGACGTTAAAGGTTTTACAGTAAAGGTGGGTAGAAACAATACTGAAAACGATAAACTTACCTTTACCGCACGAGGGGAAAGTACGTGGCTACACGCCAAAGACTATCACTCGTCGCACGTGATAATAGAGTACGACGGCAAAGAAGTCCCCGACCCCGTTATAGTTATAGCGTCTGAGATTTGTGCATATTATTCAAAGGGGCGTGAGGGCGGAAAGGTGGAAATCGTATATACGTTAAAGAAGAACGTTAAAAAACCGCCAAAGTCAAAACCGGGTTTTGTTACCTACGCTTCGTATAAATCTATAAACGTAAACGCCCAAGAGCATTCTGAATTTTTAAAAACCGATTAAAAAGTGACTAAAAGGTCAAAAAAACCTTGCGTTTTATTTGCCTTTGTGATAAAATGATGTTTGAATTTAAATGGTTAGGAGACTATTATGAAATATACGTTTGAAAAAGCCGAAAAAAGCACAGTAAAAATTACTATCAAGTTAACTGAAAAGGAATGGAAAGAAGCCATCAACAAGGCTTATGAAAAGACCAAAGGCAGATATTCAATGCCTGGGTTCAGAAAGGGTAAAGTTCCAAAACACCTTCTTGAATCAACCTACGGCACGGGCATCTTCTATGAAGACGCAATCAATATCGCTTTCCCCGAATACTACGGTGAAGTTTTAGATAAAGAACCTTCTATCGAAGTAATCGCACAACCCGAAATCGACATTAAAGATATATCCGACAAGGGTATAACCATACTCGCAGTTGTTGCAGTTAAACCTGAAGTTAAACTCGGTGCTTATAAAGGTATAACTTTTGAGAAAAAGGTATATAATGTAAAGGATGAAGATATCGACGCAGACCTTGCTCGTTTGCAAGAACGCAATTCCCGTATGGTTGAAGTAACCGACAGGGCAGTTGCGGACGGCGATACCGTTATTATCGACTACTCAGGTAGCGTTGACGGCGTTAAGTTTGACGGCGGTACGGCTGAAAAACAAACCTTGGTTATCGGAAGCAAATCTTTCATCCCCGGGTTTGAAGAACAAATTATCGGTATGAACGTCGGTGACGAAAAGGACATCAACGTAAAATTCCCCGATGAATACCACGCTGAAAACCTTAAAAGCAAAGATTCAGTATTTGCAATCAAACTTCACGAAATCAAAAAGAAAGAACTTCCCGAACTCAACGATGAGTTTGTAAAGGAAGCCGTTGGTGCTGAAACTCTTGAAGTTTACAAGACCGAAGTTAAGGCAAAACTTGAAAAGCAAAACGCTGACAAGGCTGAACGTGAACTTGAAGACGAAATTATTAAAAAGATAACAGAAACCACCGAAGTTGAAATCCCCGACGCTTTGATTGAACGTCAAATCGACAATATGGTTCAAGAAATGGCTTATAGGCTTTCTTACCAAGGCTTAAAACTTGAAGACTACTTAAAGTATATGGGCAAGACTATGGACGAATACCGCAAAGGCTATGAAGACCAAGCAAAGGAAATCGTTAAGTCACAACTCGTAATCGAACAAATTATCGAAGCCGAAAAGATTGAAGCAACTGACGACGACGTAAAGGCAAGGGTTGAAGAAATGGCGAAAGCCCAAGACAAACCCGTTCCCGATATCGAAAAGAATATGGGTGCAAGACAACTCGATTACATCAAGAACGAAATCATCATCAAGAAGTTCTTTGAACTTTTGAAATCGGTTAACGAAATAAAATAAATTAAAAGGTGCGTAAATGCAAGTAAAAAATACCGTGGTGCCTTACGTAGTTGAACAAACTAACAAGGGTGAAAGAAGTTACGACATATATTCAAGATTACTTGAGGATAGAATTATATTTTTAACGGGTGAAATTAACGACGCCGTTGCTGACACGGTCGTTGCACAACTTATTTATTTAGAAGGTAAAGACCCGAATAAAGATATATCATTATATATAAATAGTCCGGGCGGAAGCGTTACCGCAGGGCTTGCTATA
>SVIL01000026.1 GCA_015069505.1 Clostridiales bacterium
AAAAAGCAATTTAAAGTTTTTCAAAATACACTAAAAAAGAACTAGTATATAGCGTAAAAAAGGACGGAAAGGTATATACCTTTACAAACTTTGAAGAAGAATAAAAATATACAAGAATAAAAACCTCGCTTTAACAAAGCGAGGTTTAATCTTCTATTCCTAAAATATAATCGGTTGTTTCATTAAAAAATTTTGCCACTGCAATTATTGCACTTGCCGTTGGTTCTGTTTTTCCTAATTCCCATTTCGCAATGGCAGATTGACTAATTTTAAGCAAATTTGCAAGTTGCATTTGACTTAGATTTTTAGAAACTCTTAATTCTTTTAACCTATCTTTAAATTCCATACCTTTATTATATTATAATTAAGTCTTAAAATACTTGACAAGTCTTAAAAGACTTGCTATAATACAATAAAATGGAGGTTTTTATATGGAAGAAAACAAAGCAAAAGAAAATTTAGAGTTAGAAAAAAACCAACTAAAGAGGTTCCGTTTTTATTAGGTTGCACCAATGATTATTGCTATTTCAATAATAGTGCTTTTCTTTATTTGGGGAATCGTTGACCCATCGGTTTTTCAATATGAAGGAGGGAGTTATTACCGTCCCGAAGAATATTATGGGGTTATGTATTTACCCAGTGCATTTCTCGTTTGGTTTATATGGCAAGTTATCGGTTTGGTCACTGCGGGATTGACGTATTGCTTATTAAAAATTGCATTTTCTTATAAAGTATTGAACATAATTTATTTGCAAAGAGATCTTATGAGCAAAGAAGTGCCTTGTGAAATAATAATGGAGAATAAAGGCACTAACTCATTAAAAAAGTGGTTTAGCGAATTAACAAACAAGTAAACCTAAAAACTAAATAACAAAATCTACTAAGCACTGCCTAAAAAGACGGTGCTTTTTATTTGGGCGGGGTCAAGGTTTTAATATAAACCCATCTAAAAAAATTAAAAAAATTTTTGAAAATTGCTTGACAAACGGATTTTTAAAGAGTAAAATTTGTCTTAAATTTGAATATCACAAAAAAGACTATGAAGAGGACGGTCGGGTTTAGGACGCTTTCAGAGAGTTGCCGTTTGGTGCAAGGCAACAGTAGATTGACCCAATGACTTATCACCCCTGAGTCGAAGGACCGAAAGGTTAACGCTTAGTAGATTCCTTCCGTATTGCTGCGTAAAGGCAAAGGACTTGTTAGAGTTCGGTAAGTGACGGATTTTTTCCGTAATTTGAGTGGTACCGCGAGTGTAGTAATTATACCCGTCTCAAAGCGAAATCTTTGAGGCGGTTTTTTTTGTTTTATTCATCTTTGTAATCAAAAAAGGTTTTTCAAAAAAGAAGGAGGCAAAAACAATGGATTACAGTTTGAAAGAAGTTGCAGGTAGAATCAAGGACTTGCGTGAGGCGAGTGGTTACACGCAAGAACAATTAGCAAAACTTACGGGCGTTTCTTTGGACGACTATAAGGTTTTGGAAGCAGGTGAGGCTGATTTTAGTTTTACGTTTATTTATAAATGTGCTAAGGCTTGCGGTGTTGAGGTCGTGGACATACTTGAAGGTACAAGTACCACCCTTTCGTCTTTCACCATTACCAGAAAGAACGAAGGTCTTAAAATAGTTAAGAAGCACGGCGTAGTGTATAACAACCTTGCACCTAAGTTTAAGGACAAGTTTGCAGAACCGTTTTTGGTTAAGTTCCCGTATTTGGAAGAAGAACAAAACCAACCCATCAAATTAAACTCTCATAACGGTCAAGAGTTCGACGTTATAGTTAAAGGCTCTCTTAAAGTTCAGGTCGGCAACCACGTTGACGTGCTTAACGAGGGCGACTCTATATTCTATAACAGTATTATCCCGCACGGCATGATAGCCGTATCTAAAGAGGGTTGCGAATTCCACGCCGTAGTATTAAACCCACAAACGGGTACGGTTAGCGAAGAATACCCCGAAGCACCTATCGTTGCCGAAAAGGTCGCTGCCAAAAAGAAAGAAACCAGGGTCGTTGCAGATGACTTTGTTGAATCTTCTTACGATGAAAACGGCGTATTTAGCGGTATAAAGTTTAAGAACGACGACAAGTTCAATTTTGCGTTCGACTGCGTTGACGCTATCGCTGAAAAGGACCCTGACAAACTTGCGATGATGTGGGTTGCAAACGATAAGACGGATAGGCGTTTTACGTTTAGCGATATGAAAAAGTATTCGGCAAAGACCGCAAACTATTTTGAAACGCTCGGAATCAAAAAGGGCGATACGGTTATGCTCGTGTTAAAAAGACATTATCAGTTCTGGTTCTGTATGCTTGCACTTCACAAAATCGGTGCAATCGCAATCCCTGCGACAAACCAACTGGTAGAACACGACTTTGATTACAGATATAAAGCCGCAAAGGTAAAAGCAATCGTTTGTACCGCTGACGGCGACGTTTCCACCGAGGCTGAAAAGGCTGCGGATAAATTCCCCGGTATGGTTAAAGTTTTAGTAGGTGGCAATAAGGACGGTTGGCACGACTTTAACGTAGAGATGGAAAGGTTCAGTACCCACTATTACCGTACGGAAAACACCCCTTGCGGAAACGACCCTATGCTTATGCTCTTTACTTCGGGTACGACCGGCTATCCACGTATAGCAACCCACTCTTATAAATATGCTTTGGGGCATTACCCGACCGCAAAACACTGGCACAACGTAAATCCAAACGGGTTGCACTTTACCATATCCGACACGGGTTGGGGTAAAGCACTTTGGGGCAAACTCTACGGGCAATGGCTATGCGAAGCAGGTGTATTCACCTACGACTTCGACAGATTCCACTCCGAAGACATTCTGCCGATGTTCGCAAAATACCACATCACGACCTTCTGTGCCCCACCCACTATGTATAGATTCTTTATCAAAGAAGACTTGTCCAAGTACGACCTTTCGTCTATCGAATACGCAACTACGGCAGGCGAGGCGTTAAACCCCGAGGTATTCAATCAATTCAAAAAGGCAACTGGGCTAACCATAATGGAAGGCTTTGGTCAAACGGAAACCACCCTTTCAATCGCAAACTTCGTAGGCTCAACACCAAGAATAGGGTCAATGGGTAAACCAAGCCCACTCTACGACGTAGTGGTTTTAGACCCCGACGGCAACGAGTGTAAGACGGGTGATACGGGTGAAATCTGCATAAGGGTTAAAGATAACGTTCCTTGCGGATTGTTTATCGGCTATTACCTTGACGAAGAAAAGACCAACGAAGTATGGCACGACGGGTATTATCATACGGGCGACCAAGCGACGATGGACGAAGACGGATATCTTTGGTATGTAGGTCGTATCGACGACGTTATAAAATCTTCGGGCTATCGTATCGGGCCGTTTGAAGTTGAAAGCGTAATAATGGAATTGCCGTACGTATTAGAGTGTGCAATCACCCCCGTCCCCGACGAAGTTCGTGGTCAAATCGTTAAAGCGACTATCGTTTTGGTAAAGGGCAAGGTCGGTACGGACGAGATGAAAAAGGAAATTCAGGAATACGTAAAAACGCATACCGCACCTTATAAGTACCCGAGAATAGTCGAGTTCGTTGACGAACTTCCTAAGACCATAAGCGGTAAAGTAAGGCGTGTGGAAATCCGTAAAAACGACTTAGAAAAATTAAAAAAATAAGCCTTTAAAAAAGCAAAATATAGATAGTTAGGTTAGGTGAAGATTATGAAGAAGACTTATATAACTTCTATGCCAAACCATATCGGTGCATTTTTGAAGGCGAGTAAATGTTTTTCTTTGCTCAACGTAAATATTACCCGTGTAAGTTATAATAAAGCGATTGATTCGCACACTTTGTTTATCGACGTAGAAGGTACGCAAGAACAGTTAAAAAAGGCGGATAAAGAACTTGAAAAAATAGGTTACTTACAAAACGATATAGACAAAACCAACGTCGTTTTGATAGAGTTTTGTCTTAAAGACGAGCCTGGTAGCGTTACCGAAGTTTTGACGCTTATAAACGAATTTAATTTTAATATTTCGTATATAAGTTCACAAGAGAACGGAACGGACTATCAAAACTTTAAGATGGGGCTATACGCCCCCGATTACGATAAGATAACCAAGTTTTTAGAACAAGCCGAAAAGATTTGTAAGGTTAGGGTTATAGAATATAATAGTTGTGAAAAGGTTTACGACAACAGTATTTTTTATAACGCTTACGTTTCGGGGTTGTCAAAGGTGGTGGGTATATCTGAAGATAGAAGCCGAGAACTGTTGGTTTACGTTAATCTTGCCATGCAGACCCTTGACGAACAAGGCTTATCCCCGTATCGCACGTTTGATAGCATAGGCAAGTTTGCCGAACTTATCGCTCGTTCAAAGTCTGAAAACTTTAATCCCAGAATAAGCACGCACAGCGTAGGGCAAGATAGCCAAATTATACTAATTGAACCGCCTTGCGGTAGCAATACGATAATCGTTAAAAGCCAAGGCGAGGTGCTGTTTGTAGATAGTGGGTATGCGTGTTACGGTGCAGAGATGATAGGGATATTTAGGAAACTATTTCCCGATTTTGACAAAATGGAAAAAACCGTTTTGGTCACCCACGCAGACGTTGACCATTGTGGACTTTTACCGCTATTTGACAAGGTCATTGCAAGCCCAAAAACCGCAAGTTGTTTAAGAAAGGAATACGAAGGCAAAAACGGGTAT
Source organism: Clostridiales bacterium (assembly GCA_015069505.1). Lineage (GTDB taxonomy): Bacteria > Bacillota > Clostridia > Christensenellales > Borkfalkiaceae > UBA1259. Next base: position 4,695 of record SVIL01000026.1, read on the forward strand.
CGTGAAGAAAACCCCCTTCATATGCCGTACATAAAAATTTGTAAAATTCTTACCGAGTATAAGGCGGTAAACCCCGAAAAGGTTATTACGCCGTGGAAGGACCAAGAGTTTTTAAGAGAACCGTTAACGCAGATAGGCTTTTTTGACTTTGGCGAATTGCATTTTGAGGTTTACGAAGGCAAAGGCGGACACTTGGCAGGGGAAATAGTGCTGATAGATTATACGCACAAAATAGTGTTTTCGGGCGATATTTACGTCAATACTCACGGGCTTACCGTAGAGCAAGCGGAATACAACAAGTACGCACCTATTCTTATGACTTCGGTGGAAACGGACCCTACCTTATGTAGTCAAGAGAGAAAGGCTATTTTGCAAAGGCTTGGCGTTGGTAGTTGGCAAATTTTCGGCTCCCACGGGTTTAAGAAGGATTATTCTGTAAATTAATTTGTAAAAGGATAGGTGAAAAATGTATTTTAACGATATTAAGTTAGGCTATGAAATCGAGATAGCCCCCGTAGAGATAAAAAAGGACGAAATGCTTAGTTTTGCTTCTCGTTACGATAATATTCCGCTACATATCGACGAAGAATATGCAAAAAAGACCCCTTTTAAACGAGTTATAGCCCCGGGCGTTATGTCTTTTATGGCTGTTTGGGCAGAGTATCTTAAAGTAGATATTTTCGGCGAGGAACTTCTTGCGGGTAAGTCCACCAAAATCGAGTGGTTTAAGCCGGTTTTTGCGGGGGACGTGCTTTCCTCTAAGGCGGTGGTGACAAATCTTACCGAGAGAAACGCTAAAAACGGGATAGTTGAAGTTACCATTTACGTTTATAACCAAGACGGCGTTTTGGTTTTAACCGACGTAACCGAAGCCATTGTTAAAAAATCCGCGGTTTAATTATTAAAGGCATTATAAAATGGTTATTTACCCCAAGACTTTTTGGTTTTGGGGTAATTTTTTTGCTGTGTTTTTGTCATAAATCAAATTTTCAAACTATAAACTGTATTGATAACGCAGTTTTTTAGGAGGAGTTATGCAAGAACCTATTTTTGAAAATATATCGTTAAACGGTACGGGGCTAAGGCTAAACGATAAATTAAAAGTGGAAAGCCGAACGGATATCCCGTCAAGTTCTATTATCCGTGTGCTTGAAATAAACGCGTTCGTAAGCGTCACCGAAAACAAAATCACCGACGGCAGTTTGGATTTTGGCGGAAACGTTATTTACCAAATCTTTTACCAAGACGATGAAAATCTTTTGAAAAAGTACGAGTGCGGTGGCGAGTATGCGGGTAGGCTTAACAGCGATTTGTTAAGGGATGGCGACAAGGCGGACGTAGTAGTGGCGGTGGATAAAACTTCGCTCGACGTTTCTAAGCCCAAAGCGGTGGTAACGGCAAATATTTCGGTTACGGCAGTCGTTACGGGTAACAAGAACTTGCAAATCGTAAGCGGTGGCGAGGGGCTTGTGGTGGATAGGTCGGATATAGGCGTAGTTAAAAGTTTAGGGCTTCAAAACGCAACCTATCCCGTAAAGGAAGAGTTTGAATTATCTTACCCCGTAAAAGAAGTTTTAACCAACACCGTCAAATGCGTGGTAACCAACGCACAAAGCGGGGTGGGGTGCGTTATTGCGGACGGTGAAGTGATTTTTAACGCACTGCTAATGAAAGCGGACGAAGAAAAAAGCATAGTAAAAGAATCAAGGGCTTTTCCGTTTAGGATAGAGATTGAATACGGCGAGGCAATGCCTACCTTAAAGGCTATTGCAAAGGCGGTCGTTAAAACCTTTAAGACGGATATATCCGTTGACCCAGACAGTTCTAAAAGCGTAGTAGAGATAAGTGCAAACTTGCATTTTACGGGCGAAGTTTTGTCAGAGGATAGTTTTAGCCTCGTTACCGATGCGTTTAGTCTAAAAGAGGACTTAAACGTTGAGAGGGGTAAAGAGAGTTATTTTAACCCTTGTGAACTTATAAGTTATACCCTAAAAATTGAAGGGGAATCGCCTATAAACGGACTAAGTGAGGACTGTAAGATCATAGGTCTTGGCGGGGAAAGGATAGAGATAGTAAAATCTTTTAGGCAAGAAGATAACTGTACCATAGAAGGGGTGTTAAGCCTAAACGCATACGTTTTTGCGGAAGGTGGCAAAAAGTTTTCCACGCCACTTGAAACGCCGTTTAGTGTAACCTTAGATAAATGCCTTTGTTGTGCAGAGGATTGCAATATAATAGCCACAGTTAAAAATTCTGAATTTAGCCTAAACTCTCTATCCACCGTTTTGATAAAAGCTGAAGTGGTGTTTACGGCGTATCCGTATAAAAAAGAGTGCATTAACTACTTAAAATCCATAACGGGCGTGGGGGAAAAGAAGTTGCCAAATACTGCTTTTAGCGTGTATATTCCGCTCGGTGGCGAAGATTTGTGGAGTATGTCAAAGAGGCTTAACGTGTGTCCTGAGGAACTAGTCGCATTAAACAAAGACTTGCAATTTCCACTTTCGGGCAAAGAAAGGATTGTAATTTACAGACAAAAGTGATATAATGAATTTACTTATGAAAAAAGTTAATATAAAGGCGGCGGCGAAGATAAACCTTACGCTAGACGTTGAAGAAAAACAGAATAATTTTCATCCCATATCGTCCTTGGTTACTTCAATTTCGGTGTACGACTATATCACCATCACTAAGCGTGAAGATAGGCGTATAACCTTAAAGACCACGGGAATTGACGCAGTGTGCAAAAAACATAAAAACAACGCATACCTTGCCGCAAAACTGTTTAGGGATACCTATAACGTTGCGGGCGTGGATATAATCGTCGATAAGCACATCCCCGTAGGTGCGGGGCTTGGCGGTTCATCGGCGGATATTGCGGGCGTGCTTAAAGGGATGAGGGAATTGTTTGGAAAAGATAAAGATATACTCTCTCTTGCAAACGCATTAGGTAGCGATTCGGGGTATATGATAGACGGTGGTCTTTGCAGGCTTAGTGGTAGAGGGGATATTATTACGCCCGTCAACGCCAAAAAAGATTTTTATGTTTTGATTATCTCGGACGACGTTTCGATTTCCGCAAAAGAGTGTTACGCACTCTTTGACAAGGCAAAGGAAAGGGCTTTGCCTACTACCGATTTAGCTATTAAATCGTGCGAAAATAATCAAGCCGAGTTTTATGGTTATCTTAAAAACGACTTATATCCCCCCGCCTTAATCTTATTGCCACGGCTTAAAGATAAGATTAAAGATTTAGATAGTAGTGGTGCTATTGCGTCGCTTATGACGGGAAGCGGGTCAGCCGTTTACGGGTTGTTTAAGGACGAAAAAGCCCTTGACGAGGGGTATAACAAATTAAAAGATAAATATAAAGACAGTTTAATAAAAGCGGTTTCCGTTTAACACGTAATAGATAGAGGTTGGAAAGAGTTCCTACCTCTTTTTATTTTTAAAATTAAAGTATAAAAATTAAAATATCAGTCAATAAACGGGTAGTGTAATCAAAGTTTTTTAAGGGGATAAATTTATGAAAAAAACGTGCATAACTTTTTTAACTTTAGCCATAATATTTTTGACGGCGTTCGGTATGGGCTTTTTTACGACCAACCAAAAAACCGAGTATTTAAGGATTCACATCCGTGCAAACTCTAACCTTGAAGTTGACCAGTCGGTAAAACTTTTAGTAAAAAACTCGGTGGTTGAATTTATGACCCCGAAGATTGCAGAGTGCAGTACTAAAAGTGATGCGGAAAGGGTTATTAAAGAAAACATTTCTTTGATAGAAGCCGTTTGCGATAGGGTTTTAGAGACTAAGGGGTTTTGTTATCGGTCAAAAGCAAAACTCACCGCTGAGGAATTTCCGACTAGGGCTTACGGCGACGTGGTTTTAGAGAGCGGTTATTACGACGCACTTATCATAGAACTTGGCGATGGCAAAGGTGATAACTGGTGGTGCGTGGTCTATCCGCCCCTATGCTTTGTGGGGGAAGGCGGCGGATACGTTTATCAAAGTAAGATACTGAACGTAATTAGAGAATTTTTTAAAGATAAATAAGGGAGGAAAAATGAAGAAGATTTTTAAGATTACTACGCTTTTTGTTATGGCGTTCGTAACCTGTTTTTGCGTTTCAACGACCATAACTAACGCTATGCCGACCGAAACTGTTTACGCAGTAACGCTAAAGCAGGGCAGTACGGGTAGTACGGTCAGAACGGTTCAAACCAAACTCAAAAACTGGGGGTATTATAAAGGAAGCGTAGATGGAATATTCGGTTCACAAACCAAAGAAGCCGTCAAGTACTTTCAAAGGAAGAACGGACTTAAGGTTGACGGTATCGTGGGCAATCAAACGCTCAAAGCACTTGGTATAAGCAGTGGGGATAGCGGTTCATCGACCAGCGGATACAGTCAATCGGACATAGAACTTTTAACAAGGTTGATTTACGGCGAAGCCCGTGGCGAGAGTTACGTAGGCCAAGTTGCGGTTGGGGCGGTCGTGATGAATAGACTGAGAAGTTCGGCGTTCCCCAACACTATGTCGGGCGTAATTTATCAAAGATATGCGTTCACCGCAGTTGACGACGGGCAAATAAACCTTTCGCCAAACTCTTCGGCACGAAAGGCGGCACTCGATGCAATAAACGGTTGGGACCCGACCTACGGGGCGATATATTATTATAACCCCAGAACGGCAACCAGTTCTTGGATTTTTACAAGACAGACCACGGTTACGATAGGTAATCACGTATTTGCGAAATAGGGGGGATTATGGAAGAAAAGAAAAATAACGCCGTTGAAAAGACGGAAAACGCTATAAAAAGAAGTAACGATAAGAAAAATGGTGAAGACGCTCGCCGTGAAAGGGCTATAAAGCAACAAAGAGTGCGTGCGGAAAGAGAGAGGATTCGTGCGGAGAAACGCATAGAACTTGCAAGGATTAAGGCACAAAAACAAGCCGAAAGAGAAAGGGCAATGGCTAACGCCGAAAGGGAAAGAATAAGGTTAAAAGCCGAACTTGAACACAAGAAAATGGAAAAGCGTGCTAAAAGAGACGAACTTAAACGCAGACACCGTCAAGAGAATAAAAAAAGACGGCACGGCTTTGGCGGTTGGATAGTTGCTACGGTGACGCTTGGCGTTGCAAGCGTGCTTTTGGCATCGGCGTTGACTTTTATGATGGTCAATCCCTCGACCAACGGGGATTTGCTTGAAGCGGGGTATTCAAAATCTTTTTACGATACGATAGAACAGGTGGACAACATAGACTTAAACCTATCCAAAATTCTCGTAACCAAGGATAGTGGTGCTATGCAAAAATATCTTGTGGATACCGCTATCAATAGCGAACTTGCCGAAAACGATTTTCAGCAACTACCCATACACGACGAAAGCAAGTTTTTTACCACTAAACTAATCAATCAGATAGGCGATTATTCAAAATATCTAAACAATAAGATTATAAACGGGGACACGCTTACGAGTAGCGATATGCAAAATCTTGTAACCCTTTACAAGGCGAACAAAAAACTTAAAGAATCGCTAAATAGGATTAGCGGAAACCTAAGCGGGGACTATTCGTTTGACAGTTTGTTAAAGGCGAGTGAAAACGACCCTATTTTGTTAGAGTTTAATTCCTTGCAAAATATGTCGGTGGATTTTCCCGAACTCATCTACGACGGACCGTTTTCGGATGGATTAGATAGCCGAGAGATAAAGGGGCTTAAAGGAAGCGAAATTACCAAAGCCAAGGCGGAAGAAACTTTCCAAAAGATATTTAAGGACTATCCGTTAGAGGACGTTAAATGCGTTGGCGAAACCAACTCTAATATGCCGTGCTACAACGTACAAGCGAGCGTTGGTGATGAGGAACTTTACGCACAGATATCAAAGGTTGGCGGGCATCTTATAATGTTCGATTGTGCGGGAAATTGTGAAAGTCAGGCCTTTGACAGTAGCGACTGCATAGAAACCGCCTTAAAGTTTATTGAAAACCAAAACGTTAAGGATATGAAGCCCGTGTGGATAAATCTTGCAAACAACGTTTATACCATAAACTTTGCCGTGGAAGATGCGGGGGTTATAGTGTATTCCGACCTAATAAAAGTAAGGGTATGTTCAAATACGAATAAGGTAATCGGGTACGAGAGTACGGGGTATTATATGAACCACCACGAACGAACCATCCCTTCGGCAAAGTTGTCTGAAGAAAAGGCAATGGCAAGCGTCAGCGACCATATTGAAGTGCAGTCGGCAAGGCTTGCGTTGGTGCCGATAGGTAACTCATCGGAAAAATTGTGCTATGAATTTTCCGGCGAAAGCGAGGGGGAAATTTACTACGTGTATATTGATGCGGTGAGCGGTAGGCAAGTGGAAATGTTTAAGGTAATATCTTCGTCAAACGGCGAATTATTAATGTAAAAATAAAAAGGCGGTTAATTAACCGCCTTTTTGATATAAACTAAAAGAAGTAAAACCACTTCGCTATGCTCGTGTATTTGTAAAACTTGCGTTTTACCGCAAAAATATCTCTATTTTTGCACTTCTCGTTTGAAAAAACATCAGTTGTGCGTCCTTGCAAGCAAACGCCCAACTTCCGATATTATAAACTATAAGAAGTAAATTATTCGCAGATGCTCATAATTTGTAAAACTTGCGTTTTACCGCAAAAATATCTCTATTTTTGCACTTCTCGTTTGAAAAAACATCAGTTGTGCGTCCTTGCAAGCAAACGCCCAACTTCCGATATTAAAAACTAAAAGAAGTAAAACCACTTCGCTATGCTCATAATTTGTAAAACTTACGTTTTACCGCAAAAACTAATCGTTTTTGCACTTCTCGTTTGAAACACGGCGAAGTTATAAACCCTTGCAAGCAAGTTTCTAACTTCTTGTATTATAATTTATTAAGAGTTTGGTAGGGTTATCGTAAAAGTCGTTACACCGTCGTGGCTTTCTGCAACGACTTCGCCACCGTGCAAGGAAACTATTTTTTTAACGAGGGATAGCCCTATCCCGTTGCCGTGCGTGGACCTTGACGAATCGGCTTGATAAAACTTGTTAAAGATTTTGGGTAAGTCGTCAGGTGAGATTTCCTTTCCCACGTCGCTAATCTTTACCGTCGTTAAATCGTGGGTTTGGGATATCGAAAGGTCGATGACCGTTTCGGGTTTAGAAAATTTAATAGCGTTGTCGATAACGTTAATCCAAACCTGTTGTAAAAGCGACTCGTTGGCGACGATAGTGATTTCATCAAAGTCAAGATTAAACTCTAACTTCTTTTCCGCCCACGCCTTTTCAGAAAGCAATATTGCCGTTCTGACTTGTTCGGACAAATTGAACGGGCGTTTTTCGGTCAAAATCTCTTGCTTTTCGATTTTGGTTAGGTTAAGAATCCCCATCGCCATATCCGAAAGCCGTTTGGCTTCGGTTTCGATAATTTCAAGATACTCTTTCTGCTTTTCGGGCGAAAGTTCACCGCTGTTTAACACCTTTGCGAATCCGTAAATGGAAACGATAGGGGTTTTAAGTTCGTGGGAAATGGTGTTGGTAAAGTCCGACCTTAAAAGTTCGGTACTGTCGAGTTCGTTCGCCAAAGAGTTGAACGAATCGGCAAGGTTTTTAACCATATGGTTTTTGCCGAGGTAAATTTGCGTTTTATACTTTCCGCTAGATAGCCTGTTTATACCGTCGATAAGTTTGTTTACGGGGTTAAGAATAAACCTACTAAACAAAACGGAAAGGAATACGCCGATTATAATACTACCGCTGATAATCATAACGATAATCCATAGCAGGGTATTGTTTTTAACCGCTTCTTCAAAAACACCCGTGTTGAAGAGTATAAACCCAACAACGACTTCTATAAAAATGGTGGCGACGATGGTTAAGAGTGCGGATAGAATAAACAAAAAAGTAAAGTGGCTGACTTCTTTTAGATTGTTGTTTTTCATACCTTCTTGACCGCCTTATAACCTAATCCACGCACCGAAACGATCTCAAACTCAGTGAATTTTTCAAACCGTTTGCGAAGTCTGTTAATATGCACGGTAACCGTTTCCCAGCCCGTATCGCAGTCCATACCCCAAATCTCGTCCATAAGTTGTATTCTGGTAAAAATTTTGTCGGGGAAGGATAAAAGTTTATACAAAAGCAAGAACTCTTTTTGCGGAAGTTCTTCTTTTTGCTCGCCTTTCGTTACGGTCAAAGAATCGTAGTCTAAAACGACATCCCCAACGACAATTTTCTTTTCGCTTGCTATTTTCGCCCTGCGAAGAAGTGCCTTAATCCTAAGCAAAAATTCCTCGTTGTCTATGGGTTTGGTCATATAATCGTCTATGCCGAGCATAAATCCTTTCTTTTTGTCCTCGGTTAAGATTTTTGCGGATACCATAAGTATAGGCATTTCCGCATTAGTTTCACGCACGGTTTTTGTGAAATCGTACCCGTCCATTTCGGGCATCATAACGTCTAAGACTATAAGGTCAACGTGTTGCTTATCCATAACGGCAAGTCCCGCTACGCCGTTTTCCGCACAGTAAACCCTGTAACCGTCGTGGGTTAGGACTGCGGACATAAGGCTACGGCTGTTTTTGTCGTCGTCAATTACGAGTATATCGAACATAACTACTCCTTAAAAAGTAATGATTACTTGAATTTTATCACATTACTTGCGGTAAGTCAACAACCCAGCCGTTTTAGATGTTTATTTATCCGTTTGGCTTAACGCACTCGCCCGTAAAAGCGTCTTGAAACATCATCCAGTACCCCTTTCCTTTAAGGTCGAATACCGATTGAGGAACGAAAGAGCAGTACCCTTTCAGTTCCTTTGGTGGTTCGCAAAAACAGGGTGCGGGTACGCCGTAGCAAATAAACTTTTCCTTTCCGTTTTCTTTAACCACACCCACCACGTAATACTTATCCGCAGTATAATTTATCCTTGCCCATTGACTTTCCTCAATCATCCTACTCAAAAGTTCGTCTTTTGGAAAGGTCAAAAAAATCTTATCTAATTCGGCTTTTGCGGATAGGTAATACGGCTTACGGATTTCACTTCCCTCGCAGAAAGAAGCGTTCGTTTCATCTTCAAAGAAAGTACGGTTATCCGATTCTTTTTTCGTTTTTTCTTTGCATCCCGAATAAGACACATCATCTTCATCTCGTATATCCCCATTTTCTTTACCCCCGCAAACGATATGGTCTTTATGTTTATCTTCAAACAAAAAATAGTTTTCGGTCGCAACCGCTTCGTCGTCGTAATCGTTGGTGGGTTTTTTACTAAACTTTCGCTCGCTTAAAATTTTGTCCACCACCGTTTTTTTGAGAAGGTTTTGGTCAAGAACGTTAGAAGTGGTGGCAAAAGCGATAAGTAGAGGCAAATCGTCTTTAATAAAGAACAGCCCTACGCAAAACTCGTCGCCTACCACTTTGTCTATTGAACGGGTTAGGCTTGACGGTCTTATCCCAAGCGGGATAGAAAGGGTGTATTTATCTTTAAACATAAGATAAGCGACGTATTCGCCGCCGTTTACACCGCTTACGTTTATAAAGGATAGGGATATAGTTTGCACGCCTACCTCAGACTCTAACCGACAAATTCCGCTTAAAGGCTTACCGTTTCCGCTAAACCCGTTGCACACTTCTTTTATGATTAAGACCTTCTTAAAATAATTCATACGTCCCTCGAAAACAAGTTATGGTAAAACTATATATATAATAATTACGCAAAATATTAAAGAGTTATAACAATCTTGTCGAATATTGTAAAAAGGGGGTGGTAAAAAACCCAAATTAAAATTTTTTAATCTTTAATAAAAAGTTGCTATTTTTAACTTTACAAGCCTTTAAATTTAGTGTATAATGTATAATGCCGTACAAGAGAAGTTTTTTTGGCTTGGGGCAAACAGAAGCGGTGTTTTTACGTGTAAATTTAGTAGTAAGTTACGGGTAAAAAATATTAGGCTTTTCGTATAATTTTATCGTAAAACCGCAAAATAATCACAGATAAAACGGCGAACGCCGTATAATACTTAAGGAGATTTTTTTATGACGACTAACAAAAAAGTGTTGGATTTTATCCAGCAAACTAAAGAACTTTGTCAGCCTGATCAAATCGTTTGGATTGACGGAAGCGAAGAACAACTTGAAGCTTTAAGACAACAAGCGGTTGATGAAAAGATTTTGATCAAACTTAATCAAGAAAAGTTGCCCGGTTGCTACTTGCACCGTACCGAAATTAACGACGTTGCAAGGGTAGAAGGCAGAACGTTTATTTGTTCTAAGTGTAAAGAAGATTCATCCCCCATCAACAACTGGATGGAAACGGGTGAAGCAATGAACCTTATGAACGGTTTATTCAAAGACGTAATGAAGGGTAGAACGATGTACGTTATCCCTTATTCTATGGGTGCGGTAGGAAGCAAATTCTCTAAGATAGGTATCGAACTTACCGACTCAATCTACGTCGTACTCAATATGGCAATAATGACCCGTGTCGGCAAAGCGGTTATCGACGCTTTGGGCGACGGCGACTTCATTAAGGGCTTGCACTCTTACGCAGAACTTTGCGAAGAAAAGAGATACATTATGCACTTCCCCGAAGAAAATACCATTATGTCAATCAACTCTAACTACGGTGGTAACGTTCTTCTCGGCAAAAAGTGTTTCGCACTTCGTATCGCATCTTTCTTAGGAAAGAACGAAGGCTGGATGGCAGAACACATGCTTATCCTCGGAATCACTAATCCTAAGGGCGAAAAGAAATACATCGCAGCCGCTTTCCCAAGTGCTTGCGGTAAGACCAACCTCGCAATGCTTATCCCCCCGCAACTCTATTTGGATAAGGGTTATAAGATTGAATGCGTAGGCGACGACATCGCTTGGATAAGAGTAGGCGAAGACGGAAGACTTTGGGCAGTAAACCCCGAAAACGGATTCTTCGGCGTTGCACCCGGAACCAACATGAAGTCTAACCCCAACGCACTTTTATCAACTAAGAAAAACACCATCTTCACCAACGTCGTTCAAAACCTTGACGACAACACGATTTGGTGGGAAGGTCTTGATAAAAATCCACCCAAGAACGCAATCGACTGGAAAGGCAATCCTTGGAACGGCGATATGAAGGATGCAGACGGCAAGCCGATTAAGGGTGCACACCCCAACAGCCGTTTCACTTCACCTACCGTAAACTGTCCTTGCCTCTCTGATCAATTTGAAGCCCCCAACGGCGTTCCGCTATCCGCTATCGTATTCGGTGGCAGACGTGCTAAGACCGCACCGCTAGTATATCAATCGAAAGACTGGAACAACGGTGTATTCGTAGGCTCTATCATGGCAAGTGAAACGACCGCAGCGGCAACCGGTGCAGTCGG